>QEVN01000035.1 GCA_003576795.1 Burkholderiales bacterium
AGCGCGGTCAGCGGCGTCTCCTCGGACGGCTTGAGCACGATGGTGCAGCCGGCGGCGAGCGCCGGCGCGACCTTCCACAGCGCGATCGCCAGCGGGAAGTTCCACGGCACGATCGCCGCGACGACGCCGATCGGCTCGCGCCGCGTGTAGGTGACCCACTGGCGGCCGGGAAGCGGGATCGAGTTGTCGATCGTCTGGCCTTCGAGCTTGGTCGCCCAGCCGGCCATGTAGCGGACGAACTCGGCGCCGCTCTCGACGTCGATGCGGCGGGCGACGCTGCGCAGCTTGCCGCCCTGCAGCGTTTCGAGCGCGCTGAGTTCGTCGCCGTTGGCGAGCACGAGCTCGGAGAGCCGGCACAGCATCCGCTCGCGGTCGGCCGGGCGCGTGCATTTCCATGCAACGGACTCGAAGGCGGCCCGCGCGCTCGCGACCGCGGCTCGTGCGTCTTCGGCATCGCCGTCGGCCGCCTCGGCGATCGTCAACTCGGTGGCCGGGTCGACGACCGCGCGATGACGACCGGCGCACGGCGCGCGCATCGCGCCGTCGATGAAATGCCCGAGGCTTCCGCGCAGCAGCAGCGGGATGCGATCGAGCTTTCGGGTCGTCGTGCACTCCATACGCGACGCACTGTAGGCCGGCGCGCCGGCCGGCGTTTGTCCGACAGCGCATTGCGCGTTGCACGTCGGTGCATCGGCGCAGCCGCCCGTGCGCATGGCCGCGCATCAGCGCGCGACGCTGCCGTACCCGTGCGCGTCCGTGCGCTGTCGGTGTACGCCCAGTGCGCGTTCGGACAAGACCGGCCGGAGCACGCCGGCCTAGACTCGCCTCGAACGACCAACGGAGCGCGCGATGGGCGAGTTCAGCGGGAAGGTCGCGTTCGTCACCGGTGCCGGAACGGGAATCGGGGCCGCCGTGGTGCGGCGCTTCGTCGAAGCGGGCGGGCAGGTGGCCCTGATGGGAAGGCGGCGCGATGCGCTCGAAGGCGTCGCCGAGCCGATCGGGGGGCTCGTCGTCGCCGGCGACGCCGCCGACACCGAAGCGGTGCGCGACGCGATGCGGCGCACGCGCGAGCGCTTCGGCGGCATCGACGTGCTCGTCGCCAATGCGGGCGGGCACGGCGTCGGCGCGCTGCTCGAAACCGACGATGCCGCCTGGGCGCAGGCCACGCGGCTGAATCTCGACACGGCCTTCGTCTGCGCACGCGAGGCGATGCCCGATCTCGTCGCGCGCGGCGGCTCGATCGTCGTCGTCTCGTCGCTGGCGGGACACTTCTCCGGGCCCGACGTCGTCGGCTACGTGACGATGAAGCACGCGCTGATCGGCCTGACGCGCTCGATCGCGCGCGACTTCGGGCGGAGCGGCGTGCGTGCCAATGCCGTGTGCCCCGGATGGGTGAGGACCGAGATGGCCGACCAGCAGATGCGCGCGCTCGTCGCGCAACGCGGGCTGCCCGACGTCGCCGAGGCCTATCGGCTGGTGACGCAGGACGTCCCGCTCGGCCGCCCGGCGGAGCCCGACGAGATCGCCGATGCCGTGCTCTTCCTCGCGTCGCCGCGCGCGCGAATGATCACCGGCACGTCATTGATGGTCGACGGCGGCGCTTCCGCGGTCGACCTGCCCACGATCGCCTTCGCGCCCGAACACGCGCGCGCGGGCTGAAGCCGCCGCGAGGAGATCGACCGGATGAACGACGCCCGACCCGCCGACTGGAAGAACTACGAGGACTTCGCCGCGGGCATCGCCACCAACCGCCTGCCCTGCACCGATGCCTGGATCGGCAGGACCCTGCGCCTGCGCTTCGGCGAGCGCTTCGTCGAACTGCAGCCGCGCGAGCGCCACCTCGCCGCATGGCGCGACGAGTCCGGCGAAGGCGTCGACTGGTACGAAGCGATCGAACTGGCCCCGGACCTGCACTTCGTCGATCTCACCTTCGCCAACCGCCCGACGGTCGCGCTGACGCTCGTGTTCGACACGCGCACGAAACGCGCACTGGCGATCGAGACGCGCGTGCGCGAGCCGGACGAAGCGCCCGGCGAACCGCGGCCGATGCAGACCTTCGCCGCCGGCGTCGTCGGCGACGACGAATCGGCCGCCACCGGCTTCGTGCCGTCGCCCACGCGCGACCTGATCGGCCTGCGCACGCACCAGGTCTACAGCCCGCAGCACACCTACGAGCACACGTACCTGAACTCGCAGCGCTATGCGTGGCAGTGCCTGGTCGGGGTGCAGCGCGGCCAGGGCGACGTCGACCTCGCCAGCTACTGGAAGTTCGACGAGAACCGCTACGTGTTCGCCTTCCGCGAGTTCCTGATTCCGGTCGCCTCGGTGTTCGTCTTCGATTTCGAGCGGATGCGCTCCACCGGCAAGTTCCTCGGCGTGACCGGTAGCGGCGAGATCGCGAACAACCCGGCGGGCGCGTTCCTCCGCAAGGTGTCGATGACCTTCTATCCGCCCGACGCGCAGCCGGTCTGAGCCGTCGCGCCCTCGACAAGGAGCCGCTTCGATGCGCACGCCGCGCGATGTAGTCCAGGCCCACTACGACGCTTCCGCCCGGGGCGACCTCGACGCGATGCTCGCCGACCTCGCGCCGCAGGCGCGCTGGACCGAGGCGGCCGGCTCGCCGCTGGCCGGAACCTACACGGGGCGCGAGCAGATCGTCGCGCACGTGTTCGCGCCGATCCAGCGCGACTGGGAAGGCTTTCGCTTCGAGCTCGAATGCCTGATCGCCGACGATCGCCGGGTGGCTGCGGTGGGCGCCTACTCGGGTACCTTCCGCGCGACGGGCAAGCCGATGCGTGCGCGCGTCGCGCACGTCTGGGAAGTGGAGGACGGGAAGATCGTTCGCTTCGAGCAGTTCGCCGATACGCATTCGATCGTCTCCGCCACGTCTTGAACGCGCCGCACGAAATCGCCGCGCTCGGCGTCGCGCAGGCCGCGGGCCGGATCGCGCGCGGCGAGATGAGCTGCGTCGAGTACGCCCGCGCGCTGCTCGAGGCGATCGCGCGCACCGGCGATTCGAACGCGTGGATCCACGTCGACGCCGAGGGCCTCTTGAAGGCCGCCGCCGTCGCCGACCGCAAGCAGTCGGCGCGGGGTCCGCTGCACGGCGTGCCGCTCGCCTTCAAGGACAACATCGACGTCGCCGGCATGCCGACGACGGCGGGCAGTCCGGCGCTGCGCGGGCACGTGCCGCAAGCGGGCAGCGCGGTCGCTCAGCGCCTGCTCGACGCCGGCGCACTCGCGCTGGGCAAGACGAATCTGCACGAATTCGCGCTCGGCATCACGAACGACAACGCCGCCTTCGGCGCGGTGCGCAACCCGCACGCGCCCGATCGCATCGCCGGCGGCTCGAGCGGAGGTGCCGGCGCCGCGGTTGCCGCATTCGCCGCGCCTGCCGCGATCGGCACCGACACCGGCGGCTCGGTGCGGATTCCGGCGGCGCTGTGCGGGGTCGTGGGCTTTCGACCGAGCACCGGACGCTGGCCCACCGAAGGAATCGTGCCGATCTCGACGACGCGCGACACGCCGGGGTCGATCGCCCGCAGCGTCGCCGACTGCGCGCTGCTCGACGCGGTGGTGACCGGGCGCGCCGGCCGCGAGGCAGCCAACCAGGGAAGGGCCGCACGCGAAGGCGCACGATGGCTGCAGGAAGAGCCGTTGCGTGGCCTGCGCCTGGGCGTGCCGACGCGCCATTTCTGGACGCCGCTCGACGACGACACGGCGAAAGCCGCGCACGCGGCACTCGAACGCCTTCGCGACGCGGGCGCCGAGTTCGTGCGCTGCGAAGTCGAGGAGGTCGCAGCGCTCACCGCTGCAACCGGCATGGCGATCGCGCGCTACGAAACGCTGCCGGCGCTGCGCGACTACTGGTCGCGCCACGGCCTCGCATTCGACTTCGACGCGCTCGTCGCGCGCATCGCCAGTCCCGATGTCCGCCACGCCTTCGAGGGGCTGGGCAACGCGAGCGCGCCTACGCTCGGGGAATACCGGCGAGCGATGCGCGAGCTGCGGCCCGCGCTGCAGCGCGCCTGGCGGCGCTGCTTCGAATCGAATCGCATCGCGGCGCTCGTGTTCCCGACCACACCGCTGCCGGCAGCGCGCATCGGCGCGGAATTCGTGCGGATCGCCGGGGAGCCCTCGCCGGTCTTTCCCGCCTACATCCGCAACACGGAACCCGGTACGGTGGCGGGAGCGCCGGGGCTGACGATCCCCTGCGGAACGACCAGCGCTGCGCTTCCCGTCGGCCTGGCGATCGACGCGCTGCCCGGCGACGACGATCGGCTGCTGCGCGTCGGGATGGCGATCGAGCGCGCGCTCGGATCGTAAGCCCGGGCGCGACTGCGAAGATCAGGAGAAGACGCGCGCGAACGTCGTCGCGATCGCCTGCCACGGAACGAGCCCGTTCGGTGCCTGCGCCCACTGCCATGCGACGAAGGCGATCGATGCGGCCAGCAGCAGCAGCGCCAGCCAGCGACGCTCGTCGGGCACCGGATCGGGCCCGCTGCCGTCGATGCGGCCGGTGATCATCGGCTTCATGCGATTGCGTCGGCGCAGCAGGCTGGACCCGACGAGAGCACCCACGTGCACGAGCGCCACCGCGAGGAAGGCATCGCCGAAGAACTCGTGCACGTCCTCCAGCCAGTCTCCGGCCCATTCCTGATAGACGCCCAGGCCGGTGAGCGTCAGCGGCACGACCGCGAACAGCATCGTGGCAATCGCCAGCGCGATCAGCAGGCTTTCGCCCTGGCGCCAGTCCGCTTGCAGCAACGGTCGATTCGGCAGCGAATGCAGCCACCGACGAACGCCGCCCACGCGGTGCAGCAGCGGCGCGAGACGCGCCTGGCGCGGCCCGAATGCGCCGTACAGCACGCGCAGCACGAGCAACCCCGCGAACAGATAGCCGAGCGTGACGTGCATCGCGCGCCAGCGCTCGCCGTCGGCAGTGACGTAGGCGCCGACGAAGCTGAGCGCGAACAGCCAGTGGAACATGCGTATCGGCGCGTCGACTACGCGTCGCCCGCGCGACGAGGCTGGCTTCGCATCGGCGATGCGCGGGAGAGTCGAGGTGGTCTGCAATCTGTTCTCCTATTGGCGCGCAGGCAGCCCCAATGGAACGCGCAGGTCGTCGTCGTCGAAATGCCCGCGCTCGGCTCCGGCGTGACACGCCCCGCAATTCGCAGCGCTCCTGACGCTCGCGTGCCGCCAGACAGCCGCGTCGACCTTGCGGTGCTTGCGCTCGAACCAGGCCGATCGCGTGATGCGGTCCTGCGGCGGCGCCTCGCGCACGCGCTTCCAGGTGCCGGCGTATCGCTGCAGCCATTCGTCGATGCGCGCGGTCGACGCGTCGTCGAGCGATGCGTCGGTTCCGTAGTGGCGCTCGAGTCCGTCGACGATGCGTCGCCACGACGCGGCGGGCAACGTACCCGGCGGATACGCGAGGTGGCAGGCGCCGCACTCCTTCGCATAGACCGCAGGTACGTCGGGCGGCATTCCGCGCCGGCCGGCGTGTGCCGACAGTGCGAGCAGCGACAGCAGGAGAAGCGCCAGCGGACGAGCGGCGATCATCGCTTCAGCCCCATCAGGTACGCGAGCACGTCGGCCTTCTCGCGGGCATCGCATTCGCGGGCCAGCACGTCCTTGCAGTTGCGCCGGAACCATTTGTCGATATGCGCGGCGTCGGTGAATGCCGCGGGGTTCACGGCCGGCGCCAGCGCATCGATCGTCTTGCCGGTGCTCTGGTGCTTGCCTGCGGCGAGCGGCGGATTGCCGTGGCAAGATGCGCACGACCATTCGGCGCCGTGCCGACTCGTGAAGAAGGCGCGCCCGCGGGCGGGGTCGCCCGAGACGCCGGCAGCGGCGCTCCAGCGCGCGAGCTGCTGTGCCGGCGTGGTGTCGGCCGCACGCGCGCCGGACATCGGCAACGCGAGTGCCAGGCACAGGAGGCCGGCGGTCGAACGCAGGCACGAAGAAGAACGATCGAATGTCATCGCAGTCCGGCAAACAGAAGCGGTCGAAACCGACGAGCGCATTCTTCGCCCGCACCGGTGAAACGAAACTGAAAAGCGGGCCGAGAGGCTTTGCCGGCTACGCGAGCCCGCGCGTCGCGCTCGAGGCACTGCGCGCGGCGCTGGCACGCGCCGACGCGCTGTTCCCGCTGTCGGTGCTGGGGCTGCTCGCCGGCGTCGTCACCGGCGTCGTGATCGTCGCGTTCCGGCTGGCCAGCGAGAACGCACTGGTGCTGGCCGGCTTGATGGACAACGCCGAGAACTTCGAAGCACTGCCGCTCGGATGGCGGCTCGCGTTGCCGACCGCCGGCGGGCTTGCCATCGGCCTGCTCTTTCGCGCCGTGCGGCCGGAGTCGCGCAGCGTCGGCCCGTCGCACGTGATGGCGCAACTCGCGCGCCACGCCGGGTGGCTGCCGTGGCGCAACGCGGCGATGCAATTCGTCGGCGGCGCCGTCTCCATTGCCTGCGGTCACTCGGTCGGACGCGAAGGGCCCGTCATCCACATCGGCGCGACGAGCGCCAGCCTGTTCGGACAGTGGCTGCGCCTGCCGAACAACAGCATCCGCACGCTGATCGGCTGCGGCGTCGCCGGTTCGATCGCAGCCTCGTTCAATACGCCGATCGCCGGCGTCGTGTTCGCGATGGAGGTGGTACTCCTCGAGTACACGCTCGCCGGCTTCGCGCCGGTGATCCTCGCGGCAATGGCCGCCGCCGCGGTGAGCCGCATCGTCTACGGACCCGATCCGGCGTTTACCGTGCCGCCGTTGCAGCTCGCGTCGCTGCTCGAGTTGCCGTACGTCGTCCTGCTCGGCGTCGTCGTCGGCTGTCTCGCGGCCGCCTACGTCTGGGGAACGCGCACGCTCGAGCTGCGTTCGCGCCGCCTGCCGCTGACGCTGCGCACGACCGCGGCCGGCGCCGTCACCGGCGTGTGCGCGCTCGTTGCACCGCAGGTGATGGGCCTGGGCTACGACACCGTGCAGTCTGCGCTGCTCGGGCAGTTCGGCCTGTCCGTGCTCGTCTCGATCGCGCTGCTGAAGCTGGTGGCGACCGTCGCCTGCGGAGGACTCGGCCTTCCCGGAGGACTCATCGGACCGATGGTCGTGATGGGGGCAACCGCGGGCGGCGCGCTCGGGCTCGTCGGGGAATGGCTGATGCCGCAGGGCGGCGCATCGGCGAGCTTCTACGCGACGCTCGGCGTGGTCGCGATGATGGGCGCGAGCCTGCACGCGCCGCTCGCCGCGCTGATGGCGATCCTCGAACTGACGGCGAATCCGCACACGCTGCTGCCCGGCATGGCGGCGGTGATCCCGGCGCTGCTCGTCGCGCGCAGCGTGTTCGGGCAGGGGGCGATCTTCGTCGCACTGCTGCGGGGACGCGGCCTGGAGTACCGCTTCGACCCGGTGGCGCTGTCGCTCGAGCGAACCGGCGTGAGCGCGACGATGAACCGGCGCTTCGCGCGCGCCGCGCTCGAGGCGGACGCCACGGTCCTCGAGCAGGTGCTCGCGACAGCGCCGGACTGGCTGCTCGTCACGCAGGAGCGCGACGTGGTCGGCGTCGTGCGTCCGCCGGCGCTCGACGGCGCGGGGGACGAGGCCGGCGGCGACGCGGCGCGGTCGGCGCTCGGGCAGGCACTGCGGGCCGCGCCTCGCTTCATCGTCGTCTCGCCGCACGCAACGCTGCGCGAAGCGATGCAGCGGCTCGACGAATCGGGCGCCGCGCTCGCCCTCGTTTGCGAAGACGCCGTCTCTCGTGGCGGAGACAACGCGAGAGTCGAGCAGGTGCGCGGCATCCTCGAGCGCGCGGCGCTCGACCTGCACTCGAGGTGATGGACGAAAACGGCGCCGCTTGCTCGGGATCAACTCCGGCGTTGCGCTCGGTCAAACCCCGCCGACGTGCCGGGCAGCGCCCGTGCCACGGACGGGGCAGTCGGGGCTACCCTTTCCGCGGAAGTCGCAGCGCCCGCAGCAAATTCCTTTTCCCGCCGGAGCCCTCCATGGAAAGCTACCTGACCGACCTGCGCAAATACACGGCGAACGTGAACGAGAACGCCGTCTCCTCGATCGTCAAGTACTGCGGGATCGCGTTGCGCGACCCCGATGCCTCGCTGGTTGCCGGAACGAACCGCGCCGAGCTGGTCACCGTGCGCGACGGGTTCGCGGCGAAGAAGCTGGGGCTGGCAGCCGAGGCGGCCGACGCAGGAATCAGGTCCGTGCTCGAAACGATGAAGGGGGCGCAGCGCAAGCAACGCGTCACGTTCTACTACCTGCTCGCCGAAGCGACCGGCACGCTCGACAAGCTGGCCTGAGGGCCGAAGCGGCAGGCCATCGCGCCGCGGGCCGGTTCACGAGGGACAGCCGCGGCAGCCTTGTGCACTCGCGCCGAGGAACTGCGCGCCTTCGATCTTCGCCGATTCCAGGTTGGCGCCATCGAGGTTCGCGCTGCGCAGGTCGGCGCCGCGCAGGTCCGCACCGGCCAGCGACGCGCCTCGCAGATCCGCGCCGCGCAATTGCGCCTGGCGCAGATCGGCATCGGCGAGGTTCGCGCCGGGCAATTCGGCCGCGGTGAGATCGGTGTTGCGCAGCGCGGCGCCCTTCAGCTTCGCGTTCGGCAGGTGTGCGTCGCGCAGATTCGCATCGGAAAGATCTGCGCCCGACAGATCGGCGCCGCGCAGCAACGCGCCCCGCAGGTCGGCGTCCTCCAGCACGGCATTGCGCAGGTCGGCCTCGCGCAGCTTCGCCTGCTGAAGGTTCGTCGCCCGCAGCCTGGCACCGTCGAGACGAACGCCCGTCAGGTCGGCGTTCGTGAACTGCGCGTTGGACAGGTCGGCACCGTGCAGGTCGGCGCGCCGCAGGTCCGCGCCGGGGCACAGGGTTCCCGGCCGGATCGTGCAATCCCCGATCGCGCGAAGTTCCTGCGCCGCTGCCGGCGCGACGAACGACACAAGCGACGTGAGTAACGTAGCGACGACAAACAGCCGAATCGGCATGATTCGCTCCATGCTCGTTGTTCGATCTCCGCGAGCATAGTGCCGGCCGTCACAGCCCTCGGCGACGCGTAGTCATTCGATCGCAGTGAAGCATGCGAGCGGGAACGCCGCGTGCAACCGGCACGCGATGACCCCCATGCTCGACTGCGCGATCGTCGGCGCCGGCCCCGGCGGACTCACGGCTGCCGTCTATCTGTCGCGCTTTCGCCGGTCGATCGCAGTCTTCGACGCAGGCAACAGCCGTGCGCGCTGGATCCCCGAGAGCCACAATTGCCCGGGGTTTCCGAGCGGCATCGGCGGCGACGCGTTCCTGGCGCGGATGGCGGCGCAGGCCCGAGCCTTCGGCGCGCGCATCGAATCCGGCGAAGTCGCGGCTATCGAGCGTGACAGCGACGCCGGCAACGGCGGTTTCGCGCTTACGTTCTCCGGAAGGCGCGTCGACGCCCGTTGCGTCGTGCTGGCGACCGGCTGCGACGACGTCATGCCCCGCATCGAAGGCCTCGAACAGGCCGTGGCGAGCGCCGCGCTGCGCTTCTGTCCGGTCTGCGACGCCTTCGAGGCCGTCGATCGCGACATTGCCGTGCACGGCCCTTTGGAGTCGGCTGCGCGGCACGCGCTCTTCCTTCGCACCTACTCGGACCGCGTCAGCATCGTGCCCGGCGGCGACGGCGTTTGGAGCGATCTGCCGCAGTCGCGCCGACTGAACGAGGCCGGGATCGCCGTCACCGGCGTACCCTCGGCGATGCGTTTCGACGGGCAGCGCTGCTCGTTCACGATCGACGGACGCAATCACGCCTTCGACGTCGTATACGCGATGCTGGGCAGCCGGCAGCGCTCGGAGCTTGCGCTCCCGCTCGGCGCAGCGTGCGACGACGAAGGCGCGCTACGCGTGGACAGCCACATGCGCACCAGCGTGCCTGGCCTGTACGCGATCGGCGACGTGGTGAGTGCGCTGAACCAGATCGCGGTGGCGACGGGGCATGCAGCCGTAGCCGCCACCGCCGTCCACAACGCGCTGCCGCCCCGCTACGCCCGCAGCGGCTCGGCGCGGCAGCAACCTTCGATTCGGGGAGGCGAGTCCAGATGCAACGGACACTGATGAAGCGCTTCGAACGGTTCGACGAGGCGCAACGCGCGCGCGAGGCGCTGATCGTCGGCGGCTTGCCGAAAGACGAAGTCGAACTGCGCAGCCTCGCCGACGAGGCCGGCGCGGAAAGGGGCAACTTCACCGTGGGCAACGGCCAGCGCGCGCGCGGCGCGCACGACGCCTACGAGCTGAACTTCGAGGACGTCGAGTGGTCCGGTGCGAACCTGCTCGTCGTGCGGACGAGCGACGAAACGCGGCACGCGCGCGCCGAGGCGCTGCTCGACGGCATGGGTGCGGCTGCCGCCGGCGAAAACGAAGGGAAGGAGCGGGAGGGCTCCGGCTGACGGAGAGTTGCGCCGCAAGGGGACGCAGCCGTAGCGAACCGCTGCCTGCCGCGCGCCGAAACCCCTTCGCGATCCGAACAACTCGCGCGCTGCGCTGCCCCGAGCCTACGATCGGCCGGGATGGGCGACGCCACGCGACGCCACTTCTTGCAACGCTCGACCATGGAGGACGAAGACCCGGGACCCTGCCGTGTCCAGCACGGATCGAAGGAGGTTGACATGACCAGGCTGGCAGACACTGCGATCGACAAGTTGAGGGGGAACGTCGACGGACAGGTCGTGCTCCCCGACGACGATGCCTACGATGCCGCGCGAGCGATCTGGAACGCGATGATCGACAAGCGCCCTGCAGCCATCGTGCGCTGCGCTTCCGATTCGGACGTCGTGAAGACGGTGAACTTCGCGAGGGACAACGACGTGCTGATCGCCGTACGCGGCGGCGGGCACAACATCGCCGGCAACGCCCTGTGCGACGGCGGCATCGTCGCCGACCTGTCGCAGATGAACGCGGCGAAGATCGATGTTCCCGCGAAGCGGGCAACGGTCGAAGGAGGCGCGCGGCTCGCCGATTTCGATGCCGCGGCGCAGGCGCATGGCCTGGCCACGCCGCTGGGAATCAACTCGACGACGGGCGTGGCCGGATTGACGCTGGGCGGCGGCTTCGGCTGGCTCAGCCGCAAGTACGGGATGACGGTCGACAACCTCGAATCGGCCGACGTGGTCACGGCAACCGGCAAGGTGCTGCACGCGAGCGAGACGGAGAATCCGGATCTCTTCTGGGCGCTTCGCGGTGGGGGCGGCAACTTCGGCGCGGTGACGCGCTTCGGGTTCCGGCTGCACGAAGTCGGGCCGAACCTGCTCAGCGGATTGATCTTCTATCCGATTGCCGAAGCGAAGACGGTGCTGCAGCAGTACCGCGATTTCGTCGCGAAGGCGCCCGACGAACTCGTCGTGTGGACGGTGCTGCGCAAGGCGCCGCCGCTGCCGTTCCTGCCGACGGAGGTCCACGGCACCGAGGTGCTCGCACTCGCGTTTCTCTACGTCGGCGAGGCGGAGAAAGGCAGATCGCTCGTCGAACCGCTTCGTCACTTCGGCAAGCCGGCCGGCGAGTTCATCGGCGTGCAGCCGTACACGGCATGGCAGCAGGCCTTCGACCCGCTGCTCACCCCCGGCGCGCGCAACTACTGGAAGTCGCACAACTTCACGAAGCTCGACGACGGACTGTTCGACAAGGTGACCGAGTACATCGGAAAGCTTCCGTCGGTGCAATGCGAGATCTTCTTCGGCGCGATCGGTTGCGCCACGACGAAACCGGCCCCCGACGCCATGGCGTACGCGCATCGGGATGCGCGCTACGTGATGAACGTGCACGGACGCTGGGACGATCCGGCCGACGACCAGCGCTGCATCCGCTGGGCGCGCGACTTCTTCGAGGCGTCGGCGCCCTACGCCAGCGGCAGCGTGTACGTGAACTTCCTGACCGCCGACGAGGGCGACCGGGTGGGTGCCGCCTACGGCGGTAATTACGAGCGCCTCGCGCAGGTGAAGCGCAAGTACGACCCGGAGAACCTGTTCCGCGTGAACCAGAACATCCGGCCCGGCTGAGCCCGCGGCTTTTCCGCCTGCGGCCGGCACATCCGATCAACTCGATGCGATCATCACCGCCCGTGCCAGGCACACGCAGCCTCCCGCCGACATCCGCATGAACGATGCGGGTGCGGCGGCAGGCCGCGGCGCCGGCAAGGCCGCGCAGCCGGACGATGGATCTTCTTTCCGGATCCTCTGGCGCTACCTGAAGCCGCAACGCCGGTGGATCGCTCTCGCGCTGCTGCTCGCCGCCGTGAGCCAGGTGCTCGCGCTCGTCGACCCGATCATCTTCGGCCGGATCATCGACGACTACGCGATCGGCCGCGCCGGCAAGACCGACGAGGAGCTGGTGTCCGGCGTGCTGCGGCTGCTCGCGCTCGCCGTCGCGGTGGCCGTGGCGTCACGCCTGGCGAAGGCGTTCCAGGAATACGTGACGCGCCTGGTCGTGCAGAAGTTCGGGGTGCAGATCTTCAACGACGGCCTGCGGCAGACGCTGCGGCTGCGCTACCAGGAATTCGAGGACCACTCGAGCGGCGAGACGCTCTCGCTGCTGCTGAAGGTACGCAGCGACACCGAACGCTTCATCAACCAGTTCGTCAACACGCTGTTCGCCTCGCTCGTCGGCATCGCATTTCTCATCTGGTACGCGCTCGCCCGCCACTGGGCGCTGGTGCCGGTGTTCCTCGTCGGCGTGCTCGTGCTGGGCGGACTGACCGGCCTGCTCAGCCGGCAGATCAAGGCGCAGCAGCGATCGATCGTGCGCGAGACGAGCCGCAACGCGGGCTTCATCACCGAGGCGCTGCGCAACATCGAGCTGATCCGCAGCCTCGGGCTCACCTTTCCGGAGATCCGCCGGCTGCAGGCGCAGACGATGCGCCTCTTCGAGCTGGAGATGACGAAGGTCAGGCGCATCCGCGTGCTCTCGTTCCTGCAGGGAACGACGCTGAGCCTGCTCAAGCTCTCGATCCTGTTCACGCTGCTGTGGCTGATCTTCCGCGAGGTGCTGGACACCGGCGAGCTGATCGCGATGCAGTTCATCTCGGTATCGATCTTCGGACCGCTGCAGGAACTCGGCAACGTCATCCTCGCCTGGCGCGAAGCCCACGCGTCGCTGTCCAGCTTCGACGCGCTGATGGGCAGGCCGATCGAACGGCGCCCCGAATCGCCGGTGGATCTCGGGCCGATCGTGCAGATCCGCTTCGACGACGTGCGCTTCCGCCATCGCGGAGTGAGCACGAACGCGCTCGACGGCGTTTCCTTCGCGGCGGGGCTCGGCGAGAGCATCGCCTTCGTCGGGCCCTCGGGCTCGGGCAAGTCGACGCTCGTCCGGCTGCTGGTCGGCCTGTACACGCCGGATGCGGGCGAGGTCTTCTACAACGACATCTCGACGCGTGCGCTGCGCTACAACGAAGCGCGCCGACAGATCGGGATCGTCACGCAGCAGACGCACCTGTTCGCCGGCACGCTGCGCGAGAACCTGCAGTTCGTGAAGGACGACGCCACCGACCCGGAGATGATCGTCGCGCTGGAGCAGGCCGCGTGCGCCTACCTGCTCGGGAAGACCGGCGAGGGACTGGACACGCGCATCGGCGAGATGGGCATGAAGCTCTCGGGCGGCGAGCGCCAGCGCCTGGCGATCGCCCGCGCGCTGCTGCGGCACCCGCGCCTGCTGATCTTCGACGAGGCCACCTCCGCGCTCGATTCGATCAGCGAGCAGCAGGTCACCGAAACCGTGCGTCGCATCGCGCACCGCAGGGAGCGGATCACCGTCCTGATCGCGCATCGGCTGTCGACGATCCTGCACGCCGACACGATCCACGTTCTGGAGCGCGGGCGCATCGTCGAGAGCGGTACGCACGCGGACCTCGTCGAGCGCAAGGGCCTCTACTACGCGATGTGGCGCCAGCAGATCGGCGAGCGGGCGGACACCCCCGCACGGGAAAGCCTCGAAGCGCAACCCGATCTCGACGACGACGTTGCGGCCTGAACGCCGGGCGCTCGACGCGGAATCTCAAGCGGCGCCGTCGACGAGATCCGGATCCAGCCCCATCAGCGCGCTCCACCGCGCCTTCCACGGCACGAGCTTCCAGTCGCGCGGACGCTCGCGCGAAACGATCGAGTCGTCGACGGAGGACGACGCCAGGTCGACGTCTTGCACCGGGATGCGGCCGGCGCCGGCGGCCGAATGAAACACGCGCACCACCGGGCGCGTCAGGTCATCGGGATTCAGTTCGAGCACGAGCGCCAGGCGATCGGAGCGAAGGCGAACGAGCGTGCCCACCGGATACACGCCGATGCTGCGAATGAACGCGTGCAGGATCGTCGGATCGAAATGTCCTTCCCATTTCAGCATCCGGGCGAGCGAATCGCCGGCATCCCACGCGGTCTTGTAGGCGCGCTCGGAAGTCACCGCGTCGTACACGTCGCAGATGGCGCCCATGCGGGCGAACAGCCCGATCGCATCGCCGGACAGGCGGTCGGGATAGCCGCGGCCGTCGATCCTCTCGTGGTGATGCAGGCAGACGTCGAGCACGACCTCCGATTCGGTGCCGGCTTCCCGCAACAACCGATGCCCGTGGCCGGGATGCTCGCGCATCAGCGCGAATTCCTCGTCGCTCAGGCGGCCGGTCTTGTTCAGCACCTGCCGGGGAATGCCGACCTTGCCGATGTCGTGCAGCAGGCCCGCCACCCCCAGTTCGCGCACGAGCGACTCGTCGCCGACCCGCAGCTGGCGCGCGAGGTTCACCATCAGTGCGCAGACGGCCACCGAATGCAGGTAGGTGTAGTCGTCGGCGGTTTTCAGCCGAGCGAGCGTGACGAGCGCCGACGAATTGCGCGCCACCGACGACGAGATCTCGTCGACTACCGACAGTACGCGTGCGGTCTCGACCACCTTGCCCAGGCGCGCCTGGCTGAACATCTGCATCACGACGCGCTTGGAGCGGTTCACGATCTGCGCGGCGCGGGCGACCTCCTCGGCAACGCTGCACGACTGCGGGAGCGGAGCAGGGGCTACGGACGGCGCCCGCAACCCGTCCCCCGAAGAAGCGGGCGCTTGCTTCGGGACACGGCTCGCGTCCTGCGAAGCCGACGTCGCCGCCGGCCGCATTTCGGTCTCGACGACGCTCCTCGCCTCGTCGATCAGCACCGCTTCGACGCCGCTTGCGCGAAGAGCGGCCAGATCGGCCGGGTCAGCGAGCACGAACTTCGTCTTCCAGAACGGATGGCTGAGCCACGAACCGTCGATCGCGTGGATGAAATGGCCGAGGCGCACTTCGTCCGGCGCGATCCGCTTCAGCATCGGCGCCACCTCGCCCGGAGCGTCGGCTCTCTCCCTCGCTCGCGCAGGCTCGCGAATCGCTGCCCCAGGACTCATCCGATTCCTCTCCGTGGCCGGAAAACGATGCGCGGACCGCCGATCCACCGGCGACTGCATCGAAGCGTTGTTCGGCGGCAAAGCGGAAAACTGAAGCGGCGAACCGGCGGAAAGTTTGCGCAATGTCACTAAATGGCCCGAAGCGCTACCCTTCCCGGTACCCCGATTGGAGTTACAGATGACCGACCTCTCCACCTTCCCGATCACGAGGAAGTGGCCTGCGCGCCACCCCGAGCGCATCCAGCTCTATTCGCTGCCCACGCCCAACGGCGTGAAGGCGTCGATCCTGCTCGAGGAGATGGGGCTGCCCTACGAGCCGCACCGCGTGAGCTTCGAGACGAACGACCAGTTGTCGCCCGAGTTCCTGTCGCTGAACCCGAACAACAAGATCCCGGCGATCATCGATCCGGACGGCCCCGGCGGAAAGCCGCTGCCGCTGTTCGAATCGGGCGCGATCCTGATCTACCTGTCCGACAAGTGCGCCGCGCTCGGGCGCGAAGACTTCGTGCCGTCGGATCCCGCCGCGCGCTACGAAACGATCCAGTGGCTGATGTTCCAGGTGGGCGGAGTCGGCCCGATGTTCGGGCAGGTGGGCTTCTTCCACAAGTTCGCCGGCAAGGACTACGAGGACAAGCGTCCGCGCGACCGCTACGTGAACGAGTCGAAGCGGCTGCTGCGAGTGCTCGAGCAGCGCGTCGCCGGGCGCAGGTGGATCATGGGCGACGAATACACGATCGCCGACATCGCGATCTTCCCGTGGGTGCGCAACCTCGTCGGCTTCTACGGCGCGCGCGATCTCGTCGGCTTCGACGACTTCCCGGAGGTGGCGCGCGTGCTCGCCGCTTTCGTGGAGCGGCCCGCGGTGGCGAAAGGGCTGGCGATTCCGCAGCCGGCGAGCTGATCATGGCGATCGACGGCAACACCATCGGCATCGCATTGTCCGGCGGCGGATTCCGCGCGACGCTGTTCGGGCTCGGCTCGCTGCTGCGGCTGAACGACGCCGGGCTGCTCGGCAGGCTCGATCGCGTCACCAGCGTCTCGGGCGGCTCGATCCTCGCCGGCGTGCTCGCGAATCGCTGGCAGGAGCTGCGCTTCGCCGACGGACGGGCAGCGAACTTCGATTCGTTGGTGGCCGAGCCGGTGCGCAGGTTCTGCAGCCGCACGATCGACGTCGGCGCGGGGCTCAAGGGCCTGCTGACGCCGTTCCGGACCGCCGGCGACTTCCTCGCCGACCGCTACGACAAGGATCTCTTCGGCGGGGCGATGCTGAAGGACATTCCCGACGCGTCGCTTCCCGG
>QEVN01000036.1 GCA_003576795.1 Burkholderiales bacterium
GAGGCGCAGGCGCGCCGGCGGCGACCCGGAGAGCCGCATGGGCATTGCTGATCGGCTCTGGGCAGCCCTGGCCGTCGTTGTGAAGCTGGAAGACAAGGTCAGCCGCCAGGCAGACGCACTCAAGGGTCAGCAATCGAGAATCGAGGACCTTGCGGCGCGCGTCATTCGTCTCGAGGCACCGATGGAGATGGTGCTGCACGCTGCGACGCGGCGGCTACCGGGCGGCTGAACTACCCGCGCTTCTTCTTCCGCTTCGGCTGCAGGATCGTCCCGGTGCAGTTCGGCGCGCCGCAGCGGCACGCCCAGATTTTCTTCATCGCCGGCGTATGCGGCACGTCGAGCACGATGCCGTAGTTGTACGTCAGCTCCTCGCCGCGGGCGATGTCGCGGATCGCCTCGATGTAGACGCGATCGCGGCGCGAATCGTCCAGCGCGCGCTGTTGCCGTCCCGGTTGGCGTCGAGCACCCAGTCGTCGTTGAGCACGAACAGGAAAGTGTGTCCGGTGTCGGCGCTGTCCGGATACATCCGGTCGCTCTGTTCGTGGGTGAGCAGTTGCCCCTTGTACTGGATCAGGCGCGTCCCCTTCGGGAGGTCACTTGCGGCGAAGACGCCGTTGCCGTGGATCTGCGAGCGATGCGTGACGATGCGGGCGGGCATGATGTTCGGTGGGTTGGGAATCCGGCATTCTGAAGCATCGCGCGACGCTTCGCGTCGGCGTCGTTTCGCCCGCGGCTCGATAGTGAGTCGTCCCCGCCCCGGAAGCGCTTCGCCCGCGGCTCAGCGCGTATGCAGCCTCTGCACCGCCGCTTCCGCCTCGCCGGCGACGAGCAGCGGCAGGCAGTCGAGCGCGCGCGCGATCGCATCGTCGATCTGCTGCCGTTGTTCGCGGCTCGGCCGGTGCAGCACGAAGTCGATCACTTCCTGCTCGAGCTGCAGCGTGCGCGGATGACCGACGCCGAGCCGCAGCCGCCAGAAGTCGGCGCTGCCCAGCCGCGCCTGGATGTCGCGCAGGCCGTTGTGGCCGGCGTGCCCGCCGCCGCGCTTGAGCTTCGCCTGCCCGGGAAGCAGGTCCAGCTCGTCGTGCGCGACGAGGATCTCGGGCGGCGAGATCCGGTAGAAGTTCGCCAGCGCCGCCACCGCCTGGCCCGAGCGGTTCATCCACGTCGACGGCTCGAGCAGGAGCACGGCTTCGCCGGCGATGCGCGCGCGTCCCACCAGTCCGAAGAACTTTCCTTCGCGCGCGAGCGATGCGCCATGTGAACGTGCAAGCTCGTCGACGAACCAGAAGCCGGCATTGTGCCGGTCGTGCTCGTGCTCGGCGCCGGGGTTGCCCAGGCCGACGATCAGGCGGATCGCGCTCACGTCGTGGTGTGTCCGGGGAGCACGGGCGCGTTGGCTGCGCGCACGACCGCAGGCCAGCGATGCTTCAGCAGCAGCCAGGCGCCCAGTCCGATGCACAGCATCGCCAGCGACGTCGCCGCCAGTCCGATCGTCGAGTGCATGACGAGCGGAGCGATGACGCCGGCGACGATGCCGTTGGCGACGCTGCCCACGACCGCCTGCAGCGACGACGACATGCCGCGACGCAGCGGGAACAGGTCGAGCACCATCAGCGTGACCGCGGGCACGTTCAGCGCCCAGCCGAACGCGAACAGCGCGATCGGAGGCAGCGCCCACCATGCGTGCGGCTCGAACAGCAGGTTCGCGACGAGGTTCAGGACGGCGACGACGAACATCACGACGAAACCGTAGCGGATCTGGCTGCGCGCCGGCACGCGTCCGGCGAATCGTCCGCTGACCCAGGCGCCCGACATGATTCCGCTGATCGTGAGCAGGAAGAACCAGAAGAACTCGGTGGGTCCGAGCCCCAGGTGCGTGCCGAGGAACTCGGGCGCCGACAGCACGTAGAGGAACATGCCGTTGAACGGAACGCCGCTGGCGAACGCCAGCAGCAGGAAGCGCGGATCGGACAGCAGCTGGTAGTAGCCGCGCAGCAGATGCCGCATCTCGAAGGGCTGCCGGTGCGCGGGATGCAGCGTCTCGGGCAGCCAGCGCCAGTTGGCCGTCCACAGCAGCAGCCCGACGAGCGCGAGGAACCAGAAGATGCCGTGCCAGTTCACGTGCACGAAGAGCCAGCCGCCGATGATGGGCGCCACCGCCGGCGCCACGCCGAAATAGATCGTCACCTGCGACATCACCCGCTGCGCTTCCTCGGGCGGGAACATGTCGCGGATCACCGCGCGCGAGACGACGATGCCCGCGCCGGTGGACAAGCCCTGCAGCGCGCGGAAGAAGACCAGCGCGCCGATCGACGGCGACAGCGCGCAGCCGACCGACGCGAGCGTGAAGACGCCGATCCCCCACAGGACCACCGGCCTGCGCCCGAAGCTGTCGGCCAGCGCGCCGTGGAAGATGTTCATGAACGCGTAGCCGAACAGGTAGGCCGACAGCGTCTGCTGCATCTGCACCGGAGTGGCATCGAGCGCGCGCGCGATGCCCGAGAACGCGGGCAGGAAGGTGTCGATCGAGAACGGGCCGAGCATGCCGAGCGCGGCCAGCAGCGCGGCCAGCGTCCAGCGCGGGGCGGTCCAGAGTCGGGCGGCGTCGGGATTCATGGGCCGCAGGAAGCGCAAACAAAAAGCCCGGGGCGGGCCCGGGCTTCGTGTGCGCGCCTGCGCGGCGCGCGGACGGGGCGCTCGGGCGAGGATCGGCTCGCTGCGCCCTGCGATCTCACGACTTCTTGGGGGCGGGAGCGGCCGGCGTTGCCGCGGCCGGAGCGGCGGCAGCGGGTTCTTCCTCGGCAGTGCCCGGAACCGTGACCGTGACGACGACCGGGTTCTCCCCCGCGGGCAGCACCGGCGTGACGCCTTGCGGGAACGCGATGTCGCTCACGTGCACCGACTTGCCCGCTTCGAGCTGCGACAGGTCGACTTCGATGAAGCTCGGCAGCGCCGCCGGCAGGCAGCTCACCTCGACCTCGGTGATCACGCGTCCGATGATCCCTGCCGACAGCTTCACCGCCGGCGAGGTCTCTTCGTTGACGAAGTGCAGCGGCACCCGGACGGTGATCTTCTCGTCGGCGGCCACGCGCTGGAAGTCGACGTGCATCACCTGCGGCTTGTACGGATGCCACTGCACGTCGCGCAGCAGCACCTGCGCGCGCTCGTCGCCGATCTCGAGATCGAGGATCGACGAATGGAACGCCTCCACGCGCAGCGCGTGGTACAGCGGGTTGTGCTCGAGCGAGACCGGAACCGCTTCGTCCTTGCCGCCGTAGACGATTCCCGGCACGTAGCCGGCGCGGCGCAGGCGGCGGCTCGCACCCGAACCCTGCTCCTTGCGAACATTCGCAACGACTTTCATCGTTTCTTCCTTCGGTTGCGCCCCGCGTCCGCGACCAGAATGCGGGGCTTTCAGCGGCGCCATGCGCCGAGGTTTAGTTCCGGCGCTACGCGCCGCAACGGGAGTGAAGGGTGAAGGACTTCACCCTTCACCGTTTTTCAATCCACGAACAACGAAGACACCGAATCCGCCCGGCTGATGCGCAGGATCGTTTCGGCCAGCAACTGGGCGCACGACAGCACGCGGATGCGCGGGCAGGCTTCGGCCTCGGGCGACAGCGGGATCGTGTCGGTGACGATCAGTTCGTCGAGCGCCGAGTTGGCGATGCGCGTGACCGCTCCGCCCGACAGCACCGCGTGCGTGCAGTAGGCGACGACGCGGCGCGCGCCGCGCTCCTTCAGCGCCACTGCCGCCTTCACCAGCGTGTTCGCGGTGTCGACGATGTCGTCCATGATCACGCAGGTGCGGCCTTCCACGTCGCCGATGATGTTCATCACCTCGGCCACGTTCGCCTTCGGACGGCGCTTGTCGATGATCGCCAGGTCGGAATCCAGGCGCTTGGCGAGCGCGCGTGCGCGCACCACGCCGCCGACGTCCGGCGAGACGACGATCAGGTCGGGGAACTGCTGCTTGTGCACGTCGGCCAGCAGCAGCGGCGCGGCATAGACGTTGTCCACCGGCACGTCGAAGAAGCCCTGGATCTGCTCGGCGTGCAGGTCCATCGTCAGCAGCCGGTCGATGCCGGCGGTCTGCAGCATGTTCGCGACGAGTTTCGCGGTGATCGCCACGCGCATCGAGCGCACGCGGCGATCCTGCCGGGCGTAGCCGAAATAGGGGAGCGCTGCCGTGATGCGGCCGGCCGACGCGCGACGCAGCGCGTCGACCATCACCAGCACCTCCATCAGCGTGTCGTTGCTCGGCGCGCAGGTGGGCTGCACGACGAAGACGTCCTTGCCGCGGACGTTCTCGAGGATCTCGACCATGATCTCGCCGTCGGAGAAGCGCCCGACGGTGGCCTTGCCGAGGTTGATGTACAGGTTGCGGGCGATGTCGGAAGCGAGCAGCGGGTTCGCGTTGCCCGTGAAGATCATCAAGCCGTCGGGGTCGAGGATGTCGGCGTTGCGGCGAAAGCCGTGCACGGTGCGTTTCCCGGATGGAGGATCTGGCTGGGGAGGAAGGATTCGAACCCTCGCATGCCGGAATCAAAATCCGGTGCCTTAACCAACTTGGCTACTCCCCAGTGGCCCGATGCGCAGCGGATGCCGATCGAGCGACCGGACGATGAACACCTGCCCGATCGCGAGCCGTTCGAGCCGTTGCCGGATCGATTCGGCGACCGGCTCGTCTGCGACGGGACAGAACACACAGGCGCCCGAGCCGGTCATCCGCGCCAGGTGCCCATCGGCACCCGCCGCGTCGGCAGCGATGCGCAGTGCCTGCAGCGCTTCGGCTACCGGCGGCCATGCCGCCAGGACCACCGGTTCGAGGTCGTTCTTCCCGCCGTGGACGAACCGCCCTCGCGAAAGACCGAAGATTTTGATCGGTTTCGTATCACGTGTCAATTCGGCGGACCCGAAGATCGATGCGGTCGACACCTGCACGGACGGCGCGACGATCACGTACCACGACGGGCGCGCGTCGATCGCGACCAGCTCTTCCCCCACGCCGCGCGCGAACGCGCGGCGCCCGAACACGAAGACCGGAACGTCGGCGCCGAGCCGCAGCGCGAGCGCCCGCAGTCGCTCGTCCGACAGCTGCAGGTTCCACAGCCGGTTCAGGCCGAGCAGCACGGTCGCCGCGTCCGAGCTGCCGCCGCCCAGCCCGCCCCCCACCGGAATCCGCTTGCGCAACCGGATCTCGACGCCGAGCGGGCAGCCGGTTTCCGCCGCGAGCAGTCGCGCCGCACGCACCGTCAGGTCGTCGTCCGCGCTCCAGTCGTGCGGCACGTCGACGAGGCGGATCTCGCCGTCGTCGAGCCGGCGCAGGTCGATGCGGTCGCACAGGTCCACCAGCTCGAACACCGTCTCGAGCAGGTGATAGCCGTCCGCGCGGCGGCCGGTGACGTGCAGGAAGAGGTTGAGCTTGGCGGGCGCCGGCAGGTTGCGCAGTTCGACGACCGGCGCGCAGCGGCCCTCGTTCACCGCGGCTCGCCGGCAGCGACGCGGGCGACGCTGTCGACGACCAGCTTCAGCTCGAGCCGGCGCGCGCCGTCGCCGGCTTCGGCCGGCCAGTCGAGCGACAGTCGGCGCGGGCGCTCGCCGTCGAAGGCCTCGAATCGCACCGACCAGCCGCTGTCGATGCCGGCGACGACGCGTCCTTCCTCGCGCTGCGTGGGACGCGCCACGCGCCCGGCGAGCCAGCGCGGCAGGTCGCCGATCGGCACGCGCCAGCCGAACACCTGCTCGGTCAGCGTCTCGCCGGAGGGTGCGCGGTACTCGCGGCCGTCGGAAGCGACGAGCACCGCTTCGCCCGCATCGAGCGTGACCTGCGCCAGCGTCTGTCCGAGCGGCGACGACAGCTCCAGCGCCCGCCGCTCGCCGTCGGCGCGCAGCGAGAAGCGGCCGCTCGAGCGCTCCTCGCGCGGCTGGTATCCGCCTTCGGTGTAGGTGACGGCGAAGCGGCCGCTCCAGAAGTTCGGCGCGACGCCGGCCGGCGTCGTCTCCGTCGGCGGGACAGGGGTCGCGCAGCCGGCGACGAGCAGGGCCGCCGCGCAACCGGCCGCGAGCGCGCGCAGGCGGCTCATCGGTCGGCGCGCAGCCGGGCGACCGTTTCCTTCAGTACCCGATTCTCCGGATCGCTGGCTGCCGCCTGGTTCCAGACGCGGCGCGCCTCGTCGGCGCGCCCGGCCCGCCACAGCGCCTCGCCCAGGTGCGCGCCGATCTCCGCCTCGGGCAGCCGGTGCCAGGCCTTCTGCAGGTACTCGATCGCCGCTTCGGTCTGGCCCCGGCGAAACAGCACCCATCCCATGCTGTCGAGGATCTGCGCGTCTTCGGGCGAGAGTTCGAGCGCCTTGGCGATCAGCCCCTGCGCCTCGTCGAGCCGCATGCCGCGGTCGGCGAAGGTGTAGCCGAGCGCGTTGTAGGCGTGCGCGTAGTCGGGCCGCAGCTCGATCAGCTTGCGCAGGCTCGTTTCCATCACGTCGAGCCGGTCGAGCCGTTCGGCGGCCATCGCGTGGTCGTAGAGCAGGTCGGGGTTTTCGGGCATCCGCTCGAGCGCCGCGGCGAGCACGTCGTAGGCTTCCTTCTCGCGCCCGGCCTCGCGCAGCACGGCCGCCTCGGCGGCCGTCAGCTGCACGCGCTCGCGCGCGCTGGGCACCGACGTGTTTCGCAGCAGCGCGCGCGCCTCGTCCACCCGGCCCGTCTTCGCCATCAGCACCGCGCGGCGCGTCAGCGCCGGCAGGAACTGCTCGCCGCGCTCGACCCGCGAATACCAGTCGATCGCCTCGTCGTTGCGTCCGGCGTCTTCGGCGATCTGGCCCAGGAACAGCAGCGCCGGCGCGTTGTCGCGCTGCACGGCGTCGGGCAGGCCCAGGTAGCGGCGCAGGTAGTCTTCGGCCACCTGCGGCTGCTTCATCTGGTAGGCGAGCTGGGCGAGCGACAGCAGGATCGGCGGGCTGTCCGGCTCCTGCTTGAGCGCGATCTCGAACTGCTCGCGCGCGGCGTCCTGGCTGCCGCCGGCGTTCAGCAGTCGAGCGAGCGCGAAGCGCGCCTCGACGCCCCTGGGTTCGCGTTCGAGATACGCGCGCAGCATCGCGACCGCACCGTCGACGCCGCGCGGCGTCTGCGCGACATAGCGCGCGGCGAGGATCGCGGCCTGCTCGTTGTTCGGATCGAGCTGCAGCGCCGCTTCGGCCTCCGCTGCGGCGCGCGAGACGTCGCCCGCCGCCTGCGCGACGGTGGCCAGCGCCAGGCGCGCGGCCGGTTCGCCGGCATCGGGCGCGGCGAGACGCTCGAGCATTGCCAGGCCGGCGCTCGCATCGCTGGTGCGCGCCAGCGTGCGCGCGATCCGGTCGTAGGTCTCGGGGAGCCGGTGCTCGGCGCGGGCGCGTTCGAGGCGCGCGCGCAGCAGCGGCTCGGCTTCGGCGAAACGGCCGGTCGTCATCCACAGGCTTTCGATCGTCTGCGAGGCGATCGGCGACTCGGGCGCCAGCTCGTGCCACAGCTGCGCGGCCGGCAGCGCGTGCTCGAGCGAACGCTCGGCGAGCGCCAGCTCGGTGGCCCGGCGCGCGATGCGCGGGTCGCGCGTTTCCTGCGCGAGCGAGAAATAGGTGACGGCCGCGCTGCCGACCTGGCCGCGCTGCGCGGCGATTTCGGCCGCGAGCAGCTGGTACATCAGCTGCGGCGTGAGCGACACCGACGGAATCGGGTCGCCGGCGCTCGTGCGCGCGACCGGCGCGGACGATTGCACCGGTCGCGCGTCGGCGACCGCGCCCGGCGGCGGCACGACGCGCGGGCCGTCCGCGGAAGCGGGCTGCGCGGTGACGGCGCAGCCGCCGGCCAGCAGGGCGAGGGCGCTGAAAGCGCACCCGGCAGCGGCGCGCAGCCGCGACGACCGGGGAAGCTTGTGCTGGCGGTGCGCGGCGATGCGGCGTTGCCACGGATCGGTCTTCGTCATCGGGTGATACGCTCGGCGAGTCGAATTTCCAGAATAACCGATGCGCGCCGACGGGCGCATCGAAGCGTTCCCCGCCGATGCCCGAATTGCCCGAGGTCGAGGTCGTGCGCCGCGGACTCGAGAGCCGTGTGCGCGGCCGCGCGCTGCGCGCGGTACGCGTTCGCGAAGCGCGGCTCCGCTGGCCGGTTTCCGCGAGGCTCGACCGCGATCTCGCCGGTGCGACGCTGCAGGCGGTCGAGCGGCGCGGCAAGTACCTGCTGCTCGATTTCGGGCACGGAACGCTGATCGTGCATCTGGGGATGTCGGGCAACTTCCGGTTCCTCGGCGAAGGCGCGTTCGAAGAACCGGCGCGGCACGACCACGTCGACCTCGAGTTCGAGCACGGCATCCTGCGCTACCGCGACCCGCGCCGCTTCGGCGCGATGCTGTGGCACGCGTCGACCGAAGGCCCGGTGCTCGCGCATCCGCTGCTCGCGTCGCTGGGCGCCGAGCCGTTGTCCGACGCCTTCGACGCGGGCGTGCTGTACCGGGGTACGCGTTCGCGCAGCGGCGCGATCAAGCCGGTGCTCCTCGCCGGAGACGTGGTCGTCGGCGTGGGCAACATCTACGCGTCGGAGAGCCTGTTTCGCGCCGGCATCCGGCCGACGACCGCGGCGCAGCGCATCGCGCTGCCACGACTGCGGCGCCTGGCGTCGGCCATCCGCGAGACGCTGAACGAGGCGATCGAACGCGGCGGCAGCACCCTGCGCGACTTCGTCTCGAGCGACGGAGCGGCCGGCTGCTACCAGACCGCGAGCCTCGTCTACGGACGCGCCGGCCAGCCGTGCCGCGTCTGCGGCACGCCGGTGCGGCAGATGCGGCAACAGCAGCGCTCCACGTTCTGGTGCCCGCGCTGCCAGCGTTGAAGCGCGGGATGTCGCGCCGGCCCGGCCCGCGGCGCCGCCCGCCCGGCGGAATCGGCCACAGGGCGGCTGCTCGCCATGCGCGCGCCGCACGCCGCGTTCGGAGGCGATGCGCCGTGCTATAGATCCTGTCCACGATTCCTTTCCTCGAAGGAGCGCGATGGGATTCCTCGGAGAGCGCATCGCCGAATACGGCGGCTGGCGACGCTCGCTCGCCGATGCCGTGCTGCGCTATGCGCAGTGGCTCGACGACGCGGAGCTGTCCGACGCATCGCTGCTGTCGCGCGTCGACCGGATCGTCGAGCGCCTGGGCAAGGAGCGCGTCTCGATCGCCTTCGTCGCCGAGTTCTCGCGCGGCAAGTCGGAGCTGATCAACGCGATCTTCTTCTCGCGCTTCGGGCGCCGCATCGTGCCGTCCGGACCGGGGCGCACGACGATGTGCCCGACCGAGCTGCTGTACGACCCGCAGCGGCCCACCGCGATCCGGCTGCTGCCGATCGAGACGCGCCTGCTCGACGAGCCGGTATCCGGGTTGCGCGACGACGCCTCGCACTGGGACGAACGGGAAATCGACCCGCAGTCGCCCGAGAGCCTTCGGCGCGCCTTCGAGAGCGTGCAGGAAACGCTGTGGGTCGACGCGTCGCAGGCCTCGCTGCTCGGCTTCTACGACGAGGACGATCCCGACTCCGCGGTGCGCCCCGACGGGCAGGGCCGCGTCGAGGTGCCGCGCTGGCGGCACGCGATCGTCAACTGGCCGCATCCGCTGCTCGAGCAGGGACTGGTCGTGCTCGACACGCCGGGACTGAACGCGATCGGCGCCGAGCCCGAGCTGACGCTGAAGCTCATCCCCGGTTGCGACGCGGTGCTCTTCGTGCTCGCCGCCGACGCGGGCGTGACGATGAGCGACCTGGCGGTATGGCGCGAGCACATCGCCACCGGCCACGGCGTCGGCCGCTACGTCGTGCTCAACAAGGTCGACTCGCTGTGGGACGGGCTGAAGGACGAGGTGCAGATCCAGCTCGAGATCGCCCGCCAGGTCGGATCGGTCGCGCAGACGCTGCAGGTGCCGAACGATCGCGTCTACCCGGTGTCGGCGCAGAAGGCGCTGCTCGCGCGGGTGAACGGCGACGCGTCGCTGCTCAAGCGCAGCCGCATCGCCGACCTCGAGTACGCGCTCGGCTGCGAGCTGGTTCCGCAGCATCGCGACATCGTGCGCGAGCACGTCGAGCGCGAGTTCGGCGAGCTGCACTCGATGGTCGCCTCCTCGCTCGCGCAGCGCCGTCGCAACCTGGTCGAGCAGCAGTTCGAGCTGAACGGCCTGCGCGGCAAGAACCGCGGGGTGATGGATCACATGGCCGCGCGCATCCGCGGCGAGCGCGAGGAGTTCGAGAAGAGCCTGCGCCAGCTGCAGGCGCTGCGCTCGGTGTTCTCGCGCCACTCGCAGTCGATCCGCGAGACGATGTGCCGGCAGGCGCTGAACCAGCACGTGCGCATCGCGCGCGATTCGATGAGGCGCAGCACCTTCTCCTCGGGCCTGCGCGACGGCATGAGCTCGCTGCTCGCGGCCGTGCGCGGCGACCTCGACGAAGCCACGCGCCTGGTCGGCGAAGTGGGCACGCTGATGAGCGCGATGTACCGCAGCTTCAGCGCCGAGCACGGGCTGGCGCTCGGCAACCCGGCGCTGTTCTCCACGCAGCGCTACTACGCCGAGCTGGAGCGCATCGAGCAGGTGCAGCGTCGCCAGTTCGGCGCGATCACGCTGGTGACCACGTCGCAGTGGGCGTTGATGCGTCGCTTCTTCGAATCGGTGGCCGCGCGTCTGCGCGAGATCTACGACGTCGCCGGCCGCGAGCTGGAATCGTGGCTGCGCGCGGTGATGGCGCCGATCGAGAGCCAGGTGCGCGAACACCAGGGGCAGCTCAAGCGCCGGCTGGAGAGCGTGCGCCGCATGCTCGACGCGAACGGAACGCTGGAGGCGCGGCTGGCGGAGATCGAGCAGGACCGCGCGGCGGTCGAGCAGCGCATCGGGCTCGAAGGCGAGTACGCGCGGCGCGTGACCTCGCTGCTCGCGGCGAACGCGGAGACGCTGGTCGACGCGTGACGGCGGATGCGGCCGCTGCAGGCGCAGCGGGCCGCTTACAATCCGCCGCGTGATTGCATCGCGTCTCGTCGCCTGGCAGCGCCGCCACGGCCGCAACGATCTGCCGTGGCAGAACACGCGCGACGCGTATCGCGTCTGGCTGTCGGAGATCATGCTGCAGCAGACGCGCGTGTCCAGCGTCGTTCCGTATTTCCTTCGTTTCGTCGAGCGTTTCCCGACGGTGCAGGCGCTCGCCGCCGCCGACGAGGACGAGGTGCTCGCGCTGTGGAGCGGACTGGGCTACTACAGCCGCGCGCGCAACCTGCATCGCTGCGCGCGCGAACTGGTCGAGCGGCGCGGCGGGGTCTTTCCTTCCGAGCCGGCCGAGCTGGAGCGGCTTCCCGGCGTCGGTCGTTCCACGGCCGCGGCGATCGCGGTGTTCGCCTTCGGGCGGCGTGCGGCGATTCTCGACGGCAACGTGCGCCGCGTGCTCGCGCGCTGGGCGGGCATCCGCGGGCACGCGGGCGAGCCGGCCGTGCTGGCGGCGCTGTGGAGCGCCGCCGAGCGCGAACTGCCGCACGATTCGCTCGAGGCCTACACGCAGGGCCTGATGGACCTGGGCGCGAGCCTTTGCTCGCGCACGCGTCCGGCCTGCGGTCTCTGCCCGATCGCCGAGAATTGCGTCGCGCGTCGCGAAGGTCTGCTCGACTCGATTCCCGGGCGGCGTCCGCCGCGCGCGCTGCCCCTGCGCGAACGCACGTGGCTCGTCATCCGGCGCGCGCGGGAAGTGCTCGTCGAGAAGCGTGCGCCGGCCGGCGTGTGGGGCGGAATGTGGTCGCTGCCCGAAGCCGAGGCGGACGATGCGGGCAACGCGGCGGAACTGGCGCTTCGGCGCTTCGCGCTTCGCACGCGTGCCGGCGTCGAACTGGCCGCCGTCGATCACGTGTTCACGCATTTCCGCCTGCGTGCGCGGCCGGTCGTGCTCGAATGCGAAGACGCCCGCGCGTGCCGCGACGGCGATCCGCGCGCCGGCCGCTGGCTCGCGCTCGAGCGGGCCGACGACGCGCCGCTGCCCGCGCCGGTGAAGACGCTGCTTCGGGCGCTCCGGGAACCGCTCAGAGAACCTGATGCTGGTTCAGGTACTGGTGGATCAGCGACAGCCGCGTGACGGGGTCGTCGAGTTCCATCAGCTTCTGCCGCGCGCGCGGCGCGATCGGCAGGAATTCGCAGATCCGGTTGCCGACCCACGAGGCGGAGTCGAAGCGGTAGGGCTCGGCGATCATGCGCCGCATCGGATCCTTCTCGCGGGCGACGAGGTCGTCGACGAGCCTGCGCACCAGCGTTTCGCAATCGGCGTGCTCGCGCGGCACCGCAACGTCGACGTCGGGCTCGATCATCTCGATGTCGGCGCGGATCAGCCCGTCCTGCCGGATCTGCCGCGAGAGCACGCGAAAGCGCTGGCCGCCGCGCGCGCGCACGTTGAGCAGCCCGGATTCCTCGACGTCGAAGTCGACGATGCGCGCGGTGCAGCCCACCGCCTCGTGCCTCGCGCCGGGATCGATCTCGCTGCCCTCGGTGATCAGGCACACGCCGAAGGGCACGTTGGCCGCCGTGCATTCGCTGACGAGGTCGAGATAGCGCGCCTCGAACACGCGCAGCGTCAGCACACCGTCGGGGAAGAGAACCGTTTCGAGCGGAAAGATCGCCAGTTCGCCGGGCATCTCGGGTCTCGAAGGTCAGGGCGGGAGCGTCTGGCGGGAGGCGAGCGCGCGATGGCGCACGAGAACCTGTTCGATTCGATGGAAGCGCCTGGCCAGCTCCTCGACGCAGTATACCGAACGGTGCTGGCCGCCCGTGCACCCGATCGCGACGGTCAGGTAACTGCGATTCTCGAGGATGTAGTGCGGCAGCCAGGCGTGCAGGAAGTCGGCGATGTGGTCGACCATCCGCTGCACCGACGGGATCGCCCGCAGGTATTCGGCCACTGCCGCGTCGAGCCCGGTGAGCGGGCGCAGCTCGGCGGTGTAGTACGGATTCGGCAGGCAGCGCACGTCGAACACCAGGTCGGCGTCGAGCGGAACGCCGTGCTTGTAGGCGAAGGATTCGAAGACGATCGTCATCGACGCGCGGTCGGTACCCACCGCCTCGCGCACCCAGCTGCGCAGCACGTTCGGATGCAGGTCGCTGGTATCGAGCGAGACGCCGACGTCCTCGATCGGCGACATCATCTCGCGTTCGCGCTCGATCGATTCGATCAGCGTCGGCGCTTCGGCGCCCTGGCCGCCGCGCAGCGACAGCGGATGCCGGCGTCTCGTCTCCGAGTAGCGCTGCACCAGCGTTTCGGTGCGCGCGTTCAGGAAGATGACCTTGACGTCGTGCCCGTAGCGGCCGAGCGCGCCGACCACGTGCCGCAGGTCGCTCACCGAGTCGCCGCTGCGCGCGTCGATCGACACGGCGACCTTGTCGTGGCCGGCTTCCTGCAGCGACGCGATGACTTCGCCCAGGAAGCGCGCGGGCAGGTTGTCGATGCAGAAGTACCCGTCGTCCTCGAGCACGTTGGTGGCCACCGATTTGCCCGAGCCCGAGATCCCGGTGATCAGCACGACGCGCATCGTTTTCGGCCGACCCTATCCGGTTTCCATCATCCTGCGCTGGCGCGCGAGGAAGTCGCCGGTGGTGTCGAAGCCGCGCAGCTGCAGGATCGTGCTGCGCACCGCCGCTTCGGTGAGCACCGCCAGGTTGCGGCCGGCCGCCACCGGAATGACGACCTTCGGAATCGGCAGGCCGAGCACGTCTTCGGTGATCGCTTCGAGCGGAAGACGCTGGTGCTCGTCGTTCATCGACGTGCGGCGCACCAGGTGGACGATGAGCTTGAGCGTCATCTTCCTGCGCACCGCCGCTTCGCCGAAGATCGTGCGGATGTCGAGCAGGCCGAGTCCGCGCACTTCGAGAAGATCGCGCAGCAGCGGCGGGCAGCGGCCCTCGATCGCGTGCGGCGCGATGCGGGCGAATTCGACGACGTCGTCGGCCACCAGCCCGTGTCCGCGGCTGACCAGCTCCAGCGCCAGCTCGCTCTTGCCCAGGCCCGACTCTCCGCTGATCAGCACGCCCATGCCGAGCACGTCCATCAGCACGCCGTGCATAGAGCACGAGGGCGCGACGGCCTTCGACAGGTAGGTGCGCAGCGATTCGATGACGCGCGCTGCCGGCAGCGGGCAGCCGATCATCGGCAGGTCGTCGGCCTTCGCCGCGGCGAGCAGCGCGGGCGGGGGCTCCAGTCCTTCGGCGATGACGACCGCGGGCGGCTTGCTGGCGATCAGCTCCGAGACGAGCGCCCGATTGCGCGCGGCGTCGAGCTGCTCGGTGTACGCGCGCTCGGCGTTGCCGTAGACGTGGATCCGGTTCGGATGGATCAGGTTCAGGTAGCCGATCAGGTCGGCGGGCTCGATCGACGCCGGAGTGGCCGTGCGACCGCTGCCCGCTTCGCCGGCCAGCCAGGACAGGCGAAGATCTTCGCGGTTCTGATCGAAGAGGACGCGGACCGTGACGCTCATGCGCGAAGCATACGATTCCGCGCGCGGCCCGTCAGCCGGCCGCTTCGGGCGCTTCCCCCGAGAGGATTCGATGCATGCGGACCGGGTCGTCGCAGGAGAGCAGCGCCTCCCGCGTGGCGGTGTCGGCGAGCAGCTCGGCCAGCTCGGAGAGCAGCTCGAGGTGTTCGTCGGTGGCCGCTTCCGGCACGAGCAGGAACACGAGCAGCCCGACCGGCTTGCCGTCGGGAGCGTCGAAGGGAATCGGCTGCGCGAGTCGAACCACCGCGGCGAGCGCTTCCTTCGAGCCCTTGATTCGGCCGTGAGGAATCGCCACGCCTTCGCCCAGGCCCGTGGAGCCCAGGCGCTCGCGAGCGAACAGCGAGTCGAAGACCTTGCCGCGCTCGATGCCGTGATTGTTCTCGAACAGCAGACCCACCTGCTCGAACAGCCGCTTCTTGCTCGTGACCGGCAGGTCGAGCACGATGTTCTGCGGAGGGAGTAATCGGGAAAGCCGATTCATCGAAAGTCCGCTCGCGGCCACGACCGGGGCGCTGCTATGCAACATGAAACCACACCCGCCGCGGCGAGCGCCGAAAAACGGGGATCATAGCCACCACCCAGCGCCGGTACAACCGCTGCGTTTGCGCTGTGCAGCAAAACCACGGAAGCAGCCGCGCGAGCTCAGGATTCCGGTCGGTATTTCACCGAGTCGTGATCGAAGCCATCGCGCTTTTCCTTGTATTTCGCCACCTGCCGGTCGAGCTTGTCGATCAGCGCGTCGATCGCCGCGTACAGGTCGCCGTCGCTCGCCTCGGCGAAGAGGTCGTTGCCGCGAACGTGCAGCGTCACCGCGGCGCGCTGCACCAGCCGGTCGCTGCTGAGGTTCACGGTCGCGCCGATCGGTTCGTCGAAATGGCGCTGGATGCGCTCGAGCTTCGTCTCCACGTACTGGCGCAGCGCGGGCGTGAGGCCGAGGTCGGGTGCGGAAATGGCGAGATTCATCGGGGTTTCCTTTTGAGGATCACAGGGTTTTGCGTCGCGAAACGGTGGGGATGCGCAGCGATTCGCGGTATTTGGCCACCGTACGGCGCGCGACGACGAAGCCCTGCTCGGCGAGCAGTTCGGAGATGCGTCCGTCGGGCAGCGGATCGGCGGGATTCTCCGTTTCGATCAGTTGACGAATCATGGCGCGCACCGCCGTACCGGAGGTGGCGCCTCCACTGTCGGTAGCAAGGCGGCTGCCGAAGAAATATTTCAGCTCGAAGGTGCCGAACGGCGTCAGGATGTATTTCCGTGAGGTGACGCGCGAGATCGTCGACTCGTGCAGCCCGAGCGCATCGGCGATCTCGCGCAGCACCAGCGGACGCATCGCCACCGCGCCGTGGGAGAAGAACGAGCGCTGCCGATCGACGATCGCCTGCGCCACGCGCAGGATCGTCTCGAAGCGCTGCTGCAGGTTCTTGATCAGCCATCGCGCTTCCTGCAGCTGGCCGGTCAGGCCCGGGGCCGCCCCGCGATTGAGCTTGAGCACCTGCGCGTAGGCGTCGTTGACCCGCAGCCGCGGCATCACCGCAGGATTGAGCGCGGCGACCCAGCTCCCGCGCACGCGGCGCGCGATCACGTCGGGAACGACGAAGCCGGCGTGCTCGGAGCCGAAGCGCGCGCCCGGTCGCGGGTCGAGCTGCTGGATCAGCGCCTGGGCGTCGCGCAGTGCGTCGTCGTCGCAGCGCAGGGCGCGCCGCAGGCGGGAGAAATCCTTCGAGGCGAGCGATTCGAGGTGGCGATCGACGATCGCACGCGCCAGGCGCAGCGTATCGTCGCGCGGATGCCCGGCTGCGGTGTCGGCCGCGCGGCGATCGAGCTGCAGCTGCAGGCACTCCCGGAGATCGCTCGCCCCGACGCCGGCCGGATCGAAGCTCTGCAGCAGGCGCAGCGCGGTGGCCAGCTCCTCCTCCGAGACTTCCAGTTCGGCGGGGAGCATGCGCGCGACCTCCGCCGGCGACGATTCGAGGAAGCCGTCGTCGTCGAGCGCGTCGATCAGCAACTGGACGAGCGCGCGGTCGCGCCGCGTGCAGCGCGTGGCGGCGAGCTGCTCGCCCAGGTGCTCGCGCAGCGACGTGGTGGCCGCGGCCAACTGCGGGTAGTCGCGTTCGTCGTCGTCGGCCAGCGTGCGCCCGCCCTCGCCTGCAGGCTCGTAGGGCCCGCCTTCGTCGTCGCCGCGCGCGGATCCGGATTCGCGCTCCGGCGCCGTCGCGCGGCCCTCCAGCGAGCCACTGGCCGCGACGCGTACGCAATCGGCGAAGGGGTCGTCGAGGCGCTCGAGCAGCGGATTATCGGCGAGCGCCTGCTCGATCTCCTGGTTCAGCTCCAGCGTGGAGAGCTGCAAAAGGCGGATCGATTGCTGCAGTTGCGGAGTGAGCGCAAGCTGCTGCGTCTGGCGCAGCTGCAGCGACGGCTTCATGCGCTGCAGCGCCTACATGGAGAAGTGTTCGCCGAGGTAATACCGGCGCACGTCCTCATTCTGTACGACCTCGTCGGGGCGACCGGAAGCAAGAACAGTACCAGTCCTGATGATATACGCGCGGTCGCAGATTCCAAGTGTTTCGCGAACGTTGTGGTCGGTGATGAGCACGCCGATGTGGCGGTCCTTCAGGAAGCGCACGATGCGCTGGATTTCGATGACGGCGATCGGGTCGATGCCGGCGAAAGGCTCGTCGAGCAGGATGAAGCGCGGCGAGCCGGCGAGCGCCCGCGCGATCTCGACGCGCCGCCGCTCGCCCCCCGACAGCGACTGCGCGCTGTTCGAGCGGATGTGCTCGATCTGCAGCTCGGCCAGCAGCGCCTCGAGGCGCGCGTCGATCTCGCTGCGTCCCAGCGAGCGTCCGCGCTCGTCGAGCTGCAGCTCGAGCACCGCGACGATGTTCTCCTCGACGCTGAGCTTGCGGAACACCGAGGCTTCCTGCGGAAGATACGACAGGCCCAGCCGCGCACGCCGATGGATCGGCAGGTGTCCGATCGGCGTGCCGTCCAGCTCGATCGTGCCGCCGTCGGAGGGAACGAGGCCGACGATCATGTAGAAGCAGGTCGTCTTGCCCGCGCCGTTGGGGCCGAGCAGGCCGACGACTTCGCCGCTGGCGACGTCGAGCGAGACGTCCTGCACCACCTTGCGGCCGTGGTAGGCCTTCATCAGGTGCCGTGCGACCAACCGGCTGTCGGCCCGGTTCGGCGACGCGCGACCGGTCATCGGCCCGATCCGCTTTCCCGGGGCACTTCGATGCGGTCGTCCTGCTTCAGCGGCACGGCAGGCGGGGGCTTCGGCGCCGTATCGGCCTTCCGGTCGGCCTTTTCCTCGCGCGGCTGGATCACGACGCGCACGCGCCCGCCGGGGTTCTCCGCGGTGCCCGAACGGGCGTCGCCGCCCTCGACGGTGAAGAATTCGGTGCGCGATTCGTACAGGATGTCCTTGCCGTGCACTTCGTCCATGACGCGGCCGCCGTCGGTTCGCTGCAGCATCGCGCGGCGCTGCAGATGCGCCGTCTCGGCCTTCCCGTCGTAGTCGATCTGCAGCGCGTGCCCTTCGATCCATTGGTCGCCCGGACCGTCGCGCTTCTGGCGGAAGCGGGCCGGATCGCCGGTGGCGGTGGCGTACTGGAATCCGTCGGGATCCTGGCGCACGACCAGCCGGTCGGCGAGCAGGCGGATCGTGCCCTTGGTGAGCACGACGTTGCCGGTGAACACGTTGACCTGCTTCGCGTCGTCGTACTGCATCCGGTCGGATTCGACCTGCGTCGGCGCGTCGCTGTCGCCTTTCGCGGCGAACGACGGCGGCGCGACGCCGGCGAGCATCGCGGCGAGCACGGCGGCGAGCGCCCGGGCGAAGGAGCGGGCCGTCGCGCGGGCGAGGGTCGTTGCGCGGAGCATCGGGGGGAGGGGGAAGGGCGGAAGGTCGGTGGACGCGCGCATGATCAGCGGGACGCCGGTGGCCGTTGCCACGTGAACGTCACCTGGGAATCGACCTTCAACGAGCGGGCCGCATTATCGAATTCCATTCCGACGCCCGTCAAGACGGAGGTCCCCCGCTCGATGCGCACCGGCTGGTCGCTGCGCGCGATCTGCGTGTCGCTGTAGATCGTCACCTGCTCGGTGCGGATCGTCATCCGCGGCTCGTCGTCCAGCGGCGCGCGCACCAGCACCACGTCGCCGGTGAGCACCGTCTGCGATCCGTCGGCGTTCGAGCGTCCGCGGTCGGCGCGCACGGTGACGCGCGGGCGATCGGGGTCGACGCTGACCAGCACCGGCGACTGGTACACGCTGGTGCCGTCCTCCGGATAGTGCAGCAGGTGTTCGGCGGAGATCCGGTAGACCGGATTGCCGTGGACGTCGATGCGCGTGAACACCGCGTCGTCGAGGAAGTAGTCGGGCTCGCCGGTGGGCGCGCGCGCCCGTGCGCGCGCGTCGTCGCGCTGGGATTGCAGCGCCAGGTACCAGGTGCCGGCGGCCAGCCCGGCGAGCAGCAGCAGCGAAACGCCGGCTGCGAGCTGGTCCCAGTTGCGCCGCCTCATCGCGCGTAGCGGGCGAGCGCCGGCTCGAAGGCGCCCTGCGCACGCAGCACGAACTCGGCGAATTCGCGCACCGCGCCGCGACCGGCGCGCAGCGTCGACACCCAGTGCGCGCGCTCGCGCACTTCGAGCGGCGCGTCGGCGACGGTGGCGGCGAGACCGGCGATCGCCATCGCGCGCAGGTCGGGCCAGTCGTCGCCGACGAAGGCGCATTCGGAGAGCGCGACGCCGTGTCGGCCGCACAGCGCCTGCAGCGCCTGCGCCTTGTCGGGCACCGCCTGCAGCACGTCCTCGATGCGCAATTCGGCCGCGCGCGCCTCGACGATCGTCGACCGTCGAGCGGTGACCAGCGCGACGCGGATCCCGGCCTCGCGCAGCAGCGTCAGCCCGAAGCCGTCGCGCACCGAGAACGACTTCATCGCCTCGCCGTCGCGCCCGATGTGCAGGCGCGCGTCGGTGAGCGTGCCGTCGACGTCGAGCGCGACCAGCCGCACCCGTGCCGCGCGAGCAGCCGCCTCGTCCGTCCTCGCCCCTTCACCCTTCACCCTTCACCCTTCACCGGATTGTCAGACGACCTTCGCCGCCAGCAGATCGTGCACGTTCAACGCGCCCACCAGCCGCGCGTCGTCGCCGACCACCAGCAGCTGCGTGATGCGCCGCTCCTCCATCACGCGCACCGCCTCGGCGGCGAGCGCGAGCGCACCGATCGTCGCCGGCGAGCGCGTCATCACCTCGTCGATGCGCAGCCCGCGCAGGTCTCGTCCCTGCTCGAGCAGGCGACGCAGGTCGCCGTCGGTGAAGATTCCGGCGAGCCGTCCTTCGGCGTCGAGCACGGCGGTCATCCCCATGCGCTTGCGCGTGATCTCGATGATCGCGTCGACCACGCGCGCATCGATGCGCACGGCGGGCAGCGCTTCGCCCGAGCGCATGACGTCGGTCACCCGCGTGAGCAGTCGCCGCCCGAGCAGTCCGCCCGGATGCGAGCGCGCGAAATCCTCGGGGCCGAAGCCGCGCGCATCGAGCAGCGCCACGGCGAGCGCGTCGCCCAGCGCCAGCGCCGCGGTCGTGCTCGCCGTGGGAGCGAGGTTCATCGGGCAGGCTTCGCGATCGACGCGCGCGTTCAGGTGCACGTCGGCCGCGCGCGCGAGCGGGGAAGGCCGGAGGTGGTATATTTGCCTGCCGTTGTCCCTGGAGGTCCAATCCCATTGGCATGACTACGGTAAAAGTGATTGAAAGGAACGGGAATACCTTCAAA
>QEVN01000037.1 GCA_003576795.1 Burkholderiales bacterium
TGATGGCGGTGGCGATGTACGCCACCGTCTTCGCCTTCGCGACGACCGGCGTCGATCCGTTGTGGATGCTGGTGCCGATGGCGCTCGCGTTCTTCGGCATCGGCTACGTGCTGCAGCGCGGCCTCATCAACCCGTTCATCGACCGTCCCGAGCATTCGCAGTTCATCCTGCTGCTGGCCGTCGCGCTCGTCGTCGTCAACCTGCTGCTCGTCGCCTTCGGGCCCGATGCGCGAAGCGTGCAGGTCGACTACGCGCTCGATTCCTACGAGATCGGGCCGCTGCTCGTCGACAAGGTGCGCGTGATCTGCGCCGGCGTGGCGCTCGTCGCCTGCGCGCTCCTGTTCGCGATCTTCCGCTACACGTCCTTCGGCAAGGCGATCCGCGCCTGCGCCGACAACCTGCTCGGCGCGCAGGTGGTCGGCCTGAACGTCAAGCACCTGTACGCGCTGACCTTCGGCCTGGGCACCGCGTGCGTCGGCGTGGCCGGCACGCTGCTGTCGATGCTGGTCGACGTCACGCCGGGGCTGGGCCCGGCCTACACGCTGCTCGCCTTCGTCATCGTGATCATCGGCGGGCTCGGCTCGATGGTCGGCGCGCTCGCCGGGGGCGTGCTGATCGGCGTCTCCGAATCGGTGGCCGGGCTGTTGATCACGCCGTCGGCCAAGAGCATGTTCTCGTTCGCGCTGCTCATTCTCGTGCTCGCGTTCCGGCCGCAGGGCCTGTTCCGGGCACGGTGAAGCGGCGATGAACCGATCCGCCGTCGCGCTCCTCGTCCTGCTCGCCGTCCTGCTCGCGCTGCCGCTCGCGCTCGACCGCTATCTGCTGTCGGTGACGATCCTGATCCTGTACTTCGCGTACGTGGGGCAGGCGTGGAACGTGATGATGGGTTTCGCCGGGCAGCTCTCGCTCGGTCACGCGCTCTTCGTCGGGCTCGGCGCCTACACGTCGGCGGCACTGTTCCAGCACTTCGCGATCGTGCCGTGGGTCGGGATGCTCGCCGCGATCGCCGTCTGCATCGTCATGGGGTCGATCATCGGCTGGCTGGCGTTCCGCTTCGGCATCGGCGGAACCTACTTCGCGCTGCTGACGATCGCCTTCGCCGAATTCACGCGCATCGGCTTCGAGCACTTCGGCTGGGTGGGCGGCACCGGCGGCTTCTTCCTGCGCGTGACGCAGCAGGATCACGTCGACGTCGTCCACCTGCGCGGGCCGCCGATCCTCTTCTACTATCTCGCGCTCGCGCTGGCGACGGTCGGCTTCGTGCTGTGCTGGGCGATGCTGCGCGGCCGGCTCGGCTTCTATTTCCGCGCGATCCGCGACAACGAGGAGGCCGCGCGCGCCGCCGGAGTGAACGTGTTCCGCTACAAGATGTACGCGGTGCAGATCTCGTCGGCGATGACGGCGCTGGCCGGCGTCTTCTTCGCCTTCTACTACAACAACCTGTTCCCCGAGCAGATCTTCCACATCAGCCGCTCGATCGAGATCATCCTCGCGCCGATCATCGGCGGCATCGGAACGCTGTTCGGGCCGATCCTCGGCGCGGCGCTGCTCACCCTGCTCTCCGAGGGAATCAACCAGGCGCTGTCGATGGCCGGGCACGAGGTGCCGGGGGTCAAGCAGATCCTCTACGGCGTGGCGCTGGGCGCCGCGATCATGTTCATGCCGAACGGAATCTGGCCGGGCATCGCGCGCCGGCTCGGCTTTCGCCGCGCGGTGACGGCCGATGATTGAAGGCGCCGCTCCGATGCTGCGGGTCGACGGCGTCTCGAAGAATTTCCAGGCGCTGCGTGCGGTGGACAACGCCTCGCTCGTCGTCGACAGCGGCGAGATCGTCGCGCTGATCGGGCCCAACGGCGCGGGCAAGACGACGCTGTTCAACCTGATCGCGGGGGCGCTGGCGCCGAACGAGGGGCAGATCGTCTTCCGCGGCTCGGACATCGCCGGCTGGCGCGCGGACCAGGTATGCGCCATCGGCATCGGCCGCACCTTCCAGATCGTCAAGCCCTTCGCCGACATGACGGTGCTCGAGAACGTGATGGTCGGCGGCTTTCGCGGCACCACCGACCGCCGGCTCGCCAGCCGTCGCGCCGAAGGCGCGCTGCGCGCGCTCGAGATGTGGGGGCAGCGCGACCGGCCGGCTTCCGCGCTCACGCTGCCCGACCGCAAGAAGCTCGAGGTGGCGCGCGCGCTCGCCACCGAGCCGAAGCTGCTGCTGCTCGACGAAGTGATGGCGGGTCTGCGCCCCACCGAGACCGACCACATGGTCGCCGCCTTCCGCCGGCTGAACGCCGAGCACGGCGTCACGATCCTGCTCATCGAGCACGTGATGCGCGCGGTGATGGCGCTCGCGCAGCGCGTATACGTGCTGCATCACGGCGTGATCATCTCGTCGGGCACGCCGGCCGAAGTGACTTCCGACCCTGCCGTGCTCGAGAGCTATCTCGGCACCGCGGAGCTGTGAGCGCCGCGATGCTCGAGATCCGCGATCTCTCGGTGTTCTACGGCGACGCGCAGGCGCTCGACCGCGTGAAGCTCGACGTGGCGTCGAACCAGATCGTGGCGCTGGTCGGCGCCAACGGCGCGGGGAAGACGTCGCTGATCCGCACGCTCGCCGGGATCCTGAAGCCGCGCTCGGGGTCGATCCGCTTCGAGGGGCGCGAGATCGCCGGCTTGCCCAGTTCCACCGTCTGCGATCTCGGCATCGGGCAGGTGGCCGAGGGCCGCCAGATCTTCCCGTCGATGAGCGTGCTCGACAATCTCGAGGTCGGCGGCCTGCTGCCGCATGCGCGCAGGCACTCGGGCGAGACGCTCGAGCGCGTCTTCGCGATGTTCCCGCGGCTGAAGGAGCGCGCGGGGCAGGCGGCCGGCACGCTGTCGGGCGGCGAGCAGCAGATGCTGGCGATCGCGCGCTGCCTGATGGGTGCGCCGCGACTGATCATGTTCGACGAGCCGTCGCTGGGCCTGGCGCCCGCGCTGGTCGGCGAAGTGCTCGAGACGATCCGCACGCTGCATTCGCAGGGCATGACGATCCTGCTGGTCGAGCAGAACGTCGCGGCGTCGCTGAAGCTCGCCGATCGCGCCTACGTGCTCGAGAACGGCAGCATCGTGCTCGAAGGCAGCGGCGCGGAACTGCTCGACGATCCGCGCGTGCGCGAGGCGTACCTGGGGCTGTGAGGCTCGCAACGGCGGTCTTCTGCGCGGCGTCGCTCCTCGCGACGGCCGCGGCCGGCTCCGCGTGGGCGACCCCGCTGCTGGTGACCCCGCTGGCGACCCCGCCCGGCGCCTCCGCCGGCGTCGCGTCCGCCCCGGCATTCGTCGCGGTCGCCGCGGCTGCGTCCGCGGACCCGTTCGCACAGGCGCCGCGCGACGCGATCGTCGAGCAGGCGCTCGAGCACGTCGTCGCTCGCGGCGAGGGGCTCGGCACGCTGGCCGCGCGCCACGCGGTGTCGGTTTCGCTGATCGCCGAGCGAAACGGAATCGACGCGCGCAAGGGATTGGCGATCGGGCAGCGCATCGCGATCGTCTCGCGGCATGTCGTGCCGGCGCCGATCGACGACGGCATCGTCGTCAACATTCCGCAGCGCATGCTGTTCCGCTTCGCGGCGGGGCGCGTCGTCGCGGCCTATCCGGTCACCGTCGGCAAGCGGGGCTGGGTCACGCCGACCGGGGACTTCACCGTCGTCGACCGGCAGACCGACAAGACGTGGATCGTTCCGCCGTCGATCCAGGCCGAGATGCTGCGCGAGGGCAAGCCGGTGCTCACCGCGGTGCCGCCCGGCCCCGAGAACCCGCTCGGACGCCACTGGATCGGCACGAGCCTGCCGGGCATCGGGCTGCACGGCACGAACGCGCCGGCCAGCATCTATGGTTTCCGTTCGCACGGCTGCGTGCGGCTGCATCCGGACGACGTCGCGGCGCTGTTCGCGGGCACGCGCGTCGGCGACCGGGGCCGGATCGTCTACCGGCCGCTGCTGCTCGCCGTGGCCGCCGACGGCCGGATCTGGTTCGAGGCGAATCCCGACGTCGATCGCCGCGAGCCCGGCTCGATCGACGTCGTGCGCGAGATGGCGCGCCTGCAGGGCATCGACGAAGCGGCGATCGATTGGGCGCTGGTGCAGGCGGCCTTGATGCGGCGGGCGGGCAATGCGATCGACGTCGGCGTCGTCGAGCCGGCCCTGGCCGCCCGCAACGAAACAGGCGCCCAGGCGCAAGAGGTATCGGCACGATGACGGACACACATTCCCGCAGGCGTTTCGTGCGAGGCGGCCTGGCGCTCGTGCTGGGCGCCGCCGCATCGCGGCCGGCCTGGTCGTCGATGCGCCCGCCGACCGATCGCAGCGACGAGATCGCACGACTGGCCTTCGTGAACACGCATACCGGCGAATCGCTCGACGTCGTCTATCGCGAAGGGCCGCGTTACCTCGGGGACGCGCTGGCCGAGATCGATCGCGTGCTGCGCGATCACCGCAGCGGCGACGTGCACGAGATCGATCGCGCGCTGCTCGACCAGCTCGTGCAGCTGCGCGCGCGGCTCGACGTCGGCAAGCGCCCGTTCCACGTCATCTCGGGATACCGCTCGCCGCGAACGAACGCGATGCTCGCCTCGCGCAGCTCGGGGGTCGCCAGCAGGAGCCTGCATCTGCAGGGGCGCGCGATCGACATCCGCATGCCGGGCGTGGATCTCGCCGACGTTCACCGCGCCGCGCTGTCGATGCAGGCGGGCGGCGTCGGCTACTACGCGCGCTCGGATTTCGTGCACCTCGACACGGGGCGCGTGCGGCGCTGGTGAGGCCGCCTCGGCGTCGCCGCCGGCGCCCCGATCCGCTACTGCGGGGGCAGCACCTTCCCCGGGTTCATGATCCCCAGCGGATCGAGCGCCTGCTTCACCTGGCGCATCAGCGCCATCTCCACGTCGGACTTGTAGCGCGCCGATTCGTCGCGGCGCAGCTGCCCCAGGCCGTGCTCGGCCGAGATCGATCCGTGGAAGGCGACGACCGCGTCGTGCACCAGTCGGTTCATCGCCGGCTGCAGCGCGAGGAATTCGTCCTCGTGCTCGCGCCCCGACCGATCCGCGGGCGGCGACACGTTGTAGTGCAGGTTGCCGTCGCCCAGATGGCCGAAGACGACCATGCGGATGCCTGGGAACGCCCGCTGCATCGCCGCGTTCGTCTGCTCGACGAAGTCGCCGATCGACGAGATCGGCACCGAGACGTCGTGCTTGACGTTCTTGCCTGCCAGCGCCTGCGCTTCGGAGATCAGCTCGCGCAGCTCCCACAGCGCTCGGCTCTGGGCGCCCGAGGTGGCGATGACCGCATCGAGCACGATCTGCGATTCGAGCGCGCGCTCCATCAGCGCCTCGAACTGCGCGTTCGCATGCGCTTCGCTTTCGCTGTCGCTCGTTTCGAGCAGCACGTAGTAGGGCGAGGCCTCGGCGAAGGGGCGCCGATGGTCGGGGAAGTGCTGCGTCACCAGATCGAGGCACAGGTTCGAGATCAGCTCGAAGGCGGTCAGCGTGGAGCCGAGCATCGACTGCGCGAGCCCGAGCAGGCGCAGCGCGGCGTGCGGGTCCTGCACGGCGGCCATCGCCGTCACCTGCGCGGCGGGCAGCGGGTAGAGCTTCATCGTCGCCGCGGTGATCACGCCGAGCGTGCCTTCGGAGCCGACGAAGAGATCGCGCAGGTCGTAGCCGGTGTTGTCCTTGCGCAGGCCGCGCAGCCCGTTCCACACGCGGCCTTCGGCGGTGACCACTTCGACGCCCAGGCACAGCTCGCGCGTGTTGCCGTAGCGCAGCACGGCGGCGCCGCCGGCGTTCGTGGCGAGGTTGCCGCCGATCGTGCAGGTTCCCTCGGAGGGCAGGCTCAGCGGAAAGAGCCGCCCGGCCTCGCGCGCGGCGTCGTGCACCTGCGCGAGGGTGCACCCCGCTTCGACGGTGATCGAGTTGTTGGTCGTGTCCACCGCGCGCACCTTCGCCAGTTTCGCGAGCGAGAGCACGATCGAGCGCCCCGATTCGTCGGGGGTCGCGCCGCCCGACAGGCCGGTATTGCCGCCCTGCGGCACGACGGCGACGCGGTGCTGCGCGCACCAGCGCACGATCGCGGCCACGCCTTCGACCGAATCGGGCTGCGCCGCGGCCAGCGTGCGACCGAAATAGCGCCGGCGCCAGTCGACGGTGAAGGCTTCGAGGTCGACCGGCTCGGTGATCAGCCGGCCGGAGAAGGCATCGCGCAGCGCGTCGAGATCGACGCGTGGAGCCTGTTGCGGGGCGGTACGGTTCGCTTCCATCGAAGCGAGTGTACCGCCCGGCGGCCGCGCCGCTATCGCAGCCCGGGCATCATCCCCTTCATGCCCCGCATCATCTTCGCGAGGCCGCCCTTCTGCATCTTCTTCATCATCGACTGCATCTGCTCGAACTGCGACAGCAGCCGGTTGACTTCCTGCACGGACACGCCGGAGCCGGCGGCGATGCGCCGCTTGCGGCTGGCCTTGATGAGGTCGGGCTTCGCGCGCTCGGCCTTCGTCATCGACTGGATGATCGCCTGCATGCGCCGCATCTGCTTCTCGGCCTGCGACATGTCGGCGCCGGCCGCCGCCTGCTGGAACTGCGCGGGCAGCTTGTCGAGCATCGAGGCGAGGCCGCCCATGCGGTTCATCTGGCCGAGCTGCGAGGCGAAGTCGTTCAGGTCGAAGCGGTGCCCCGACTTGAGCTTGTCGGCGAGCGCCTTGGCGGTCTTCTGGTCGACGTTCTTCTGCGCTTCCTCGACGAGCGAGACGATGTCGCCCATGCCGAGGATGCGGTTGGCCATGCGCTCGGGGTGGAAGCCCTCGAGGCCGTCGAGCTTCTCGCCGACGCCGACGAACTTGATCGGCGCGCCGGTGACGGCCTTCACCGACAGCGCGGCGCCGCCGCGCGCGTCGCCGTCGAGCTTGGTGAGCACGACGCCGGTGAGCGGGAGCGCTTCCTTGAAGGCCTTCGCCGTGTTGACCGCGTCCTGGCCCTGCATCGCGTCGACGACGAACAGCGTTTCCACCGGATCGAGCAGCGCGTGCAGCTCGGCGATCTCGCGCATCATCTGCTCGTCGATCGCCAGGCGCCCGGCGGTGTCGACGAGCAGCACGTCGAAGTAGTGCGTGCGCGCCCACTGGCGCGCGGCAGCCGCGATCTCCGCGGGCTTCTGCTCGGGCGACGAAGCGAAGAACTCCGCGCCGGCCTGCTTCGTGACGGTGCGCAGCTGCTCGATGGCCGCCGGGCGATAGACGTCGCACGAGACGGTGAGCACCTTCTTCTTCCGGTTCTCGCGCAGCCACTTGGCGAGCTTGCCGACGGTGGTGGTCTTGCCCGCACCCTGCAGGCCGGCCATCAGCACGATCGCCGGCGGCTGGCTGGCGAGATCGAGCTGCGCCGTGTCGCCGCCCATCAGCTGGGTCAGCTCGCGGTGCACGACGCCGACCAGCGCCTGGCCCGGCGACAGGCTGCCGATCACCTCCTGCCCGAGCGCGCGCTCGCGCACGCGCGCGACGAAGTCGCGAACGACCGGCAGCGCCACGTCGGCTTCGAGCAGCGCGATGCGGATTTCGCGCAGCATCTCCTGCGTATTGGCTTCGGTCAGGCGCGCTTCGCCGCGCATCGTCTTGACGACGCGCGCGAGCCGTTGCGAGAGGTTTTCGAGCATGCCCTTGGAGTAAACTGAATCGGTGCCGATTTTACCGGTTATCGCCGACCTGCTTGCCGCGCTCGCCTACGTCGTCGCCTGGCGCGCGCCGCATCGGTTCAGCGGCGCGGCGATGGTCGTCGGTCTCGTCCTGCACGCGTTCGGCCTGTACGAGACGATCCTCGGCGAGAACGGCTGGCACTTCGGCTTCGCGCCGATCCTCTCGGCCACGTTCTGGATCGGCGTGGTCGTGCTGTGGTTCGAGGGCCTGTCCGCGCGCGTCGAGGCGCTGCGCACGATCGTGCTGCCCGCTGCCGCGATCGTCGTGCTGCTGCCGCTGGGCTTTCCCGGAATCGATCTCGGTGCGCAGGCCACGCGTCCGCTCTTCCTGCCGCACCTGTTGATCGGCACGCTCGCCTACGGCGTGCTGTCGCTGGCGGCGCTGCACGCGGCGCTGATGGCGCTGGCCGAACGCGCGCTGCACCACGGCGGCGAGGAAGCGGACGCCTTGCCGCTCGCGCGCTTCCTCGAAGACCTGCCGCCGCTGCTCGTGCTCGAGCGCATCCTGTTCCGCTTCATCGGCCTGGGCTTCGCGCTGCTCACGCTCACCGCATTCAGCGGCGTGCTCTTCTCCGAGGAGATCTTCGGCCAGCCGTTGCGCTTCGATCACAAGAACGTGTTCACGTTGATCGCGTGGGCGGTGTTCGGCATCCTGCTGCTCGGACGCCGGTTGTGGGGCTGGCGCGGACGCACCGCGCTGCGGCTCACCTTCGGCGGCTTCGCGCTGCTGCTGCTCGCCTACGTCGGCAGCCGCTTCGTCCTGGAAGTCATCCTGAATCGACACTAGATGGGCAAGCTGCTGAGCTGGGTCGTGCTGATCGCGCTGGCCTGGCTCGTGATCCGTCTGTTCGCGATCAGCCAGCGTCGGCGCGAGCGTGCCGGCGACTCCGCCGCATCCGCCGGGGCGTCGGGCGGGACGTCGACCTCGCGCCGCGAGGCTTCCGATGCGCCGGATCGCGCGCTCGAAGGCGAGCCGATCGTTCCCTGCGCGCACTGCGGGCTGTTCGTTCCCGCTTCCGACGCCGTGCGCGAAGACGGCTTCGACTACTGCAGTCCCGCGCATCGCGACGCCGATCGCGTGCAGCGCCGTTCGCGTTCGCGCGACGGGCGAGCGCCGTCGTGACGAGCGGCCCCGCGCTGGCAGCCGGGCCCGGCGCCACCGATCGCGCCGCGCCGGGCGTCGGCGTCCCGCCGGTCGTCGCGCCTTCCTACTGGGCGTCGCTGCGCTGGCTGGCGGCCAGCCGCGTCGCGATCGCGCTCGTGCTCTTCGCCTTCTTTCCGCTGCACGACGCCGGCCGGCTGTCCGGCGGACTCGGCGACCCGGCCCTGTACGGCGGCACCGCGCTGCTGTACCTGCTCGCGGCCGTGCTGTTCCTGTCCACGCTCGATCGCTTCCGTGCGCATTTCCACGCGCTCGTGCTCGCGCAGGCGCTCACCGACATCGTCGCGCTGTCCACCCTGATGCACGCCGCCGGCGGGCTGAAGAGCGGACTGCTCGTGCTGCTGATCGTCGCGCTCGCCGGCTCGGCGATCGTCGCCACGCGTCGCATGGCGGCCTTCTTCGCCGCGGCGGCCACGCTCTTCATGCTCGCGCAGGCCGGCTGGCAGCTGATGAGCCCCGCCGGCGGCGACGCGGCTTCGCTGATGCTCGCCGGGCTGGTCGGCATCGGCTGCTTCGCCACCGCCATGACGGTGAACTGGCTCGCCACGCGGCTGCACGCGCAGGAGCGCATCGCGCAGATGCGCGCCGAGGATCTGCGCCGCCAGCTCGCGGTCACTTCGCGCGTCGTCGCCGAGCTCGCGCACGGGGTGATGATCGTCGACCACCGCGGCGCCGTGCGCGCGATGAATCCGGCGGCCCGTGCGCTGCTCGGCATCGCGTCGCAGGCGCCGCCGACGCTCGCCGATGCGGCGGACGGCCTGGCCGCCGGTCGCGGCTGGTCGATGCTGCGCGAGGCGCACGCCCGCTGGCGCGCCAGCGGCGGCGCGCGCGGCGCCGAGAGCGATCTCGAGCTGCCGGACGTCGACGGCCGGACGACGCGCGTGCGGCTGCGCTTTCTCGGCACGGCCGAGACGGGCGAAGATACGGTCGTGATGATCGAAGACCAGCGACTCGTCGAGGATCGCGCGCAGCAGCTGAAGCTCGCGTCGATGGGCAGGCTGTCGGCGTCGATCGCGCACGAGATCCGCAACCCGCTCGGCGCGATCCGCCACGCCAACGGGCTGCTGGCGGAACGCATGACGGATCCCTCGCTGCTGCGACTGGCGCGCATCGTGGAATCGAACACCGTGCGCATCGACCGCATCGTCGAGGACGTGCTGTCGATCGCGCGCCGCGATCGCCCGACCGACGAGTCGATCGAGGCGCAGCCTTTCCTCGAGCGACTGGTCGACGAGTTCGTCTCGACCAGCGGCGCCGAGCGCGCCCGCATCGGCGTGCGGCTGTCCACCGCGCGACCGATCCGCTTCGATTCGAACCACCTGCGACAGGTGCTGCTGAACCTGCTCGCCAACGCGCTTCGCTACGCGTCCACGGCGGCCGACGCGGTGCGCATCGAGTGGCGCGAGCGCGAAGACCGACGGCTCGAGCTGCGCGTTTCGGACGACGGTCCGGGCCTCACCGACGAGATGCGCCACCAGGCGTTCGAGCCCTTCTACACCACCGAGAGCCGGGGCACCGGACTCGGCCTGTATCTCGCTCGCGAGCTGTGCCATGCCAGCGGCGCGACGATCCGCTACGAAACCGGTTCGCCGTCGCAGCGCTGGCGCAGCGTCTTCGTCGTCGAGCCCCGCAACGAGGCCTTCGCCCGGGAATGAAGGAAGCCGCCGACACCGCGAATCCGCGCAACGGGCCGCGCCCCTCGCGCGCGTCGCCGCTGCGCCGCGTGCTCGTCGTCGACGACGAGGCCGATCTGCGCGAGCTGCTCGAGCTGACGCTGGTCGGCATGGGGCTCGACGTCGACTGCGTCGGCTCGATCGCCGAGGCCGAGGCGGCGCTGTCGCGCAACGCCTATGCGCTGTGCCTGACCGACATGCGGCTGCCCGACGGCGACGGATTGACGCTGGTCGCGTCGATCAACCGGCGTCATCCGCAAACGCCGATCGCCGTGATCACCGCCTACGGCAGCGCGGAGAACGCGGTGGCGGCGCTGAAGGCCGGCGCCTTCGACTATCTCGCCAAGCCGGTCGCGCTCGATGCACTGCGCGCTCTCGTGCGCTCGGCGCTGCAGCTGCCGTCGCACGCGGGCGGCGCGCCGGCGAACGAAGTCGTCGCGCCGTCGCCGCAGCCGGCGCGACAACTGCTCGGCGATTCGGAGGCGATCCGCGAAGTGCGCGCGCAGATTGCGCGGCTGGCGCGCAGCATGGCGCCGGTGTCGATCAGCGGCGAATCGGGCTCGGGCAAGGAGCTGGCCGCGCGCCTGATCCACGAGACCGGCGCGCGCGCCGCGCAGCCCTTCGTCGCGGTGAACTGCGGCGCGATTCCCGAGTCGCTGATGGAGGCCGAGTTCTTCGGCTATCGCAAGGGCGCGTTCACCGGCGCCGACCAGGATCGCGACGGCTTCTTCCAGGCGGCCAACAGCGGAACGCTCTTCCTCGACGAGGTGGCCGACCTGCCGCTGGCGATGCAGGTGAAGCTGCTGCGCGCCATACAGGAGAAGCGCGTGCGCAAGGTCGGCGCCACCGTCGAGGAAGCGGTGGACGTGCGCATCGTCAGCGCCACGCACCAGGATCTCGCCCAATGCGTGGCGGCCGGGCGCTTCCGCCAGGATCTCTACTACCGGCTCAACGTGATCGAGCTGCGGCTGCCGTCGCTGCGCGAGCGCCTCGAAGACATCCCGGTGCTCGCCGACGCGATTCTCGCGCGGCTCGCCGGGCGCAGCGGCGCGGGCCAGGCGCCGCGCCTGGCGCCGGTGGCCGTCCGCTATCTGCAGAGCTATCGCTTCCCCGGCAACGTGCGCGAGCTGGAGAACGTGCTCGAGCGCGCGCTGGCGTTCTCCAACGGCGACGTGATCAACGTCGAGGATCTCGGGCTGAAGCCGATCGTCTCCGACGACGACGAGAACGAGCGCATCGATGCCGAAGGCGCGGACGCGACGACGGCGGCGAGCGGCGCGAGCGGCGAGCGCAGGCCGGTGCGCGTCTCCGAGGACGGCGTTCCCGAGTCGCTGCCCGACTACCTCGAGCAGATCGAGCGCGAAGCGATCCAGCGCGCGCTCGACAAGACCCGCTACAACCGCACCGCGGCCGCACGGCTGCTCGGCATCACCTTCCGCGCGCTTCGCTACCGGATGCAGCGGCTCGGACTGAACGGATGACGCGCACGCGCCGGTCGCCCGGCGCCTGGCGCGAAGACGGCTCGGGCTGGCTCGCCGCCGCGCGCGCGGTCGCCTCGCCGAACTTCGATGCGCGCCCGCCCGGCACGCGCGTGGAACTGCTCGTCGTGCATCACATCAGCCTGCCGCCCGGGCGCTTCAGCGGCGACGCGATCGAGCGCCTGTTCACCAACCGGCTCGATGCCTCGTCGCACCCGTCCTTCGCCGCGCTGGGCGAGCTGCGCGTGTCGGCGCATTTCCTCGTGCGCCGCCGCGGCGAGCTGCTGCAGTTCGTCGACACCGATCTGCGCGCCTGGCACGCCGGCGTTTCGCGCTTCCTCGATCGCCAGCGCTGCAACGACTTCTCGATCGGCGTCGAGCTGGAAGGCGACGAGTCGCATCGCTTCACCGAAGCGCAGTACCGTCGCCTTCGATGCCTGATCGCCGCGCTGCGCGAGCGTCATCCGCTGCGCTGGCTCGCGGGTCACAGCGACATCGCTCCGGAACGCAAGCGCGATCCCGGTCCGATGTTCGACTGGACGCGCCTGCATGCGATGACCGAAGCGCGCGGTCTCGTTCGACCGTACTGAACGCGCGCATCGATGCGCTCGCGATCGCATCGCATGCGAGATCGCGCGCGTTCGATGCTTCGCGGCGCGACGTCGAAGACTGCGCGATGTGTTGCGTGCACGCCGACGAAATCGCGCGCGAGTCAAGACGAACGCGTCGAACCGTTGCGGACGCCCTACAAGCACCGTAAGATTTCGCATGTGCATAACAGCGGAATTTCACGCCAGTACAAGAAGTTATCGACGTGTATTCAAGCGTGGAATCAGTTGCTGTGGCAGGGGATGATCCGGTGAGGTCGACGGCTTCGTGCGGAACAGAACGGATGCAGACGAGTTCGCGAAAGCGGCAGACGACGGTCGATCCGGTTCCCGTTGCGACGATCTCCACAGAGCGCCGAACCATTGGTTCCGGCGCTTTTTTTGCGCCGAATTCATTAGCGTAGGAACGACGAACCGTGGAACACGGTGTTCTTGCGCCGATGAATAGCCCGTTCCGACCGATGCGCACGCGCGCTGCGGCACGGGTTTCCGTCATCGCAACATCCTGAGAAGGAGATCCTCCATGGCAACTGCCAAGAAAGCCGCGAAGAAGCCGGCCGCGAAGAAGGCCGCGGCGAAGAAAGCAACGAAGAAGACGACGGCGCGCAAGGCCGCAACGAAGGGCGCAGCCACCAAGCGCGTCGCCGCGAAGAAGGCCGCGCCGAAGAAAGCTGCCGCGAAGAAGACCGCTGCGAAGAAGGGTGCAGCGAAGAAGGGCGCAGCGAAGAAGACTGCAGCGAAGAAGACTGCCGCCAAGAAGACCGCACGCAAGGCCGCCGCCAAGAAGCCGATGGCTGCCCGCAAGGCCGTGAAGAAGACGGCCGCGAAGAAGCCCGCGGCGAAGAAGGCGACGAAGAAGGCGGCCGCGCGCAAGGCCGCTCCGGCGAAGAAGGCCGCGAAGCCCGCCGCGAAGAAGCCGGCGGCGAAGAAGGCGTCGACGAAGAAGGTCGCCGCGAAGAAGCCGGCCGCGAAGAAGGCGGCGGCGAAGAAGCCCGCGGCGAAGAAGAACGGTGCCGCGACCGCCGCGGCCCCGGCTGCCAAGCCGCTGAATCCGGCGGCCGCCTGGCCGTTCCCGACGGGCAACCGTCCGTAACGCATCGCGGTAGAAGCGCCGTGCGCCGACGGCGACGCACGGCGCAACGGGTCCCGCACCGGATGTCCCACGGTGCGGGACTCTTTTTTTCGTGTGCGAGAATCGCGGGCGTTGCGGAATCGACCTCATGCACCAGGCACTCTGGCTTCTGCTCGAAACGCTCGGCAGCCTGCTGGCTACCGCCTGCGTTCTGCGCGCGTACCTGAACTGGCTCGGACTCGGCGTTCGCGACCCGCTCGGCCAGTTCGTCATCGCCGTCACCGACTGGATCGTGCGGCCGCTGCGCGGCGTGCTTCCGGCCACGCGCAAGAACATGCGCAGCGTCGACTGGGCGAGCCTGCTGGCCTCGCTGCTGCTCGCCGTCGTGCTCGCGGTGCTCTACGTGCTGCTGTTCGGCGGCGGACGCGCGCCGGCCTTCGGCGCCGTCGTGCTGCTGGCGATCTTCTGGCTGGCGAAGTGGTCGCTGTGGCTGCTCACCGCGCTCGTGCTGCTGCTGGCGGTGCTGTCGTGGGTCAATCCGCACGCGCCGATCGCGCCGACGATCGACGCCCTCACGCGTCCGTTCCTCGCGCCGATCCGCCGCTTCGTTCCGCTGATCGGCGGCGTCGACCTGTCGCCGCTGGTGCTGATCCTGCTCGCGCAGCTCGCGCTCACCGTGCTGCAGTCGGTGATGCCCACGTTCTTCGCGGCCGTCGCCTGAGCGACGCATCGCGTCGCGGGTTCCGATGGATCACGCGCGGTTGCCGGCCTGGCTCGAAGGCGAGCCGGGTGCGTGGCGCCTGCGCATTGCCGCGCAGCCCGGAGCGCCGCGCACCGAAGCGGTCGGCGAGCACGACGGCTGCCTGAAGCTGCGCGTTGCCGCGCCGGCGATCGAAGGGCGCGCCAACGACGAGATCGTCCGCTTCCTGGCCGAGCGCCTTTCGCTGCCGAAGCGTTCGGTGCGGCTCGTGTCGGGGCAGACCGGTCGGCGCAAGCGCTTCGCGCTCGATGCCGCGCACGACGCGCCGGCGCTGTGCGCCGCGCTCTACCAGGGCGCGCGGCCGTAGGCCTGTTCGAAGCGGCGCGCGACCTCGGCGCGATCGACCGGATGGTTCTGTCCGCCGCGATGTTCGATCTTGATCGCACCCATCACGCTGCCCAGGCGCGCCGCGTCGGCCCAGCTCCAGCCGAGCGCACGCGCGTGCAGCAGTCCGGCGCGGTATGCGTCGCCGCAGCCGGTGGGATCCACCGCGCGCGACACCGGCAGCGCCGCGATCTCCGTCACCTTGCCGCCTTCATAGACGCACGACCCTTCGCCGCCGCGCGTGACGATCAGCGCCTGCACCTGCTGCGCGATTCGTTCCTCGCTCCAGCCGGTGCGCTGGACGAGCAGCGAAGCCTCGTAGTCGTTGACCGCCACCGCGCCGGCGATCGAGACGAAGCCGCGCAGCGTCTCGCCGTCGAACATCGGCAGTCCCTGCCCCGGATCGAACACGAAGGGCACGCCGCACTCGCGGAACTCGCGCGCGTGCTGCAGCATCGCCTCGCGGCCGTTCGGCGCCACGATGCCGATCGCCGCGCCGGCATCGGCGCTGCAGGCCTCGCGCGCCGAGATGCGATGCGCGTGCGACATCGCTCCGGGATGGAACGCGGTGATCTGGTTGTCGGACAGGTCGGTGGTGATGAAGGCCTGCGCCGTGTATTCGTCGTCGAGGCGAAGCACGGTGGAAGCGTCGATGCCCAGTTCGGCCAGGTGCGCCAGGTAGGCGTCGCCGTCGCGGCCGATCGTGGCGAGCATCACCGGCTCGCCGCCGAGCGCCGAGAGCGTGTAGGCGATGTTGCCCGCGCAGCCGCCGTAGTTGCGCTCGAGCCGGGGCGCGAGGAACGCCACGTTCAGCATGTGCACCCGATCGGGAAGGATGTGATCCTTGAAGTGGCCTTCGAACACCATGATCGTGTCGTAGGCGATCGAGCCGCTGATCAGCACGCGTCGGGTCATCGTCGCTCCTGGGGATAGAACAGTTGAACGCGGTAGTCGTAGCCGGCGGCCTGCAGATCGCGCGCCTCGAGCGCCAGGCGCAGCGGCCACTCCGTGCCCGCCGGAACGCCGGCGTCGCGCGCTTCGTCGGCCGGCGGCAGGTAGTCGTCGGGATGCAGCGCGCGGCGCACCAGCACGCGGCTCGAAGGGTCGGTGAGCGTGAGCTGCATCGACGGCCAGCGCACCGGATGGTCGGCGCGGTTGCGCAGCAGCGCGCGCATCTCGAGCACGTCCGGAGCGGCGGAGGCCTGCAGCTCGAAGGATTCGATGGTCAACGCATCCAGCTCGTCCGGCGCCTCGATGCGCAGGCCGAAAGGCGCGAGCGCTGCAGCCAGCAGCGGCGCGGCGAAGGGCAGTTGCGTGGCGATCGCCGAGCGTTGCGCGACGATCCATTGCATCGCCAACGCGACGGCCAGCGCGAGCGCGAGCAGGCCGGCAGCGAGTCCGCGACGGTCGGCGAAGCCGCGCGTGCGCGCCGTCGAGAAGTAGTCGATCGCCGATTCATCGTCGTCGCGCGTGTCGTAGGCCGAGTCGGCGTAGCGCTCGACGTAGGGCGGCGGGCGGTCGTCGGGGGCTGCTTCGGCGCGGCGCGCCTCGGGGAGGTGCGCCTCGGG
>QEVN01000038.1 GCA_003576795.1 Burkholderiales bacterium
CAGACGCCGCAGGCGCTCACCTCGTGGCTCACCGGGCTGGGCTTCGGCCGCTACGAAGTGCTCGCGCTGATCCTGCTGATGTACCTGCTGCTCGGCTGCATCATGGACGCGATGGCGATGATCATCCTCACCGTGCCCATCGTGTTCCCGCTGATCGTGCAGCTCGGCTTCGATCCGATCTGGTTCGGCGTCATCATCGTCGTCACCGTCGAGCTCGGCCTCATCCATCCGCCGGTGGGCATGAACGTGTTCGTCATCAAGAGCGTCGTGCGCGACGTCAAGCTGTCGACGATCTTCCTCGGCGTGGCGCCTTTCGTCGTCACCGACATCGTGCGGCTGGCGGTGCTGGTGGCCTTCCCGGTGATCGCGACCTTCCTGCCGGCGCACATGTGAGGTCTGCGGCCGGCGCGGATCACGCGTGCAGCATGCGGAAGTAGTCGCCCCGGCGCCGGTATTCGTTGTCGACGATCGACCAGTAGCGTTGCGCGGCCGGGCTCTGCAGGTACTTCCGGCGCTTCTCCAGCCGTCCGCGGCCGGCCACGTTCTTCAGCACGACGTAGCGCACGCGCGCATCGGGGCCGAGCAGGATCGTCCCGCCTCCGTGGTACGAGAATGCCGCTCCGTCCGGGCCGGCGCGCACGTGGCGCAGCTGCGTGACCTCGGCGACGAGGTCGAAGGCGATCTGCCCGTCGGGCCCGATGCGGCGCGCGGTGCGGATCGACTCGACGCACGGCGGGTCGACGCGATCGCCGCCCAGGCGCGGATCGCCTGCGCCGACGAGCCCGAATTCCTCGAGACGCTCCGGCTGCGTGACGAAGCGCCCGAGCGCTTCGGCCTGGCGGCGCCGCTCGCGCACGTCGGCGACGTCGGATGGATCGCAGCGGAAGCGCCGTTCGTCGAAGCCCAGCGCCGACACCGGGGGCAGCTCGATGCGCGGCGGATGCCACAACAGCGCGTCCTCGGAGAGACTGGGCACCGACTCGGGATAGATTCTTCGCCGGCGGAACGCGTCGACGAGCGCGCCGCGGTAGTCCCACGGATCGTCGGGGACGAGGTCGTAGTCGGCGGTGATGAGCGCGCGCAGGTAGTCGCCGAAGGTCAGCCCCACCGGAGGGCAGTAGTCGATCGCGCGGATGCAGATGCTCAGGAACTGGCCGGCGAGCTTGCTCGCTTCGTCGGCGAGCAGCTGCTGCAGGTCGTGCGCGAGCTCGCCGGGCGCGAGCACGCCGCTGCCGTCGGTGGCCAGCCGCAGGAAGCGCTCGGTCTTGCGGCGGTAGATCGTCACGAAGGCCTCGAACACGGCGCTCATCAGCACCGCGCCGAGCCGATGGGCTTCGAGCCCGTCGTCGTAGATCGTCGGATGCTCGGGGTCGTCGTCGACCGCGCTGCGCATCGGCCCCTCGCGCCCGGTCGTGTGGCCGAACTGCTGCGCCAGGCCGTTCAGCAGCGAACGGTGGGCGAGCTCGCCGCGGCTGCGCCGGATCGCGTGGGCGACGACCTCGCGATAGCTGAAGTGCTGGAAGAGCGCGACCAGGTCGGCGAAGGCCTCGTGGAAGGCGACGACGTCGGCGCCGGCGGGCTCGGCGAGCTTCGGGCGCAGTCCGTCGAGCAGCGCGTGCGTCACCTCGTGCGCGACGATGTCGTGCGACAGGCAGGTGAAGACGATGCCGCGCGGCAACGTGCGGTCGCTCGGCGCGTCGGCCGCGGCGTAGCAGCCGAAGCACAGCGCGCCGTGCGTATCGTGGTTCTCGTACCAGGCGTTGCGTTCGTCGCCGCCGTGCGGCCGCAGCACGAGCCTCGCCGGTTCGCGCGCCGCCGGGTCTCCGAATCCCCATTCCGGATTGCGCCCGAGCGCCTTGCGGAACGCCGCGTACACGTTGCAGCACACCGCGTAGACCATCTGCTGGTGGAAGCGCGGATCCGACGGCGACGGCGCGTATCCGTCGGCGATCAGCACGTTCGGGTCGTCCAGATCCGCGCAGCGGTACACGGTGCCCAGCGCGAGATCGCGGTTGTCGACGACGAAGAGCCGGCCGGCCGGTCCGGGCTGCAGCGGCTCCCACGGCACGTCGATCGTCGCGATCGCGCCTTCGAGCCGCGACGCCGACGGATCGATCGCGTAGATGCGCAGCGGCCGGTACAGCGGCTCGTCCCTTCGGCGCTGGTGCGGCGCGACCGGCATCCGGTCGATCGCCGGCGAGACGCAGAAGCGCGGCGACTCGATCGGAGGGGCGATGGACTGGGCCGGCGGCGAAAGCGGCCGTTCCGCTGGCGCCTCGCGGCTCTGCACAGTCGCCTCGCGGCTCTGCACGATCGCCTCGCGGCTCTGCGCCTCGGCGGCGACGGCTTCGGTGGTCGTCGTCGCGACGGCGGTGGTGGGCTCGGCCGCCATTTCCCGGGCTCGCTCAGCGCGCCGACAGCTGCGTGACGAGCTTCGGCTCGATGGTCCCGGCCAGGCCGGGCAGCGGCTGCAGCAGCCGAAGCGCGCGGGCGTCGTCGCTGCAGTCGAGCATCGGGTGCTGGCGCGGGTTCGCCCCGAAGGCCTCGGTGACGCGGCGCGCGAACTGCTCGTTCGTCATCGCGTCGATGCGGTCGGCGAGCACGCGGGTCGCGCGCAGCGTGAACTCGCCGTGCCCGTCGCTCTCCCACGCCACCTCGCCATCCAGGCAGGCCGCGAACTTCACGTCTCGCATGCGGCTGCGTCCGCCGGTTCCCCCGGGCGCTGCCGCGCGCATCGCGAAACGCGATTGCCGGCGGAAGCGCCGGTGCGCATCGATCAGCTCGACGGTGGGCACGACGAAGCGCTTGCGCTCGTCTGTCGCCGCGGCGCGACTGCGGGTGTCGGGCGCGCCGACGGCGAAGCGGGTGTTCGTGCCGGAGTGGCAGCAGTCCATGAAGACGCTCAGGTTCACTGCCTCGGGCAGCCGGCGCAGCACGCGGGCGATGTCGTCGTCGATGTAGAGCGCGCCGGAGGCGAAGTCCACCGGACAGATCGCTTCGTCCTCGCGGTCCTCCTCGTCGGCGTCGAGGTCGGGCAGGTGCGTCCCGTGCCCGGAGTACTGGAAGACGAGGACGTCGCCGGGGCTGCTGTTCGTCACCAGGCGTTCGAGCTCGCGGTCGATCGCCTCGCGCGTCGCGTCGCCGTCGGTGAGCATCGTCGTCTCGAAGCCGAGATTCGACAGCGCGTCGGACCACATCCGCGCATCGGCCACGCAGCCGGCGAGCCGGTGCTTCGGATCGGGATAGCGGTCGACGCCGATGCACAGCGCCGTTCGCCGCGTCCTGCGGCTGCCCGCTACGGCGATGCCGAGCGAGGTGGGCGTCGGGATCTCGCCGTTCGGCGTGATCGTGAGGATCGGCGGAGGCGCCGTCGCAACCAGCGGCGCCCCTGCGCTCGGCGGCGTGCCCGTCGACGCTTCCGCGCCCGGCGTCGGCTGGGGCGGTTGGGTTTCGGATGCGGCGGCGGGCGGCGCCGTTTCCGTGGACGGCGACCCGCTCGACGTCGCGACCGACGGCCACTCGTACGACGCGCCGGCCGGCCAGTCGATCTCCTCGATCCAAGGGCGCGGCGCACGAACGGTGTCGGGCGCGGTCGCGTAGTCGACGATCGCGTCCGCGTCGGCGCGCCCGAGCACGCGGCGCGCGAGGCTGTTCATCGTGGGCACGTCGTCGTCGAAGTCGCCGTGCGCGCGTGCAGTGCTCGCCGAAGCGCCGCTGTCCGCGGCGCTCACCGACCAGACCACGGCAGCGCGCGCGGAAGGCGCTCCGTCCAGCGCGAACAGGCGCTTCATCTGCGGATCGGCGCGCAGGCTCTCCTCCAGTCCGAGGATCGGTGCGCCGCGTTCGCGCTCGAGCGCGTTGGAGACCAGGTACAGCAGCGACTTGTGATAGATGCCGGCGCAGTCGTCGGCGCGTTCGTAGTCGCGCTGCATCGTGAACAGCGTGATGCGGCGCACGGCGCCGTCGTCGCCGATGCGCGCGGCGAGCCGGTCGCGGAAGGTGTCGATGCGCACCGCCGGCGCGAGGAACTGCGCCGACTCGAAGGCCGGAACGCCGAGCTCGTGCGCGCAGGCGAGGAAATGCGAATGGAAGATCGAGCCGGCGCTGTGCCCGGCGGCGTGCAGCTCGGCCTCGCCCGGGTGCGCGTCGCAGAACGCCTTCAGCTTCACGGCGACGTAGCGCGCACCGCCGCCGAGCGGATCGCCGGCGCCCGGCGCATCGACGGAGTGTTCGGCGCTCGCCTTCATCCCCGCCCAGATCCGCCCGCCCTGCAGCGCGCGTGCGCCGACCTCGATCAGCGGGTCGAGCGTGCGGTCCCAGAAGTCGCGCGGGATTCCGCGCATCGTGCCCTGCTGCGCGCGCGTGAGCAGTTGCCCGAGCGTTTCGAAGAGCCCCGTCTCCCAGACGAAATGGATCGGGTAGACGTCGTTGCGCTTCCACCAGTCGACGTGCCGGGCCGCGATCTGCAGGCCGCTCGACTCGGAGACGAGCCCGCCGTGCGCGTAGAACAGCAGCCGCAGCCTGCGTCCCTGCGCTTTTGCCGACTGCAGCGCACGCGGCAGCGACTGCTCGAAGATGGCGTCGACGTCGGCAGGGGTCGTCGAGAGTTCGCCGCGCTCCGAGAGCCGGCCCAGCCGCAGGTTGACCAGGTGCGGGCGCAGCGACGCGAGCAGCGCCGCGTCGATCGGAGCGCCGCGCGAGCGGTCGACCGGAGCGCGTGCGGCGCCGGCGGGTGCGGGCCCGGCGCCGGCAGGCAGCGGACCCGCGGCCGGCGGTGCGATCCCGCCTGTCGGCGTAGGGTATCCGTCGAGCGTCGCCCCCTCGTCATGCGACAGCTCCGCGTCTCCCGGCTCGGCAGGCGCGAGCGGCGCGCGGCCCAGCGCCTCGATCGCCTCGCGCACGACGAGATCGGATTCGTCGGGGAAGGGGCCGCGCGATTCCGCCGCGCGCCGCGTTGCGCGCCCGCGCGTAGCCGACCGCTGCTCGACCTCGGCGAGGACCTGCGCGAAGTCCAGCGAGCTGCCCGGGCAGGTCTTCGCGGACATCGCGTTGTGGAAGACCAGCGAATCCGCCGGCAGGCCGAACCGCGCCTGCACCTGTGCGACGACCTCGAGCGCCGCCTCGCGCTGCGCGCCGTCGAAGGGATCGCAGCCGCGGTCGAAGTTGCCGATCATCTCGAACATGAACGGCCCGAACTGCGCGTTGCCGTTGTGCCCGGAGGCGCTCACCGGCGGCAGGTTCCAGTTGCGGCCCAGCCAGACCCAGCCTTCCGGATCGATCGTCAGGTGCTGCGCGATGTCGCGCCATCCCTGCTGCTGCGTGTGGAAGCGCCACATCGCGACGATCGTCTCGTGCCCGCGGAAGTCGCTTCGCTGCGGCCGCCACGTGTGGTGCATGTGCACGGCGTTGATGCGCCGCGTGAACGGGAAGCGTGCGAGCAGCTGCGAGAACTGCTCCAGCGACAGGCGCTTGAACACGGGCGTCGACATGATCGTCTCCTCGTTCACACGGCCGGTTGCACGGCGGGGACCGCCGCGGCGGCCGGGCGTGGCGCCGCCTTCCGGCGATACAGGTGGGGAACGAACCAGCCGATCGTCGCGCCGATCAGCAGCGAGGTCGCGGCCATCGTCGGAACGCGCTCGATCGTGCGCGGCGGCGCGGCGCCGACGGCGATCAGCAGCTCGACGATCATCCACTGCAGCAGCGCGAACGCGAGCGCCAGGCCCACCGCCTCGGCCGCGCGCAGCCATCGTGGCGCCTTCGCCGGCTCCGCGGCGTAGTCGTCGGCGGTCCAGGCGATGGCCACCGTCGCGAAGAACACCATCAGCAGCCAGGGCCAGCGCTCGATCGTCACTGCGAGGACGTCGCGGAAGCGGCCGGGCGAGCCGAGCGCCTCGAACAGGTTCCCCGGGTACTCGAACACGTAGCGGAACAGCAGCGAGACGACGAAGGCGGCGGCCCCGGCGAGCGCCCCCGATGCGCAATAGCCGGCCACCGGCCGGAAGCCGACGCGGTGGATGTCGGCGAAGGCCCAGACCGCCTTCGGATAGATCGCGAGCACGACCGCGATTGCGTAGATCATCGGCACCATGACGAGCACGCGCAGGTTCGGCGCGAGCGGCACCGGCGAGACGAAGCGGCGCGCGACGAGCGTGATCAGCAGCATCCCGAAGAAGATCAGCCCGGCGACCAGGAAGACCTCGTGCACGTCGAGCACCGGCCGCGACTGCCCGATGCCGGGGAAACCCAGGCGCGCGAGCGCCGCGTGGCGCTGGCGCGGGCTCAGCTCGACCTGCAGCACGCCGCCCGCGACGAAATCGCACAGGCGCTGCTCGAGCTCGTCGATGTCGCGCGGAAGCCGCCGGCGCAGCGGCTGGCCGGCGAGGAACTGCGGATCGCTGTCGATCGCCCGCAGCGTCTTCTCGTCGAGCCCGGACATCGCGTCGAAGCGCTCGGCGAGCGCCGCGAAGCCTGCCTTCTGCTCGTCGACGTAGCGCGCGTAGCCGGCCGTCTGCGCCCACGGCCTGATCGACGCGTAGAGCGCGGCGGTGCGTGCCCATCGATGGAGCAGCGACGACGGCGGGGCGAGCAGCCAGCGCTCGTCGACCTGCAGCTCGGCCAGCGTCGGGCGCAGCCGCTCGATCGAATCCGGGTACAGCACGAGCGGGGTCGCGACGATGCGTCCCGACAGCTCGCGCGCTTCGAAGGGAATGTTGCCGATGCGCTGGAACCAGCGCTTGACGGCGTCGTCGATCTTGTTCAGGTACGGGAAATGCGGCAGCAGCGAGGTGAGCACGAGCGCGGCGAACAGCGGACCGGGCATCTGCTCGACTTCGTCGTCGGAGACGCCGTCTACGCGCAGGAACTTCCACGCGGCGTCCAGGTCGAGATCGGTGAACGCGCCGCCGAGGACGAGGAACAGCGCGAGCATCGAGAACACGTAGCCGATGCGCGCCATCCAGTAGCGCAGGAAGGTCGTCGTCGGCCGCGTGGGCCCGGGCTTGTCGAAGCGGTCGAGCGCGTAGAGCCAGACGACCACGCCGCCGAGGATCCACTGCAGGACGAGGGTGCGGTTCATGGCGGCTCCCGTTTCGGGCAAAGCCGTGCCATGGCGCTAGTGCCGACTGCCAGGACGACTGCGCAACCGCGGTGCTGCACGCTGCTCGCCCAGAATGACGCGGGCGTCGTCCGGGCTCTGGCCCGGGCGACGTGTTCATCATAGGAGCGCTGTTGCGGGAAACGACGATGGGGAGTGCGGTTTTCAGGGGCATTCGCTCGTCCGATCGGGGGAGGCGATGACGCGCAGGCGAAGCGGGCCGGGTCCCGGCCGCCCGGAGGATGCGGGGCCGGCGTTTCGCCCGGCGGCAGCGCGCGTGCCGCAGACGCGGATCGGCCGGCTGGCGAACGTGGCGCTGGCGGCCGGCGAGCTCGCGCTCGCCGGGCTGGGCGAGGGCGTTCGCCGCCTGCTGGTCGACGGAACGGTCGCCGGCTTCGGCGCGAGCTCCGTCTGGGCGTCGGGCGACAACGCGCGGCGGCTGGCGGCCCGGCCCGCGCGGCTGCGCGGCGGCGCGATGAAGCTCGGGCAGATGATGTCGATGCAGGGCCCGGATCTTCTTCCGCCGGAATTCGCGCAGGCGCTGGCGATCCTGCGTGCGCAGGCCGCGCCGATGCCGGCGGCGCAGCTGCACGGCGTGCTCGGCCGCGAATACGGCAAGGGCTGGCGCCGTCGCTTCGAGCGCTTCGACGAGCGGCCGATCGCCGCGGCGTCGATCGGCCAGGTGCACTACGCGCGCGCCGTCGACGGCCGCGAGCTGGCGCTGAAGATCCAGTACCCGGGCGTCGCGCGTTCGATCCGCGGCGACATCGACAACGTCGTCGCCGTGCTGCGCCTGCTGAAGCTGCTGCCGCCCGAGGCCGACATCGACGCGCTCGCGGAGCAGGCCGCCCGGCAGCTGTCGCAGGAGGCCGACTACCTGGCCGAAGCCGCCTCGCTCGCGCGCTTCGCCGAGCTCGTCGCCGACGAGCCGCGCCTGCGGGTGCCGCGCGCGCATGCCGATCTCACCACCGCGCGCGTCCTGGCGATGGACTTCGTCGACGGCCGGCCGCTCGAGGCGCTCGCGGCCCCGGGAGTGGCGCAGTCGACGCGCGATGCGGTCGGTGCGCTGCTCGAGCGGCTCGTGTTCCGCGAACTGTTCGAGTTCCGCACGATGCAGACCGATCCGAACTTCGCGAACTACCTGTGGCAGCCCGACACCGGGCAGGTCGCGCTGCTCGATTTCGGCTCGACGACGGATTTCGACGACGAATTCGTCGCCGCGTACGCCCGGATCACCCGGGCGGCGATGGCGGGCGACCGCGACGCCGTCGCACGTCATGCGATCGAGATCGGCTACGTCGATGCCGACGACCCGCCGCAGCGCATCGAGGCGACCGTCGACGTGATCCTGCTCGTCTGCGAACCGCTGCGGCATCGCGGCCGCTACGACTTCGCCGCGTCCGACCTGCCGTCGCGCGCGCGGGCGCTGGGCTTCGACATCGGCATCCGCCAGGGGCTGCTGCGCGTTCCGCCGCCGCGAACGATGTTCCTGCACCGCAAGCTGATCGGGTCGTTCTTCCTGCTCGCGCACATCGGCGCGCGCGTGGACGTGCGCTCGCTCATCGCGCCGCTGCTGCGCAACCCGTGAAGATGCGGCCGAACCGTCGCGGCGGGCACGCCGCTCGCATGCGCCGCAAGCCGTATTGCAATACTGCAAAGGAGGTGCGCCATGCCCGGACGCGAGAGACTTCCCAGCACGCTGAAGCGTTCGCCGGCGAAAGCGCAGCGCACGTGGGCGAAGGCGCACGACAGCGCGGTGCACGAGTACGGCGAGGGCGCACGCGCGCATCGCGTGGCCTACGCCGCGCTGAAGCATTCGTTCGAGAAGGAAGGCGACCACTGGGTGCCGAAGGACCACAAGGGCCCATCGGACCCGCGTGCGGAGAAGAGCGGCAAGGCGGCCCGCGAAGGCAAGGGCGAGAGCTTCGGCGGGCTCGACTACGAGGGCAGCTCGCGCGACGAGCTGTACGAGCGCGCGAAGGCGCTGGACATCAAGGGGCGCTCGAAGATGAACAAGAAGGAGCTGGCGCGCGAGATCGCGAAGCGGCAGTGAAGGCGCGCCGGTCGATTCCCCGCCTTCGCGTCACCGGGAGCGTTGCAGCCGGCGGTAGGCATTGAAGTGCCGCAGCGCCTGCTGCATGTGGCCGAGCTGGTCGTGCAGGCGCGCCGCGTTGAAGTGCGCATCGGCCGAACGCGGCTCGAGCGCGAGGCAGCGCTGGTAGCTCTCGAGCGCGGCCTCGCGCTCGCCGAGGTCTTCGAGCGCGACCGCGAGATTGAAGTGCAGCGAGCCGGCGTCGGGCGAACGCCGCAGTCCTTCCGCGTAGACGTCGACCGCTTCCGCGCTCCGACCGAGATCGCACAGCAGCGCGCCGAGGTTCAGGCAGGCATCGACGTGTCCGGCGTCGAGCGCGAGCGCGCTTCGATATGCGGTTTCGGCGTCCGCGGCGCGGCCTTCGCTTTCCAGGCGCTGCGCGCGCCGGAAGTGGGCGTCGGCCGTCTCCGGCACGCCTGTCGTCCGCGTCGCGTGCGCGAGCAGGGAGATGCTTCCGCGCGCCGGCAGGACATCGAAGTCGATCAGCAGCTGGCCCGATTCGGGTTCCCACTGCAGGTCGCCGTCGCGCACGACCACCGTGTTGCCGACCGCGGTGACGCGAAGCCCCGTCAGCGGAAGCTCCGCCGGAAGCGAGCGGCGCAGCTGTCGCAGCGATCGCAGGATCGTGCGCGGCGCGATCTTCGCCGTGCGCAGCGCGTGCGCCGTGCGCAGCAGCACGACGTCGCGGAACGAGAAGCGCAGCTCGTTGCGCGGCCCGCGCGCCGGCGAGACGAAGCCGGCGCGAACGAGGCTGCGAACGACGCCCGGCGAGACGCCGAGCATCGCTTCGATGCTCCTGAGCGTGTACGGCGTTTCGTCCGGCCGCTTCGTCACTTCTTCGATCGCGCCCGGGCGCGAGCGACCGGTTCCTCCTGCGCGGCCGCCGCCGCGCGTCGCGGCGCCTTGCGTGCCCGGGCCACGGCAGGTGCCGGCTCCTCAGCTTCGGCTGCTGCGGCTTCCTTCGTCTTCGACGAGGGCTTCGCGCCCAGGCTGGCGCGCAGCGCCTGCATCAGGTCGATCACCTGCGCGCCGCCGGCAGGCGTCTCTTCTTCCTGCACGACGATCTGCTTGCCGGCGATCTTCTCGTCGATCGCGGCGAGGACGCGCTTCTTCTCCTCGTCCTCGAATTCCTTCGGATCGTAGTGGTCGGCGGAGATCTGCTCGATCAGCTGCAGCGCGAGCTTCAGCTCCGCGTCGGTGACCGGCACCTTCTCGATGTCGAGATCGTCGAGCGAACGCACTTCGTCGGCGTAGAGCAGCTGCTGCAGCACCAGGCCGTCCTCCAGCGGACGCACCTGCACGACGTACTGCTTGCCTTTCCACGCCCATTTCGCCAGCGCACAGCGTGCGCTCTCGCGCATCGCCTTCACCAGCAGGCTGTAGGGCTTCCCGCCGCGCTTGTCGGGCGCCAGGTAGTACGCCTTGTCGTAGTAGATCGGATCGACCGCCTTCTCGGGGATGAAGGCGACGATGTCGATCGTGTGGCTGGGGCTTTCCTGCAGCGCCTTCAGCTCCTCGGGCGAGAAGGTGACGAACCGGTCCTTCTCGAATTCGTAGCCCTTGACCATCCCGGAGCGGTCGACGACCTGCTCGTCGCGCGCGGAGACGTACTGCTGCCGGACGCGCTGGCCGTCCTTCGTGAGCAGGTTGAAGCGGATCGTGGCCGAGCTTTCGGTGGCCGTGTACAGCTTCACCGGGATCGAGACGAGGCCGAAGGACAGCGTGAGCGAAGCGATCGAGCGCGCGGCCATGCGGGTCTCCTTGCCACGAGCTGCGGCGCCCGGTTCTCCGGTGCCTCGCAAGAACGAGGCATCGAAGGAACGGCGTGCGCCGGGCGCCGCGACGAGTATACGATCCGCGACCCGCGGCAAGCGGGATTCCCGCGCGCGCCGCAGGTCGCCTTCCGGCGCGCGGTGCCCGGGGTGGTCCGGAAGTGCGACGATGGTTGCCCGTTCACGATCAGGGAGGATCGACATGGAGGCCGCGTCCCTTCTCGAGCAGCTGCCCGACGCCGTCGTCGCCGCGGACCGCGCCGGCGTCATCCGTGTGTGGAACGCGGCGGCGGCGCGGCTGTTCGGCTACGCGCCCGACGAGGCGATCGGGCAGACGCTGGACCTCATCATCCCCGAGCGCTTCCGCGACGCGCACTGGAAGGGCTACGACGCGGCGCTCGAAGTCGGGGAGACGAAGTATTCGGGCAGGGTGATGACGACGCGCGCGACGCCGAAGAACGGCGAGAAGCTCTACGTCGGGATGTGCTTCGCGATCGTGCGCGAGCCGGGAGGAGGCGTGTGGGGGGCGGTTGCCACGGCGAGGCGGGTGGAGCGTGCCTGACACGCCCGCGTTCGCCGACCAGCTACGCTTCGCGAACAACGAGATCGGATACGAAGTCGTCGTGACGCCGAGTACCGTCACGCGCGCGCAGGTGATCGCCGATCTGCAGCAGGCGCAGCGCAACGGAACGATCGCCTCGAGCTACGAGTACGCCCAACCGCTGCATCTCGTGCCCTCCACCAAATCGCGCGAGCAGGTCGAGCGCGAAGCCGCAAGCGTCAGTGAGCGCGAACGCAGTGCGCAGAAGACGTTGTACTGGCCGAATGCCTGAAGGGAGGGAGAACCGCGCCGAGAACTGCGCGCGCGGACGACGGCCTGCTTCCAGGCCGTCGTCCGCTGCGTGGGTACGCGGAGGCCGCGTGCGTCAGTGCGCGTGGCTCCACCAGCCGCCGATCTGCTGATCGGTGCCCAGTTCCCACAGCGCCAGGATGAAGACGATGGCGCCGATGATCCACGCGCTCCAGGCGGCTGCGGCAACGCCGGCGAAACCGAGCGCCCAAGGGGAAATGAACAGCCAGGCGCCGAAGACGACGTTGACCCATTCCTTCCAGGCGCGAAGGTTCACCATTGCCGCAATCGCGGCCACGCCGATGAGGATGCCAAAGAGCACCGCGTTGTCGGTAGCGCGCCCTTGCGCCGCGCTGTAGCCGAGTACCCACGGCGAGATCAGCATCAGGATGCCGAGGATCAGGTTCACCGGATCCTGCCAGTGTCTTGCAGAACTTTCAGCCATGGCTAGACCTCCATGAAAAGCGGGTCGTCCCTGCGACCGACGGGTCAGATACATTGGGGCAGAACCGGCGGATTTCAAGAATCATGCCGGGCCTGGGCACCGGGGTTCTTCCCGCGTTCGGCCGCCTCGATCTTCGCGATGTCGATCTTCTTCATCGTCATCATCGCGTCCATCGCCCGCTTGGCTGCGGCCTTGTCCGGGTTTCGCGTCGCCTCGATCAGGGCGCGCGGAGTGATCTGCCAGGAGAAGCCCCATCTGTCCCTGCACCAGCCGCATTCGCCTTCCTCGCCCCCGTTGCCGACGATCGCGTTCCAGTAGCGGTCGGTCTCCTCCTGGTCGTCGGTCAGCACCATGAAGCTGACCGCCTCGTTGGGCTTGAAGTTGGATCCGCCATTCAGGCCGATGAACGCTCGGCCGAGGACGGTGAATTCGACCGTCAGCTCGCCGCCCTGTCGACCCCCGGGATAGTCGGACGGGGCGTCCATCGCGACGCCGACGCGGCTGTCGGGGAAGACGGAAGCGCAGAACTCCGCCGCTTTGCGCGCCTGTCCATGGTCGAACCACAGGCAATTCACGAGTTTGTCGTCGGCCATTTTCGATCTCCATGACGGGTTCAGATCGGCCGGATCTCGATCTCCGAGGGCACGGGCATCGGGTTCGGGCAGCGCTTGACCCACGCGACCGCGTCTTCGATGTCGGGCAACTCCCATATCCAGTAGCCGGCGACCAGGTCTCCCTCGAACGGCCCGTCGATGACGGTGCGCGACGGACCGTCGAAGCGCACCCGCTTGCCTTCGCGGCTCGGGCGCAGCCCGTCGCAATCCTTCAACACACCGGCCTTCTTCAGCTCCTCGTTGAAGACATTCATCTGAGCCATCAGCTCCTTCATCACTGCATTGCTCATGTCGTCGAGGCGTTTCTCGATGCCCGGGTTCGACTTGACGAGGATCATGAACTTCATATCGGACTCCACGGTCGACGCATCATGGGTTCGTTATCCGTGTCGAAGGCCCGCGGCGCAAGGTCCAATTCGCCCTCGAGAGCCGGCGCCAATGCACGGTCACGCCATCGCATCCTCGTCGTCGATCACGGCCAGCGGCGGCGCAATCGCGCGCGAGCGGCTGGCATCGCGCAGGCATGCGCCGAGCAGCGCGGTCGCCGCTCCGAGCTGCTTGACCGACAGCGTCGCGTAGCCGAACAGCAGACCCTGCGCCGGCGTCGCGCGCCGGTAGTGCGGCGCGATCGAGTGCAGGCCGAGCCCGCGTTCGGCTGCCAGGTGGACGAGCGAGCGCACGCGATCGGCGGGCCAGGCCGGCAGCCAGCCGACGACATGCATGCCGGCGCACGAGTCGAGGACGACGACGTGACCGCCGGCGTGCCGGCGCAGGCCGTCGAGCAGCGACGCGCGTCGCCGGCGCAGCTCGACGGCGGCGCGGCGCAGGTGGCGGTCGAAGGCGCCGCTCTCCATCAGCTGCGCGAGCGCCAGCTGATCGACGCTGCTGCAACCGCGGTCGTCGAGTCGCTTGGCGGCCACGAGGTCGTCGCGCAACGCCCGCGGGCAGACGACGTAGCCGAGTCGCAGGCCGGGAAACAGCACCTTCGAGAAAGTGCCGACGTAGGAGACGCGGCGCTCGCCCGCCTCGAGCGCGCGCAGCGCCGGCAGCGGAGTGCCGTCGTATCGGAACTCGCCGTCGTAGTCGTCCTCGATCACCCAGGACCCGGTCGCGTCGGCGTGCTCGAGCAGCGCGCGGCGGCGCTCCAGCGACATCACGGCGCCGGTGGGGAACTGGTGCGACGGCGTGACGAGGATCATCCGCACACCCGTGCGCGGCAGCGCGCTCACCTCCAGGCCGTGCGCGTCGAAGGGCACGTCGACGAGCCGTGCGCCGCCGGCCTGCAACGCCTGCACCGACGCTTCGTAGCCGGGGTTTTCCACCGCGACGCGATCGCCTTCGTCGAGCAGGATGCGGGCGAGCAGGCAGATCGCCTGGTGCGTGCCGCTGACGATGACGACGTCGTCGGCATCGCACAGCACGCCTCGCCGGCGCAGGATGTATTCGGCGATCGCGCGGCGCAGCGCCGCCTCGCCGATGCACGGAGGGTAGTTTTCACGGCAATTCATCGCCGCCTGGCCGAGCGCGCGTCGCCACGACGACATCAGCAGCGGATCGACCAGCGGCTCGCCGTAGCGCATGTCGTAGCGCAGTTGCGGCTGGGGCCCGCGCAGCACCGGCGCGGGCAGGGCACGCAGGCGGGCAGCGTAGCGCGAGACTTCGTGCAGCGGCGCGGGCGCCGGCGCAGGCCCTTCAGTGCGCTGCGGCGACGACGGCGTGACGGCCGCCGCGACGAAGGTGCCGCGGCCCACTTCGGCGACGGCGAGCTGCTCGGCGCACAGCTGCTCGTATGCCGTCACGACCGTGTTGCGCGACACGCCCAGTTCGGCGGCCAGCGTGCGCGTGGCCGGCAGCGCGGCGCCCGGCCGCAATGTGCCGCTTACGATCGCTGCACGCAGCGACCGCGTGATCTGCACCACGAGCGGCGCGTCGCCATCGAGCTCGACGAACATGGGCGCTGCGGGCAAGCGCGATGCCCGCGCCGAATCGCCGGTCGGGCTTTGGATTGCCCGGGGGAGGCGCGCCGCCGGCGCCTCGGCGAGCGCGGGCGTCCCGAAGCTAGGCTGGTGTCTGCTCTTGCAGAAAGCCGCTTGTTCACCGGGCTTTCTGGTGGGCGGTACTGGGATCGAACCAGTGACTTCCACCGTGTGAAGGTGGCACTCTACCGCTGAGTTAACCGCCCGGGAGAGGAGGCGAAATTGTAAGCAGTTTCGCCGGGCGCGCCAAACTCAGCCTCGCCGCTCCCAGACGATGCACCGGTTGTTGGCGGGCATCGCCCGGTCCTCCAGCAATTCGAAGCCCGCGGCGCGGGCGAGCGCGTCGACCTTCTCGAAGTCGCGCAGTCCGCGCTGCGCGTCTTCGCTGCGCAGCCACCGGTCGAATTGCGCGTTGCTGTCGCTGGTCGCGTGTCCGTCGTAGTGGAACGGGCCGTAGACGACGAGGCGCGCGTCGTCGGTGGTCAGGTCGGGCAGCGTGGAGAACAGGCGCTCGACCTCCTCCCAGCTCATGATGTGCAGCGTGTTCGCGGTGAACACCGCGTCGAAGCCCCCCGCGGGCGGCTCGTCGCGCACGTCCCACGCAATCGGCGCCGGCGTGTTCGGCAGCGCCAGCTCGTCGAGCCAGGCGCGGATCCCCGGCAGGTTCTCCTCGACGTCGCTCGCCTGCCATTCGAGGTGCGGCAGCGCGTCGGCGAAGTGCACCGCGTGCTGGCCGGTGCCGCTGCCGACCTCGAGCACGCGGTTGCGGTCGCCGAAATGCTGCTGCAGCACGGCAAGAATCGGTTCGCGATTGCGCTCGCAGGCGAGCGAGAAAGGCTTGTCCATCCGCGCACGATACTGAAATCGGGGTCGGGGGCTCGGCGCGGGTCGGCGGCGCTGCCGGCCGGTTGCGCGGCACGGACCAGTCTTGGATGTGCAACGTTTCGCAGCGTTCTCGGTTGCGAAGATTGTTTCTCCCGCCGAAACGCTGCGCTCTGCGGCGAAATGCGGAGCTCCGCCAACGAGCCGTTGCCGAAACGAGAGGCGGGCAGGCAGAGCCCTCCAGGTACGGGGGCTGCGCGAGGCGCCCATTCCAGCCGTTGGAGGGCAAGCCCTCGCGTAGAATCGGTCTGTCGGCTCGACCGTTGACCGTTGACCGTTGACCGTTGACCGTTGACCGTTTTCCTGCACATCGGCGGCGCGCGCACCGCGCTGTTCGCCTGGGCCTATGCGCGCCATTACGGCGGCACCTTCCTCCTGCGCATCGAGGACACCGATCTCGAGCGCTCGACGCCCGAGGCGACGCAGGCGATCCTCGACGGCATGCGCTGGCTCGGGCTGGACGCCGACGAGGGGCCGTACTACCAGACGCAGCGGATGGATCGATATCGCGAGGTCATCGCGCAGATGCTCGAGCAGGGCACCGCGTATCGCTGCTGGTGCACGCGCGAAGAGCTCGAGGCGATGCGCGCCGCGCAGGAGGCGCGGGGGCTCAAGCCCCGCTACGACGGGCGTTGGCGTCCCGAGCCGGGGCGCACGCTGCCCCAGCCGCCGGCCGGCGTCGATCCGGTGATTCGCTTTCGCAACCCGCTGGACGGCGCAACCGCGTGGAACGACCTCGTCAAGGGGCCCATCGCCTTCGACAACGCCGAGCTCGACGACCTGATCATCGCGCGCTCGGACGGCACGCCGACCTACAACTTCTGCGTCGTCGTCGACGACTGGGACATGCGGATCACGCACGTGCTGCGGGGCGACGATCACGTGAACAACACCCCGCGGCAGATCAACATCCTGCGCGCGCTCGGCGCGCCGGTGCCCGAGTACGGCCACCTGCCGATGATCCACGGCCCGGACGGGCAGAAATTGTCCAAGCGCCACGGCGCCGTGTCGGTCATGCAGTACGACGACGACGGCTACCTGCCCGAGGCCGTCGTCAACTACCTCGCGCGGCTGGGCTGGAGCCACGGCGACGAGGAGATCTTCTCGCGCGAGCAACTGGTGCAGTGGTTCGACGGCTCTTACCTGAAGGCGACTTCCGACGCCGACCTTGCCGTGCTCGTACGGCCTCGCCTCGAAGCGGCGGGTGTTTCGATCGAGGCCGGCGACGCGGACCTGGCGCTGGTCTGCGAACTGCTGAAGGAAAGGGCGCAGACATTGAACGAACTCGCGGCGCAGGCGCGGATGTTCTACACCGAGCCCGCAATCGGCGACGACGATCGCGCGCGTCATCTCGATTCCGCGCCGCCTGCGCTGGCTGCG
>QEVN01000039.1 GCA_003576795.1 Burkholderiales bacterium
CAGGATCGTCGTGCCCTGCTTCGTATGCGTGACCTCGGGGTGGAACTGCACGCCGTAGAAGCGGCGTTCCTCGTCGGCCATCGCCGCGATCGGGCACGACGCGGTGGAGCCCATCACCCGGAAGCCGGGCGGCAGCTCGACGACCTTGTCGCCATGGCTCATCCAGACTTCGAGCAGCCCGTGCCCTTCGGCGTTGCGCGAATCCTCGATGCCGTCGAGCAGCTTCGTGTGCCCGTGCGCGCGCACCTGCGCGTAGCCGTACTCGCGCGGCGAGCCGCTCTCGACGCGTCCGCCGAGCTGCTGCGCCATCGTCTGCATGCCGTAGCAGATGCCGAGCACCGGCACGCCGAGCGTGAACACCGCTTCGGGTGCGCGGTCGTGCGACACCTCGTGCGCCGACAGGTGGCTGCCGGAGAGGATGATTCCCTTGGGCGCGAAGTTGCGTACGAACGCATCGTCGACGTCGCAGGGATGGATTTCGCAATAGACGTTCGCTTCGCGTATGCGTCGCGCGATCAGCTGCGTGACCTGCGAGCCGAAGTCGAGAATGAGGATGCGGTCGTGCATCGCGTGTCCGTTCGGTCGGAGCCTCGGTCTGAGCCTCGATCGGCTCCTCAATCAGCCCGGTAGTTCGGCGCTTCCTTCGTCATCTGCACGTCGTGCACGTGCGATTCGCGCATGCCGGCGGCGGTGATCTCGACGAAGTGCGGCTTCGAGCGCATGTCGTCGATCGTGGGGCAGCCGCAATAGCCCATGCTCCTTTGTACGGCACGCGTCCTTCGATTCCCTCGGGAACGAGCTTGTCGACGCTTCCGGTGGGGTCCTGGAAATAGCGGTCGGCCGCGCCCTGCTGCATCGCGCCGAGCGAGCCCATGCCGCGATAGGTCTTGTAGGAGCGGCCCTGGTAGAGGATGACCTCGCCGGGCGCCTCTTCGGTGCCGGCGAACATCGAGCCGAGCATCACCGAGTCGGCGCCGGCCGCGATCGCCTTGGCGACGTCGCCCGAGTAGCGGATGCCGCCGTCGGCGATCAGCGGGACGTCGGTTCCGGCGAGCGCCGAGGCGACGTCGGCGATGGCGGTGATCTGCGGCACGCCCACGCCGGCGACGACGCGCGTGGTGCAGATCGAGCCCGGGCCGATGCCGACCTTGACCGCGTCGGCGCCCGCCTCGACCAGCGCGCGCGCTGCTTCGCCGGTGGCGATGTTGCCGGCGACGATGTCGACGTCGGGATGCGCCCGCCGGATCGCGCGAACGCGTTCGATCACGCCGCGCGTGTGCCCGTGCGCCGTGTCGACGACGAGCACGTCGACGCCGGCGCGCACCAGCCGCTCGATGCGCTCCTCGGCTTCGCCGCCGTCGCCGACGCCCACCGCCGCGCCCACCCGCAGCTTGCCCTGCGGATCCTTGCACGCGTCGGGGTGCGCCGTGGCCTTCAGGATGTCCTTGACGGTGATCAGGCCCTTCAGCTCGAACTCGTCGTCGACGACCAGCACGCGCTCGAGCCGGTGCCGATGCATCAGCGCCTGCGCCTCGTCGAGGGACGCGCCCTCGTGCACGGTGACGAGCCGCTCGCGCGGCGTCATGATGCGGCTCACCGGCTCGTCAAGGCGCGTCTCGAAGCGCAGGTCGCGGTTGGTGACGATGCCGACCACCTTGCGGCCCTGCACGACGGGCAGTCCGGAGATGCGGTGCTGCTGCGTGAGCTGGATGACGTCGAGCACCTTCATGTCGGGCTCGATCGTGATCGGATCGACGACGACGCCGGCTTCGTGGCGCTTGACGCGCGCCACCTCGGCCGCCTGCTGCTGCGGCGAGAGGTTCTTGTGGACGATGCCGAGGCCTCCCTCCTGCGCGATCGCGATCGCCAGGCGCCCCTCGGTGACGGTATCCATCGCCGCCGACACGAGCGGGATGTTCAGGCCGATGCGGCGCGTGAGCCGGGTTCTGAGGGAGGTGTCGCGGGGAAGGATCTCGGAGTAGGCGGGGACGAGCAGGACGTCGTCGAACGTGAGCGCCTTCTTGGCCAGTCGCATGGAGCCCTCGCGCAAAAGTCGATTATACCGGCGCACCGGGGGTCGCTTGCGGCCTCGCTTTCGTCGCGTACGCGGCGCCATCCGTCGGCATCGACCGTCCGCCGGCGTCGCCGGCCGGGACAATCCGCGGACGACCGGCACAGCAGCGAGCGACATGACCGCAATCCGTTTCGTCCCCTGCGCCCTGGCCGCCGGCGCGCTGCTCTTCGCATCGGCCGCCGACGCGGCGACACCCTGGCAGTGGCGCGACGCGCAGGGGCGAATGGTCTATTCCGATCGCGCACCGCCCACCGACGTGCGTGCGTCGCAGATCCTGCGATCCCCGGCCGGCGAGCGGGCCACGTCGTCCCCGCCGTCGGCCGCTCCTTCGTCCCCGGACGCAGCGCCGCCCGCCGACCATGCGGCGGCATCGCCATCGAAAGCGCAGGGGGGTGCCGCATCGACCTGGGTCGAGCGCGAGCGCGCGTTCCGGCAGCGCATGGCCGAGCGGGAAGAGAACGAGGCGAAGCAGCGCGAGGAGAGCGAACGTGCGGCGTCCGCGAAGCGTGCCTGCGACGAGGCGCAGCGCGAGATCCGCACGCTCGAAAGCGGCATCAGGGTCGTCACGCTGAACACGCGCGGCGAGCCGGAGCCGTTGGACGACGCACAGCGGGCGCAACGGCTGAAGACCGCGCGCGCCGATCTCGGGCGTCTGTGCGGCGATCGCTGAACGCTGCCGGGCAGCGAGCCCGGAAGCCTGTGGGAAGCCGCTAGCGCCGTTTCCAGCGGGGATCCCCACCGTCGGCGCGCCGCTGCTGCACGCGCTGCCTTCGCGCCGTCCGCGGGTCGACGACGAGACAAGCGACGAGTTCGACGCGATCGCCGTCGTTCAGGACGCTTTCGAGCGTGCGCGGCTTGCCGTAGACCGCTACGCCGAGCGCATCGGCCTCGATGCGGGAGCGCAGCGTCGCGGCCAGCGGTTCGCCCAACGCGTCGAGGGCGTCTCCCACCGTCGCGCCTGCAGGCAGCTCGAACGGGCGCAGCAGCACGTCGCCGCCCTCGCCGACCCAGGCCAGCTCGACGCGTATCGCGCTCAGTCCGAACCCCCGTAGACCTGGTCGGCCCGTCGAACGAAGGCGTCGATGAACGAGCGCGCGATCTGGTCGAAGACGGGCGCCAGCGCGCGTCCCAGCAGGCCGCCGGCGAACGCGTATTCGAGAGAGAACTCGACCTTGCAGGCGTCCTCGCGCAGCGCCCGGAAGCGCCATTCGCCGTCCAGGCGCGAGAACGGCCCTTCGCGCAGCCGCATCGAGATCGCCTCGGGCGGACGCTGCAGGTTGGTCGTGGTGAAGCGCTGCTTCAATCCGCGGAAATCGATGAGCACCGTGGCAATGACGCGCTCGTCGCTTTCGCGCCTCACCTCGGAGCCCCCGCACCACGGCAGGAACTTCGGGTAATCCTCGACGCGCTCGACGAGCTCGTACATCTTCCGGTCGCTGTACGGAAGCAGGACGGACTTGCGGACGGCGTGCACGGGTTAGGATTCTAGTCATGAGCATCGTGCAGAACAAAAAGGCCACGCACGACTACTCCATCGAGGAGCGCTTCGAGGCCGGACTCGCGCTCGAGGGATGGGAAGTCAAGGCGATCCGCGCCGGGCGCGTTCAGCTGAAGGAGGGCTACGTGATCGTGCGCAACGCGGAGCTGTTCCTGATCGGCGCGCACATCACGCCCTTGCCCGAGGCGTCCACCCACGTGAAGCCCGATCCGCTGCGCTCGCGCAAGCTGCTGATGCACGAGGGCGAGATCGCCAAGCTCATCGGCAAGGTCGAGCGCGCCGGCTACACGCTGGTGCCGCTCGACCTGCACTACACGCGCGGACGCGTGAAGGCGACCATCGGCCTGGCCAAGGGCAAGCGCCAGTACGACAAGCGCGCCACCGAACGCGAACGCGAATGGCAGCGGGAGCGGGAACGGGTGTTGAAGGCGGGAAGAGGGAAAGGAGACGGAGGGAGGGTCAAGGCCTCGACTTCGTAAGCTCTCGCCCCTCCTCGACCCGCACCTCCGCGCCCTATCCCTGCCCCTTCTCCCTTCTTCCTTCTCCCTTCCCTTCCCCGGCCAGCTGCTGCCACGTCGACAGCAGCGTGTCCGGATTCAGCGAGATCGACTCGATCCCCTGCTCCATCAGCCAGCGGGCGAGATCGGGGTGGTCGGAGGGGCCCTGGCCGCAGATGCCGACGTACTTGCCGGCGTCGCGGCAGGCGCGGATCGCGCGCTCGAGCAGCTGGCGCACCGCCGGGTCGCGTTCGTCGAAGCCTTCGGCGACCAGGCCCGAGTCGCGGTCCAGTCCCAGCGTGAGCTGCGTCAGGTCGTTCGAGCCGATCGAGAAGCCGTCGAAGTGCTCGAGGAACTGCTCGGCCAGCAGCGCATTCGACGGCAGTTCGCACATCATGATCAGGCGCAGTCCGTCTTCGCCGCGCCGCAGGCCGTAGCGCGACAGCAGTTCGACGACCGACGCGGCCTCCTTCGTCGTTCGCACGAACGGCACCATCAGCTCGACGTTGGTGAACCCCATCTTCCCGCGCACGCGGCGCATCGCCTCGCATTCGAGCTCGAAGCAGTCGCGGAAGCTCTCGGCCACGTAGCGCGAGGCGCCCCGGAAGCCGAGCATCGGGTTCTCCTCGTCGGGCTCGTAGCGCGAGCCGCCGATCAGCTTGCGGTACTCGTTCGACTTGAAGTCGGACAGGCGAACGATCACCGGGCGCGGCCAGAACGCCGCGGCGATGGTCGCGACGCCTTCGGCCAGGCGCTCGACGTAGAACGCGCGCGGCGTGGCGTGCCCGCGCGCGACGCTTTCCACCGCCTTCTTCAGCTCGGCGTCGACGTTCGGGTAGTCGAGGATCGCCTTCGGGTGGATGCCGATGTTGTTGTTGATGATGAACTCGACGCGCGCCAGCCCTACGCCGTCGCTGGGCAGCAGCGCGAAGTCGAAGGCGAGCTGCGGGTTGCCCACGTTGACCATCAGCTTGACCGGCAGCGGCGGCATCGTCCCCGAGTCGATCTCGGTGACCTCGGTCTCGAGCAGCCCGTCGTAGATGTAGCCGGTGTCGCCCTCGGCGCACGACACGGTGACGAGCGAGCCATCCTTCAGCCGATCGGTGGCGTCTCCGCAGCCGACCACGGCCGGAATGCCCAGCTCGCGCGCGATGATCGCCGCGTGGCAGGTGCGTCCGCCGCGGTTGGTGACGATCGCCGACGCGCGCTTCATCACCGGCTCCCAGTTCGGGTCGGTCATGTCGGTGACCAGCACGTCGCCCGGCTGCACGCGATCCATCGCGCTCGCGTCGGCCACCACGCGTACCTGCCCCGCGCCCACCTTCTGGCCGATCGCGCGACCCGAGGCGAGCACCTCGGAGCTGGACTTGAGCTTGTAGCGCTGCTGGCGCGTCTCGCCCACGCGCGACTTCACCGTCTCGGGACGCGCCTGCAGGATGTAGAGCCTGCCGTCGGCGCCGTCCTTGCCCCACTCGATGTCCATCGGCCGGCCGTAATGCCGCTCGATGATCACCGCGTAGCGCGCCAGCTCGATCACGTCGTCGTCCGACAGCGAGAAGCGGTTGCGCGCCTCGAGCGAGGTGTCGAGCGTGCGCACGCGCCGCCCCGCGTCGGCGCCGTCGGCCTCCGGCGCGAACACCATCCGGATCAGCTTCGAGCCGAGCTCGCGCCGGATGATCGGGAACTTGCCGGCCTCGAGCATCGGCTTGTGCACGTAGAACTCGTCGGGGTTCACCGCGCCCTGCACCACCGTTTCGCCCAGTCCGTAGGCGCTGGTGATGAAGACGACGTCGGGGAAGCCCGATTCGGTGTCGATGGTGAACATCACGCCCGAGCTGGCGAGGTCGCTGCGCACCATCCGCTGCACGCCCGCCGAGAGCGCGACCTCGCCGTGCTCGAAGCCCTTGTGCACGCGGTACGAGATCGCGCGGTCGTTGTAGAGCGACGCGAACACGTGCCGGATGCGATCGAGCACCGCGTCGATGCCGACGACGTTCAGGTAGCTCTCCTGCTGCCCGGCGAAGGACGCGTCGGGAAGATCCTCGGCGGTGGCCGACGAGCGCACCGCCACGGCGAGCTGCCCGCCCGCCTCTTCGGCCATCCGGCGATAATGCTCGCGGATGGCCTGCTCGAGCGGCGCCGGCAGCGGCGCGTCGACGATCCATCCGCGGATCTCGGCGCCGCATTCGGCGAGCGCCTTGACGTCCTCGGTGTTCAATTCGCGCAGGCGCGCGGCGATGCGTTCGGTGAGTCGGTTGCGGTCGAGGAAATCACGAAAGGCGAATGCCGTGGTGGCGAAGCCGCCCGGCACGCGCACGCCCGAGGCCGCCAGTTCGCCGATCATCTCGCCCAGCGAGGCGTTCTTGCCGCCGACCGATTCGACATCGGTCATGCGCAGCGCCTCGAAGGCGACGACGTATCGCTCGTCGTTCGAAGTCATGGGAAGGTCCTGACATGGTTGGAAACTCGTCTTGCGCGCGCGCCGGCGCCCGCAGGGGACCGGCGCCGCGGCGACCGGTCGGGCTTTCGGACGATTCTACTGCGCGGCGCGGACCCGTCCGCCGCGCATCCCCCGCAAGGACGCGACGGCGATGAACGACCGCCCGAACGAAGGCGCCGCCGGCGCCGCGCCGCTCGCGCCGGCCCTCGCCGGCGAGCCCGCGCCCGCGCATCCGCGCTTCGAGCGCACGATCTTCTTCGTCTCCGACGGTACCGGCATCACGGCGGAGACTTTCGGCCACTCGCTGCTCACGCAGTTCGAGCCGATGAGGCTGCGCCAGGTGCGCCTGCCCTTCGTCGATTCGGTCGAGAAGGCCCAGCAGGCGGTCGAGCGCATCGACCGCCAGGCGCTGGTCGACGGCAACCGGCCCGTCGTCTTCAGCACGCTGATCGACCCGGCGATCAACGACATCGTGCGCATGGCGAACTGCCGCTACCTCGATCTCTTCGCCACCTTCGTCGAACCGCTCGAGAGCGAATTCGGCGTGCGCTCCACGCACACCGTGGGCCGTTCACACGCCGCGACCAACTCCGAGTCCTACCAGCGCCGCATCGCGGCGATCAACTACGCGCTGGCGCACGACGACGGCCAGAGCCACGTCGAGCTGGACCACGCCGAAGTGATCCTGATCGGCGTCTCGCGCAGCGGCAAGACGCCGACCAGCCTGTTCCTGGCGATGCAGCACGGCATCCGCGCCGCCAACTATCCGCTCGTCCCCGAGGACTTCGAGCGCGGCCGGCTCCCGGAGGTGCTGTACCGCTACAAATCGAAGCTCTTCGGGCTTTCGATCGCGCCGGAGCGCCTGGCCGAGATCCGCAACGAGCGGCGCCCGGGCAGCCGCTACGCCTCGCTGCAGAACTGCCGCTACGAGGTCAGCCGGGGCGAGGAGCTGATGCGCCGCGAGGGAATCCGCTGGCTGTCGTCGACGACGAAGTCGATCGAGGAGATCGCAGCGACGGTGCTGCACGAGCTGGATCTGGCCTAGGGTCGATCCGAACGGCTCCCGGCGCCGCGGCGGCTGCCCGCGAAGCCGCGCTGGCGCCATTGCTCGTACAGGCACAACGCGGCGGCGACGCCGACGTTGAGCGACTCCACCGCTTCGGTCTGCGGGATCGACACGCGCCGCGCGCGCGTCCACGCCTTCAGCGCCGGATCGAGCCCCTGCCCTTCGTTGCCGAACAGCCAGAGCACGGGCGCGCGCAGGTCGGCGTCGTAGAGCGAACGCGCCGCGCCGGCGTCGGTGGCCATCGGCTCGACGCGACAGCGCACCCGCAGCTCGGCAGCCTCCACGCCCTCGTGGATCTCCAGCCCGAAATGCGCGCCCATCGCGGCGCGCAGCACCTTCGGCGACCAGCAGGCGGCCGTCCCCGCCGCGCAGAGAACGCGCCGCACGCCGGCGGCCGCGCAGCTGCGCAGCACGCTGCCGACGTTTCCCGGGTCCTGCAGGCGATCGAGATAGACGGCGTCGTCATCGAGTTGCCCGGGCAGGCTTGCCGCGGGCAGCGCGACGATCGCCAGCAGCCCTGCGCCGTGCTCGACGCTGCTCGCCCGGTCGAACAGGCGGTCTTCGAGGACGACCGCCTGCCGGCGATAGCGCATCGCCCACGAGCCGATCTCGGGGTCGGCGAGCCCGCGCCGGGCGACGAACACTTCCACCGGTTCGGCGTCGCGCCCGAAACGCCCGGCCCAGGCCTGCAGCAGGTGTACGCCTTCGAGCACGACGACGCCGGCGCGCGCGCGTTCGCGCGACGAACCGACGAGAGCGAGCAGCCGTCGGTAGCGCGCGTTCGACGCCGAGGCGACGACGCGCAGCGCGTCTTCAGTCATCTTCGAGAAGGACGTCGGCGCTCGCCGCGAACAGGGCGGCGCGGAAGGACTCCACCGATGGCTCGGCTCCGCCGGACGGCGCGAGCAGCGCACGCACCGGGGCGAAGCTGCGTCGATGCACGCCGCACGGACCGTTCAGCTGCAGCAGCCGCAGGTGCTCGGGCGTTCCGTAGCCCTTGTGGCGGTCGAAGCCGTATTGCGGGAAGCGCTCGTGCAGCGCGCACATCTCCGCGTCGCGCGCCACCTTGGCGAGAATCGACGCCGCCGAGATCGCGCGATCGCTGGCATCGCCGCCGATGATCGTCTGCACCGCGCAGGCGAGCTTCGGCGCCCGGTCGCCGTCCACGCGCGCGAGCGCCGGCACCAGGCCGAGCGCCGCCACCGCGCGCTGCATCGCGAGCAGCGACGCCTGCAGGATGTTCAGCGCGTCGATCTCCTCGACGCTGGCGCTGGCGATCGCCCACGCGCGCGCCCGTTCGCGGATGCGCAGCGACAGCGTTTCGCGCCGCGGCGCATCGAGCTGCTTGGAGTCGCGCAGGCCGCGGATCGGACGGGCCGGATCGAGCACGACGGCCGCCGCGTAGACCGGCCCGGCGAGCGGACCGCGGCCCGCCTCGTCGACCCCGCACACCGGTCCCTCGACGTGCAGCGCACCGAGCGCCAGCTCGGCCTGCGTGCGCCTACGCGACCGCGCGCTCATCGGCCACTTCCAGCACCGCCTGCGCGGCGCGCGATGCGCATCCGCAGCGCAGCTCCTCGTGCATCCGCGAGAAGGTCTCGACGATCGATGCGCGATGCGCCGCGTCGTCGAGCTGCTGCAGCAGCGCGCGCCCCATCGCTTCGGGCTGCACCGCGTGCTGCAGGAACTCGGGAACGACGAAGCGACCGGCCAGCACGTTCGGCAATCCGATCCACGGCAACAGGGCCATCGGACGCATGATGCGGTAACTGATCGCGCTCATCCGGTATGCGATGACCATCGGCCTGCGGAAAAGGGCTGCCTCGAGCGTCGCCGTGCCGCTGGCGACGAGCACCGCTTCGGCGGCGGCCAGCGCATCGTGCGCGCGGCCGCGCACGATCGTCAACGACATCGTCGACGGCAGCCCCGCGCGTGCGGCGATGGCCTTCAGCCGCTCGAAGCCCGCGTCGGAGGCAGCGGGCAGCACGAAGCGCAGCTCGGGACGGCGCGCGTGCAGCCACGCCGCGGTGGCGAGGAACGGCGCAGCGAGGTGCTCGATCTCCGAGGGCCGGCTGCCGGGCAGCAGCGCGACCACCGGCGCCTCGGCCGGCAGCCCGAGCGCGCGCCGCGCCTGGGCGGCATCGACCTCGAAGGGAATCACGTCGGCCAGCGGATGGCCGACGTAGACCGCGTCGATGCCCGCCTCGCGGTACAGCGCCTGCTCGAACGGGAACAGCAGCAGGATGCGATCGACGCTGGCCGCGATCCTGCGGATGCGCTCGCGCCGCCACGCCCAGATCGACGGGCCGATGAAGTGGACGACGCGGATGCCGCGGCTGCGCAGCGCGCGCTCCAGGTCCAGGTTGAAATCGGGCGCATCCACGCCGACGAACACGTTGGGGCGCCACTGCAGCAGGCGCTCGCGCAACGCGTTGCGCATGCGGCGCAGCCGTGGATACTCGCGCAGCACCTCGAGATAGCCGTTGACCGACAGCGCGTCGATCGTCCACCACGCGTCGAAGCCCTGCGCGCGCATCGACGGACCGCCGATGCCCGCGGCGTGCACGCGATCGGCCTGCACGCCGATGCCGGCGAGAAGCGCCGCCGCGAGCACGTCGCCCGAGGCTTCGCCGGCCACCATGCCGAGCGCGAGCGACTCGCGGCGCGCGGGCTGCGCGGGCATCAGCGGACGATGCCGCGGCTCACGCGCTCGAGGAAGCCGGCGAGCAGCGCGAGATCGAGCGCCGCCGCCGGCGCCTCGCCCGCGGCATCGCGTTCGAGTTCGCCCTGCCGTTCGCACAGCGCCGCGATCGCCTGCTGCAGCGTCAGACCGCTGCGGTACAGCGTGCGGTAGGCCCGGCGGATCGTCTCGATGCGCTCGGCCGAGAAACCGCGGCGCCGCAGCCCCTCGGTGTTGATGCCGTGCGCGGCCGCCGTATTGCCCGAGACCGTCACGTACGGGGGAATGTCGTGCAGCACGACGGTGCCGGTTGCCGTCATCGCGTGCGCGCCGATCTTGCAGAACTGGTGGACCTGCGAGGCGCCGCCGAGGAAGGCCCAGTCGCCGACCTCGACGTGGCCGCCGAGGTTGGTGCTGTTGGCGAAGATCGTGTGGCTGCCGACGACGCAGTCGTGCGCGACGTGCACGTAGGCCATGATCCAGTTGTCGTCGCCGATGCGCGTGACGGTGCGGTCCTGCACGGTGCCGCGGTTCAGCGTGACGCACTCGCGGATCGTGTTGCCGTCGCCGATCTCGAGCCAGGTCTCCTCGCCGGCGTATTTCTTGTCCTGCGGATCGGCGCCGATCGACGCGAAAGGGAAGATCCGGTTGTCGGCGCCGATCGTCGTGTTGCAGTGGACGACGACGTGCGCGCCGATGCGCGTGCGCGCGCCGATGCGCACCTTCGGGCCGATCACCGCGCAGGGCCCGATCTCGACGCCTTCGTCGAGATGCGCGCCCGGGTCGACGAACGCGCTGGGATGCACGCCCGTCATTGCGCCGGCTGCGCCGCCTCGGCCGGCGCGATCTCGCGCAGCGTGCACATCAGCTCGGCCTCGGCCGCGACCTGTCCGTCGACGGTGGCCTTGCCGGCGTATTTCCAGATCGAGCGCGCGATGCGCACGATCTCCACCTCGAGGCGCAGCTGGTCGCCGGGAATGACCGGCCGCTTGAAGCGCGCGCTGTCGATGCCGACGAAGTAGTAGACCGAGCGCGCGTCGGAGGTGCGCCCCATCGTCTGGAACGAGAGGATTCCGGCTGCCTGCGCGAGCGCTTCGATCTGCAGCACTCCCGGCATCACCGGGTAATGCGGGAAGTGCCCGAGGAAGTACGGCTCGTTGATCGTCACGTTCTTGATCGCGACGATCCGCTTGCCGAGTTCCAGTTCGACCACGCGGTCGACCAGCAGCATGGGGTAGCGATGCGACAGGTGTTCGAGGATCGCGTGGATGTCGAGCACGGTCATTCGTCGGTCCTGTGGTTGTTCGTCGTTGCCCGCCTACGCGCGCGCGCCTGCGGAAGGCGGCGCACCAGCGCGGCCGCCTTCTCCCAGTCGGCATTGTCCATCAGCGGGAACACGCCGGAGTAGAAGCCGGGCCGGCGAATCGAACGGGTGACGAGGCTCATCGCCGAGATCGTGACGTCGTCGCAGATCTCGAGATGGCCGAGGATGCCCGCGCCGCCGCCGATGCGGCAGCGCCGCCCGATGCGCGCGCTGCCGGCGATGCCGACGCAGCCGGCGATCGCCGTGCGCTCTCCGATGCGCACGTTGTGCGCGACCTGGATGAGGTTGTCGAGCTTGCAGCCGTCGTCGATGACCGTGTCGTCGAGCGCGCCGCGATCGATCGCGCAGTTCGCGCCGATCTCGACCGCGTCGCCGATGACGACGCGCCCCAGTTGCGGGATCTTCTCCCAGCCGGCGCCGGTATCGACGAAGCCGAAGCCGTCGGCGCCGATGACCGTGCCCGGGAACACCTCGCAGTCGCGCCCGAGCACGCAGTCGTGCTCGATGACGACGCGCGGATGCAGGCGCGTTCCGGCGCCGATGCCGGTGCCCGTGCCCACGTGCGCTCCGGCCTCGACGATCGCGCCGTCGCCGATCGCCGCGCCGTCGCCGAGGGTGGCGAAGGCGCCGACGTGCACGTCGCGGCCCAGGCGCACCGACGCGCCGATCGCCGCCGTCGGATGCACGCCCGCCGCCGGGCGCGGAACCAGGCGCGGCGCGACGTGGCGGGCGATCGCGGCGAAGCTGCGCTGCGCGTCGTCGCTCTCGAGCAGCGCGGCCTGCGCGGCCACGCGATCGGCGAGCGCGGGCCCGACGACGACCGCGCCGGCGCGCGTGGCCTGCGCGGCCGATACCATGCGGGCCGACGCCAGGAAAGCAAGGTCTTCGGGGCCGGCCGCTTCGAGGCTGGCCAGCGAATGCAGCCTCAGCGATGCGTCGCCGCGGACGAGTCTCGCGCCGCCGAGCCTGGCCAGCTCGCCCAGGCTCAGCGGCGGATCGAGCCGGCGCACGGCGGCCTCACCGCTTCTCAGGGCTTGCCGTTGGTGAGCGCGCGCAGCACCTTGTCGGTGATGTCGATCCGCGGGCTCGCGAAGACCGCTTCCTGCAGGATGATGTCGTACTTCTCCTGCTCGGCGATCTGCTTGATCACGCGATTGGCCTTGTCGATCACCTGCGCCAGTTCCTCGTTGCGGCGCTGGTTCAGGTCTTCGCGGAACTCGCGCTGGCGGCGCTGGAAGTCTTTCTCGAGGTCGGAGAACTCGCGCTGGCGGCGCAGGCGATCGGCGTCGCTCATCACGGCCGAATCGCGCTCGAGCCGCTCGCCCAGCGCCTTGAGCCGCGCGCCCATGTCCTGCAGTTCCTTGTCGCGCTTGCTGAACTCCTGCTCGAGCTTCTGCTGCGCCGCCTTCGCCGGCCCGGCATCGCGCAGGATGCGCTCGGTGTTCACGAAGCCGATCTTCGTCGCTTCCTGCGCGACGGCCGGTGCGAACGCGACGGTGAGCGCGCACGCGGCAAGCCAACCGAAAAACTTCATCCGGCGCTTCCTGTCTCGATGAGTGGCACGAATTGTCGCATAGCGCCGGGTCCTAGAACCCGGTGCCGATCTGGAACTGCAGCCGCTGCGTGCGATCGCCCTCGCGCTTGCGCAGCGGCATGGCGACGCTCAGCTTCAGCGGCCCGATCGGCGACAGCCAGGTCAGCCCGACGCCGGTGGAGTAGCGCAGGTCGCCCAGGCTCACCGTTTCGTCCTCGCCGAACACCGTGCCCGCGTCCAGGAAGACGAAGGAACGGATCGTGCGGTCGTGGCCGGTGCCGGGCAACGGGAAGATGAACTCGGCGCTGCCGACCACGCGCGTCTGTCCGCCCAGCGGGACGAGCCGGGTGCCGCCCGAAGTAGTGGTCTCCAGTTCCTTCGGCCCCAGCGAGCTGGGGTAGTAGCCGCGCACCGAACCGATGCCGCCCGCGTAGAAATTCTTGAACAACGGATAGGGCACGCCGCCGAAGCCGCGCCCGATGCCGAGGTCGCCGTTCAGCGCGAAGGTGTAGTCGCGCCCGAGCGGGTAGTACCACTGGTGCAGGTAGGTGGCGCGCCAGTAGCGCAACTCGGCCACCGGCATCGTGACTTCGAGGTTCGCCGTCTGCACGCGCCCGCGCGTAGGCACGATCGCGCTGTCGCGGCTGTCGCGCGCCCAGCCGATGTTGGCAAGCCAGGCGGTGCTCGACGTTCCGAAGTCGTCGACGAACTGCTGGTAGCGCACCGGCGGCAGCGCGCCGAGCCGGACGTCGTTGCGCTCGAAGGTGGTGCCCAGGCTGATCCGGTCGAACTCGGTGTACGGGATTCCGAAGCGCAGGCCGACACCGCTCGCGCGCGTGCGGTAGTCGCCCAGCCCGAGCTCGTCGGCGTCGAAGCTGCGCGTATACAGGTCGAACGAGCGGCTGACGCCGTCGGGCGTGAAATAGGGGTCGGTATACGAGAGGACGATCGTGCGCGACAGCCGGCTCGTGTTCACGTCGAGCGCGAGCGACTTGCCGGTGCCGAGGAAGTTGTGCTGCACGATCGAGCCCGACAGGATGACCTTGTCGGTGCTCGAGAAGCCGATGCCCAGCGTGATGTTGCCGGTGGGTCGCTCGGTGACGACGACCTCCAGGTCGACCTGGTCGGGGGCGCCGGGCACCGGGCGCGAATCGATGCGCACCTCGGTGAAGTATCCGAGCCGGTCGATGCGCTCGCGCGACAGGCGGATCTTCTCGGCGTCGTACCACGCGTCCTCGAACTGGCGCAGCTCGCGGCGGATGACCTCGTCGCGCGTGCGCAGGTTGCCGGCGATGTCGATGCGGCGCACGTACACGCGACGCCCCGGATCGACCAGGATGTCGAAGGCCACCTCGCGCTTGTCCCGATCGATGTCGGGCACCGCGTTCACGTTGGCGAACGCGTAGCCGAGCGCGCCCAGCCGCTCGGAGATGCGCTTGGTCGAATCGCTCAGCCTGCTGCCGGAGAACACGTCGCCGGGCTTCAACTCCACGAGCTTCTTGAACTCTTCCTCGCGACCGAGCAGCTCGCCGCCGAAGCGCACCTGCGAGACGCGGAACTGCTCGCCTTCGTGGACGTCGATCGTGATCTCGACGCTTTCCTTGTCGGGCGAGATCGACACCTGCGTGGACTCGATCGCGAACTCGAGATAGCCGCGATCGAGATAGAACGAGCGCAGCGATTCGAGGTCGCCGGCGAGCTTCTCGCGCGCGTACTGGTCGTTCTTCGAGTACCAGGTGAACCAGCCCGGCGTGGTCAGGCGCATCTCGTCGAGCAGCTGCTTGTCGGTGTAGGCCTTGTTGCCGACGAAACGGATCGCCGTGATGCGCGCGTTCTGCCCTTCCTCGATGGCCAGCGTGATGCCGACGCGGTTGCGCTCGAGCGGCGTGACGGTGGACGTGACCTGCACGCCGTACTTGCCGCGCGCGAGGTACTGGCGCTTCAGCTCCTGCTCGGCGCGCTCGAGCACGGCGCGATCGAAGATGCGCGACTCGGCCAGGCCCTGGTCGCGCAGCGCCTTGCGCAGCGTTTCCTTGTCGAACTCCTTGGCGCCGGTGATGTCGACCGACGCGATCGCCGGTCGTTCCTCGACGTGCACGACGAGCACGTCGCCCTCGGCCTCGAGCCGCACGTCGCGGAAGAAGCCGGTGGCGAACAGCGCCTTGACGGCCTCGCTCGCCTTCTCGTCGGTCATCGTGTCGCCGACGCGTACCGGCAGATAGCTGAAGACGGTGCCCGGCTCGGTGCGCTGGACGCCTTCTACGCGGATGTCGCGGATCGTGAAGGGTTCGAAGGCGGCGGCGACGATGGGAAGCACCGCCAGCAGCAGCACAGCCAGCGCCCGTTGCGCCGTACCCGGCTTGCGCCCCGGTCGGCGTCGAGCGAAATGCATTCGTTCAGGAACCGATCAACCGAGTGAAATCGTTGAACAGCGCGACCGCCATCATCATCATGATGATCGCGAGGCCGGCCTTCTGCGTGACCGCCATGAAGCGCTCGGACAGCGGCCTGCCCTTGAGCGCTTCGAGCGCGTAATATACCAAATGACCCCCGTCGAGAACGGGGATCGGCAGCAGATTCAGCACGCCCAGGCTGATGCTGATCAGCGCGAGGAAGCTCAGGTACGCGAGCCATCCCACGCGCACCGTCTGCCCCGCCAGATCGGCAATCGTCACCGGTCCGCTCAGGTTGCGCAGCGACAGCTCGCCGGTGAGCATCTTGCCCATCATGCGCAGCGAGAACGCCGACATCTCCCAGGTCTGGCGCGCCCCGTAACCGATGGACTCGAGCGGGCCGAAGCGCACCGTCTGCATGGCGAGCCGATCCTGCAGTCCGGCGCCGATGCGGCCGACCCCCTCCTGCTGCTCGGGCGTCACCGACAGCGTGATCTCGGCGCCGTCGCGCAGCACGCGAAAACGAAGCGGCTGTCCGGCGCCGGCCTGCACCGATTCGATGACCTGCGCGGCGCGCTCGATCGGCTTGCCGTCGATCGCACGGATCAGGTCGCCCGCGCGCAAGCCGTCGCGCTCGGCCGCGCCGCCGGCGACCAGCGTGCCGATCGCGACGTCGCCGGCAGCGATGCGCAGGCCGAGCGTGCCGAGGAAATCGCGCTCGGCCTCGTCGGCCGGCAGCCCGCTCGCGTCGAGTTGCACGGAGCGCCGCTCGCCGTCGCGCTCGACCACGAGCGAAGCGGGCCGATGCTCGATCACGGGCTCGAGCAGCGCCAGGCGCAGGTCGTTCCACGAGCGCACGACCGTGCCGTCGGCTTCGAGCACGCGGTCTGCGGCCTGCAGATGCGCGGCTGCCGCGGCGGTGCCCGGCGCCGGAGCGTCGATCAGCGCGGCCGGCTCCTGCATGCCGATCCATCCCATCGTCGCGTACAGCGCGATGGCGAGCAGGAAGTTCGCCAGCGGCCCGGCGACGACGATCGCCGAGCGCTGCAGCAGCGACTTGCGGGTGAACGCGCGCGGCAGGTCGGACGGCGCGATCGGCCCGCAGTCGGGGTCGCGCTCGGCGCCAGCGCAACAGCGGACGGCCGAAGCCGATCGAGAAGCGAAGCACCTTCACCCCGCACCAGCGGGCGACCAGGTAGTGACCCAGTTCGTGCACGAAGATGAGCAGCGTGAGCGCCGCGAGGAACGCGACGATCGTCTGGAGCGTGTTCATGCGGGGCACCTCCCGAGGCGATCGCGGGCGAGCGCGCGCGCCTCCGCGTCGATGGCGAAAACTTCGTCGATCGTGGCGCCCGCCCGGCGCTCGCCGACCGCGTGCAGCACGGCTTCGGTGACCGCGGCGATGTCGGTGAAGCGGATCGCGCGCTCGAGAAAGGCCGCCACCGCGATCTCGTTGGCCGCGTTCAGGATGCAGGGCGCCGCGCCGCCGGCGGCCAGTGCCTCGCGCGCCAGGCGCAGGCAGGGAAAGCGTTGCGCATCGGGCGCTTCGAACTCCAGTCGGCCGATCGCCACGAGGTCGAGCGGCGTCACGCCGCTGTCGATGCGATCGGGGTGCGCGAGCGCCTGCGCGATCGGGGTGCGCATGTCGGGGTTGCCCATCTGCGCGAGCACGGAGCCGTCCTCGTACTCGACGAGCGAATGCACGATGCTCTGCGGGTGCACGAGCACCTCCAGCCGCGAGGCTGCGACGCCGAACAGGTGGAAAGCCTCGATCAGCTCGAGCCCCTTGTTCATCATCGTGGCCGAATCGACCGAGATCTTCCGGCCCATCGACCATTTCGGATGCGCGCAGGCCTGCTCGGGCGTGGCGTCGCCCATCTGCTCGAAGCTCGCGCGGCGGAAAGGCCCCCCCGAGGCGGTGAGCACGATGCGGCGCACGCCCGGGCAGCCGCATCCGGCGCGGCCCGCGGAGGGCAGGCACTGGAACACGGCGTTGTGTTCGCTGTCGATGGGCAGCACCGTCGCCCCGCCTTCGCGGCAGGCGCGCAGGAAGACCTCGCCGGCCATCACCAGCGACTCCTTGTTCGCCAGCAGGATGCGCTTGCCCGCGCGCGCCGCGGCGATGGTGGACGCCAGTCCGGCGGCGCCGACGATCGCCGCCATCACCGTGTCGACCTCTTCGTGCGCCGCCAGCTCGGCGAGCGCCGACGGCCCGCCCAGCACTTCGGTGTCGAGGCCCGCGGTGGCGAGGCGGTCGGCCAGCCGGCGCGCCGCCGGCTCGTCGGCCAGCGCCGCATAGCGCGGCGCATGGCGCAGGCACTGCTCGTACAGCGCGTCGTCGCGACGCTGCGCGGCCAGCGCGAACACGCGATAGCGATCGGGGTGGCGCGCGACGACGTCGAGCGTGCTGCGGCCGATCGAGCCGGTGGCGCCGAGGATCGTGAGCGACTGCATGGCGGCCGATTATCCCAGCAGGCGGTGCAGCAGCATGGCGGCAGGCATCACGGGAACGAGCGCGTCGATCCGGTCGAGCACGCCGCCGTGGCCGGGCAGCACGGTGCCGCTGTCCTTCACGCCCGCCTGGCGCTTGAGCAGCGACTCGTGCAGATCGCCGACGATCGACAACGCGGCGAGCGCGACCAGGACGACGACGGCGACCGGCGCGGTCCACGCGTCGACCAGCCGCGCCGGCAGCGTCGACGAGAGCGAAGGACTCGCCGCCGCCGCCAGCCCGAGCAGGGCCACGGCGACGGCGCCGCCGAACGCGCCTTCCCAGCTCTTGCCGGGGCTGATCGACGGCGCGAGCTTGCGGCGCCCGAAGGCACGGCCGACGAAATACGCGGCGATGTCGGCCACCCAGACGACGGCCATCGCCGCCAGCAGCGCGAGCGGACCGATCGCGCGCAGCGCCACCAGCGCGACCCAGCAGGCGAGCAGCCAGGCCGCGGCGAGCGCCAGGCCGCCGCCGCGCGCATCGCGTGCGCGCAGGTGCATCGGCCCGAGCCACAGCCAGGCGAGCGTGGCGGCCGCGCACACGGCGAGCACGAAGGACGGCGGCCAGCCGGCGGTCTCGCGCCAGGCGAGCAGCGCGATTCCGGCCAGCGCGAGCCCGGCGGCCGCGCCGCCCGCGGCGCGCGGGCCGGCGAGCAGGCGCGTCCATTCCCAGGCCGCGGCGGCCAGGAAGACGAGCGTGACCGCGCCCCAGACCCAGGAATCGAAGAAGAAGATCGGAGGCAGCAGGATCGCCAGCAGCACCAGGGCGGTGGCGACTCGCTTGCCGAGCATCGCGGCGACCGGGGGTTCAGCGGGAAGGCGCAGGCGCGGGCATGCGCTCAGCCCGCTTCGGCGGCAGAGACCTGCTCGCTGGTGCGGCCGAAGCGGCGCTCGCGCCGGCGAAACGATTCGATCGCGCGATCGAGCGCCGCGGCGTCGAAATCGGGCCAGAAGGTGTCGGTGAAGTACAGCTCGGTGTAGGCGAGCTGCCACAGCAGGAAGTTGCTGATGCGCTGCTCGCCGCCGGTGCGGACGAAGAGGTCGGGCTCCGGCGCATAGGCGAGCGCCAGGTGCGGCGACAGCGCCTGCTCGCCGATGCGGTCGGGATCGCCGGCCAGCTCGGGCTGCGCGCGCAGCATCGACTGCACCGCCTGGAGGATGTCCCAGCGGCCGCCGTAGTTCGCCGCAATGGTGAGCGTCAGGCGCCGGTTGGCGGCGGTGCGCGCCTCGGCCTGCGTGATCAGCTTGCGCAGGCCCGGCTCGAAGGCCGAGAGATCGCCGACGACGCGCAGCCGGATGCCGTTGGCGCGCAGCTGCGCGACCTCGCGCTCGAGCGCGCTGACGAACAGCCGCATCAGCAGCGAGACCTCGTCGGCCGGCCGGCGCCAGTTCTCGGAACTGAATGCGAACAGCGTGAGGAACTCGACGCCGCGCCGCGCGCAGGCCTCGACGGTGGCGCGCACCGCTTCGACGCCCCTGGCATGACCGGCCACGCGCGGCAGGCGCCGCTGCGTCGCCCAGCGCCCGTTGCCGTCCATGATGATCGCGATGTGCCGCGGCACCTCGCGCGAACGCGGCACGGTGATGGTGGTGCTCGAGACGGGAATCATCGAAGCGTGCGGCGTGAGGTGAAACCTGAGGTGCGACGGATCAGACCGTCATGATCTCGCGCTCCTTGACGTCGAGGATCTGGTCGATCTCGACGACGAAGCGGTCGGTGAGCTTCTGGATCTCGTCGACGGCGCGCCGCTCGTCGTCCTCGGAGATCTCCTTGTCCTTGACGAGCTTCTTCAGGTGCTCGTTGGCGTCGCGGCGCAGGTTGCGCACGGCGACCTTCGCCTGCTCGCCCTCGTGCTTGACGACCTTCGTCAGCTCGCGCCGGCGCTCTTCGGACAGCGGCGGCATCGGCACGCGGATGAGGTCGCCGCTGGTGGAAGGATTCAGGCCGAGGTCGGACTCGCGGATGGCCTTGTCGACGACCTGGACCATCTTCTTCTCCCACGGCTGCACGCCCAGCGTGCGCGCATCCAGCACCGTGACGTTCGCCACCTGGCCGATCGGAACCGACGTGCCGTAGTAGTCGACGTGGATGTGGTCGAGCAGCCCGGCGTGCGCGCGACCCGTGCGCACCTTGGCGAGACCGGTGCGCAGCGACTCGATCGACTTCTGCATCTTCTGCTCGGCCGATTGCCGGATTTCCGCAATGCTCATGATTCCTCCGCACAACGGTGCGCGCGCGTCGCGCCGGCGAGGCGGCGCAATGCGCGCGGGGATTCACACATGGACCAGCGTGCCTTCGTCGTCGCTGCACAGGGCGCGCTGCAGCGCCCCTTCGCCGAGGATCGAGAAGACCTTGATCGGCAGCCTTCGATCGCGGCACAGCGCGAACGCGGTCGCGTCCATCACCTTCAGGTGCCGCGCGATCGCCTCGTCGAAGCTGATGCGCGCGAAGCGCTGGGCGGACGGATCGAGCATCGGGTCCGCGCTGTAGACGCCGTCGACCTTCGTGGCTTTCAGCACCACCTCCACGCCCATCTCGGCGCCGCGCAGCGCGGCGGCGGTGTCGGTGGTGAAGAAGGGATTGCCGGTGCCGGCAGCGAAGATGACGACCTTGCCTTCCTCGAGATAGCGCAGCGCCTTCGGCCGGATGTACGACTCGACCACCTGCTCGATCTTCAACGCCGACTGCACGCGCGCGACCACGCCATGCTGGCGCAGCGCATCCTGCAGCGCGAGCGAATTCATCACGGTGGCGAGCATTCCCATGTAGTCGGCGGTGGCGCGGTCCATGCCGGCCGCGCCGCCCGCGACGCCACGGAAGATGTTGCCCCCGCCGATCACGATCGCCAGCTCGACGCCCATCGCGACGGCCGAGGCGATCTCCTCGACCATCCGCTGCAGGGTCTCGGCATTGATGCCGTAGGCGTCGTCGCCCATCAGCGCTTCGCCGGAGAGCTTGAGCAGCACGCGGCGATAGCGAAGCTGCGGGGCCGGCGCGCCGGCGACCGCGCGGGCGGGTGCGCCCGCCACGACGGCGGGGCTGTCGTTCGAGCTCACGAACTCTCCTGAGGCGCTGCGGGCAGGCGTCGCCCGCGATTATGGGGCTTTTCCGGTACGACAGGAGTGGCGACAGGGGCCGCGCGCGGGATCGCGCGCGGCGGCCTCGCGCCGACCGTCGTCACCGCCCGGCAGCGGCCGCCGCCTGCGCGGCGACCTCGGCTGCGAAGTCGGACTGCTTGCGCTCGATGCCCTCGCCGACGACGAACAGGACGAACTGCGCCACCTGCGCGCCGCGCGCCTTCAGCAGCTGCTCGATCGTCTGCTTGTCGTCCTTGACGAAGGGCTGGCCGAGCAGCGTGACTTCCTTCAGGTACTTCTGCACCGCGCCGTCGACCATCTTCGCGACGATCTCCGGGGGCTTGCCGGGCTTGCCCTCGGCCTTCGCCTTCGCCTGTTCCTCGTCGGCCTTCTGCTGCGCGATCGAGCGCTCGCGCTCGACGTCGGCCGCCGGTACGCCCTCGCGCGACAGCGCCTTCGGCTTGCTCGCCGCGATGTGCATGGCGAGGTCGCGCGCCAGCGGGTCGTCGCCGCCGACCAGGTCGACGAGCACGCCGATCTTCGAGCCGCCGTGCACGTAGGAGGCGAGCCGCCCCTTCGCCTGCACGCGCGCGAAGCGGCGCACCGTGATGTTCTCGCCGATGCGGCCGACCAGCGCCGTGCGCACCTGCTCGACGGTGCCGCCGTCGATGGGCAGCTGCGCGAGCGCATCGACGTCGGCCGGCGCCTGCGTGCCGACGCGCTCGGCCAGCGTGCGAGCGAAGGCGAGGAAGTCGTCGTTCTTGGCGACGAAATCGGTTTCGCTGTTGACCTCGACCAGCGCGCCGAGCTTCGCGTCGTCGGCGATCCACAGCGCGACGACGCCTTCGGCGGCCACGCGCGTGGCCGCCTTGCTCGCCTTGTTGCCCAGCTTCACGCGCAGGATTTCCTCGGCGCGGGCGAGATCGCCCGCAGCCTCGGCCAGCGCCTTCTTGCATTCCATCATCGGCGCGTCGGTCTTCTCGCGCAGTTCCTTGACCATGCTGGCGGTGATCGCCGTCATCGCTCCACTCCTTGCGTTGCTGCCTGCTTCCGCCTGGTCGTGCCCGGCCGTGCGCCCGCGTTCACTCTTCGCCTTCCAGCTCGACGAACTCTTCCTCGTCGGCGGCGCTCTTGGCGATTTCCTGCAGCGCCGCTGCACGGCCCTCGAGGATCGCGTCGGCCGCGCCGCGCGCGTACAGGCGGATCGCCTTGCCGGAGTCGTCGTTGCCCGGAATGACGTGATCGATGCCGATCGGCGAATGGTTGCTGTCGACGACGGCGACGATCGGGATGCCCAGCTTGTTCGCCTCGGTGACCGCGATGCGATGGAAGCCGACGTCGATGACGAACATGGCGTCGGGCAGCGCCGCCATTTCCTTGATGC
>QEVN01000040.1 GCA_003576795.1 Burkholderiales bacterium
GCCGGCGTCGATCGCGACGTGCGCGGCCGCGAGAAGCCGAGCGATCACGCGCCGGCGTGGGTCGAGCTCGACGTCGAGCGCCCGTCGTGATCAGGGATTCTCCGCACCCCGAAGACGGGACGGGTCCATGCTGATCCGTTGCGGCCCGCGTGGGAGGATCCGATGTCGACGCGTTGCAAGCATCTCGCGGATGCTGCAGCCCGCACCGCGGCGGGAGCAAAGCCGTGAACGCGCCTGCCGTCCCCACCGCGGAACGCCGCGAGCGCGACTGGCCAAGGCTGCCCCTGGCCGACTGGAAGGACACCTGCGAGACGCTGCACATGTGGACGCAGATCGTCGGCAAGACGCGTCTTGCGCTGGCGCCGATGCAGAACCACTGGTGGCAGGTCGCGCTGTACGTGTCTCCCCGCGGGCTGACCACTTCGGCGATTCCGTTCGACGCCGGCCTGTTCTCGGCGGAATTCGATTTCATCGATCACCGCCTGGTGCTTCGCACCAGCGACGGCGCCACGCGCACGCTTGCGCTGGCGCCGCGAACGGTCGCCGACTTCTACGACGAGTACGGCCACGCGCTGCGCTCGCTCGGCATCGACTGCCGGTTGGGGCGCCCGTCGCCGGTGGAAGTGGCGGTCTCGATCCCGTTCGCCGAAGACCGGCAGCACGCTTCGTACGATCCGGACGCGGCGCAGCGCTGGTGGCGGATCCTGCGCAGCACCGACCGCGTGATGGAGCGCTTCCGCAGCCGCTTCGTCGGCAAGGCGAGCCCGGCGCACTTCTTCTGGGGCAGCTTCGATCAAGCGACCACGCGCTTCTCGGGACGAAGCGCCCCGACGCACCCGGGCGGTGCGCCGAACTGCCCCGACTACGTGATGGTCGAGGCCTATTCGCACGAATGCGCGAGTTGCGGGGCGTGGCCTGGCGGCATGGGCTACGACGAGCCGGCGTTCTACGCGTACGCATATCCGGAGCCTGCCGGTTATGCACAGCATCGGGTCGCGTCGGTCGATGCGCGCTACGACGCGGCGCTGCACGAGTTCGTGCTTCCGTACGGCGCAGTGCGCGATGCCACCGATCCCGACGCGACGCTTCTCGAGTTCTTCCAGTCGACCTACGAGGTTGCGGCAGACCTCGCGCAGTGGGATCGCAAAGCGCTCGAACGTCCGAACCCGGCGAGACCGCCGGGTTCGCGCTGACCGCCTATCCACGCCGGTAGTGACGCGCGAATTCCATCGCGATGACGCACACGGCCAGCCATGCGCCTCCCGACAGGAAGCCGGCGATCACGTCGCTGGCGAAATGCACGCCGACGAAAACGCGGCTGCTGCCGATCGTGAACGCGAGCGCAGCGGCCGAAACCACCATCGGAAGGTGCCAGCGCCGGGGCAGCAGCCGGACGAGCACGTACGAGAGCAGCCCGTAGCCGACGATGGCGCCGGAGCTGTGCCCGCTCGGAAAGCTCCAGCCGGTTCCTGCGACGAACGAGGGGTCGTGTACCGGACGCACGCGCTCGAAGACCGCCTTCAGGATGTAATTGAGCAATGCGTTGCCGGCCAGTGCGGCGAGCCAGCCGAAGGCGAGCCTGCGGTAGCCGGCAGCCACGAGCGCTGCCGCGACGATGATCGCCAGACCGACGAGGGTCGACGGATCGCCCAGGCGCGTGATCGCGGCGAAGATCCTGCGCGTGTCCTGCCCCACGTTCGCCGCGAGCGACATGGCGAGGACATCGTCGAAGCGCGCGACCTCGCCGCCGTACCCGATCTCCTCGGCAATCTCCGCGAAGCCGGATCCCGCGGCGAGGATCACCGCGAAGCCGGCGGCGAGCAGCAGCGCGAGCCGGACCGGCGATGGCTGCTCGCCGGGTGCCGCATGAAAGTGACGACCGACGAAGTGCCAGCCGAACCCGGCGCACGCCAGCACGACGCACAGTCCGAGCGCGAAGACGCCGAGCGCGTGTGCGCCCAGCCACTGCGCGATACGGTCGGCGTCGGCGAGGCTCAGGCTGTCCCTTTCGCGTGCTGCTCGTAGCCCTGCACGAACAGCGGCGACACGCGCCGCAGCCGCTCGAGGTCCACCCGGCCGCTGCGCTGGATGTAGTGCCAGGCGAGATCCCATGGATCGTGGCGCATGTGCTCGCCGAAATGCTCGTACCAGTCGGCGCTCGCATTCGCGGCGGCGACGAGCTTGCGAACGATCGGCTTGCGCCGCTCCTCGAAAGCGGCGAGCGCATCGGGCACCGAGTCGGCGTGCTCGGCGAGGCAGCGGTCGAGCGCGATCGCGTCCTCGAAGGCCAGGCGCGTTCCGGAACCGATCGAGAAGTGCGCCGTGTGCAGCGCGTCGCCGATCAGCACGCGGTTGCCCGCATGCCACCGCTCGTTCCACACCTTCGGGAACTGCCGCCAGACCGACCGGTTGGCCACCAGCGGATGACCGTCGAGCGTCTGCGCGAAGACGGCTTCGCAATACGCCTTCGTCTCGGCCTCGTCCCTGTGGGCGAAGCCGGCACGCTGCCAGGTTTCCGGATCGCACTCGACGATGAAAGTGCTCATCTGCGGCGCGTAGCGGTAGTGGTGCGCGTTGAAGGTGCCCGCCTCGTTCGACACGAAAGTCTGGCTGAGCGTCTCGAAGCGCTTTGTGGTCCCGTACCAGGCGAAGCGATTGCGCTGGTGCTCGATGGTCGTGCCGAACTCGCGTTCGAGCCCCGTGCGAACGAAGGAGTTCAGCCCGTCGGCGCCGACGACGAGGTCGTAGCCGTCGAGTTCGCGAGGGTCGTCGATCGCGCGCCGGTATTCGGGTTCGACGCGCACCGCATGCAGGCGGCGGTGCAGCAGCCGCAGCAGCTCGAGCCGGCCGATCGCGGCGAAGCCGATCCCGTCGATCACGACGCGCTCGCCGCGATGGTGGATCGACAGGTCGTGCCAGCGCTGCATGCGCGGCGAGATCAGCTCGTAGGTGGCTTCGTCGTCCTCGCGCAGGAACTCGAGCGCCCGGTCGGAGAAGACGACGCCGAAGCCGAAAGTGGAATCGGCCGGATTTTGCTCGACGACGCGCAGCTCGATGGCGGGATCGCGACGCGCGAGCAGGTAGGCGAGATACGATCCGGCCGGACCGGCTCCGACGATCAGGACTTTCATCGACGCATCTCCTGCGTGATCGGCATCGAGGCGGGCACGGGCGATTGCGCTATTCTCCCCGCAGCCCGTTGCGCGGCCAACCCGCCGCGTTCCGAAGGCCGGGCTCCACGATGTCGGCTTCCATCTATCTCGATCATCATTCGACCACGCCGGTGGATCCGCGCGTGCTCGACGCGATGCTGCCGTATTTCACGCAGGAGTACGGCAACGCGTCGAATCGGACGCACGCCTGGGGACGCAATGCGTCGGCCGCCGTGGAGCAGGCGCGCGAGCAGGTCGCCGCGGCGCTCGGCGCGCGCTATTCGGAAATCTTCTTCACGTCGGGCGCCACCGAATCGAACGCCATCGCGCTGCAGGGAGCCGCGCGGCGTGCGCCGGGCGCGCACCTCGTCACCAGCGCGATCGAGCATCGCTCGGTGCTCGATTCGATGCGCCGCCTCGAGCGCGAAGGCTGGCGGCTCGGCGTGCTTCCGGTCGACCGTCACGGATTCGTCGATCCGCGCGACGTGGAGCGGGCACTGCGTCCCGATACCGCGCTCGTCTCGGTCATGGCGGCGAACAACGAAATCGGAACGATCGAGCCGATCGCCGAGATCGGCGCGGCGGTGCGCCGCTCCGAAGCGCTCTTCCACGTCGACGCGACGCAGGCCGTCGGCCGCGTGCCGCTCGACGTCGAGGCGATGGCCATCGACCTGCTGTCGCTGTCGGCGCACAAGATCCACGGACCGAAAGGCGTGGGCGCGCTCTACGTGCGGCGTCGTCCGCGCGCGGTGCAGCTCGACGCGCTGGTCGAAGGCGGGGGCCAGGAGCGCGGCCTTCGACCCGGCACGCTGAACGTTCCGGGAATCGTCGGCCTGGGCGCCGCCTGCGCGCTCGCCCTGCAGTCGATGGAGGCGGACGCGAAGCGCATCTCCGCCTTGCGCGACCGATTGCAGCAACGCCTGCTCGAGTCGATCGAAGGACTGACGGTGAACGGCCCGGTGCAGCACCGGCTGGCGGCGAACCTGAACGTGACGATCGACGGCGTCGAGGCCGAAGCGCTGCTGCTCGGCCTGCCCGAGCTGGCGCTGTCGGCCGGCGCCGCCTGCTCTTCGTCGCAGGCGCGCCCCTCGCACGTGATCGAGGCGATCGGCGCGGCGCGCAGCGGAACCGCTGCCGTCCTGCGCTTCGGCATCGGACGCGGCAACACGACCGAAGAGATCGATCGCGCCGCGTGCTGCGTGATCGATCGCGTGCGCCAGCTGCGCGGCAGGCCGCCGGCGCCCCGCAACGAAACCGCTTGATGCAGAACAAGTAGCCGCATCGCGGCGCTTGCATCGACCGGCGCCCTGTGTACCATCGTCCGCATGCCGCGGGCGCGCACCGAGCAGTCTCGCGGCAACCCCTTTCGACCATTCCCACCGGGATACTGCATGCTGGCCGGCTGCACGCCGTGGCCGCAGCCGCTCGCCGCTCGATGGCGCGCGCTCGGCTGCTGGGAAGACATCACGCTGTGGGAAATGCTTCGGCAAGCCGCCGGGCGCTCTCCCGAAAGCGCGGCGATCGCCCATGGCGACCGGATCATTCCCTATCGGGAACTCGTCGCGCGAAGCGAAGCGCTCGCGCGACATCTGCTCGCGCGCGGACTGCGCCCGCTCGATCGCGTCGTCGTGCAGATCCACAACGTCCCCGAATTCGTCTTCGCCTTCTTCGGCCTCGTGCGCGCGGGCATCGTTCCGGTGCTCGCGCTGCCGGCGCACCGGCACACCGAGCTGTCGCATTTCGTGCAGCACGCGAAGGCACGCGCGCTCTTCGTTCCCGACGTCGTGCGCGGATTCGACTACCGGACGCTCGCCGGCGAACTGCGCCGCGAATGCCCGACACTCGAACATGTCTTCGTCGCCGGCGAGGCGCTCGACGGCCAGGTGCCGCTCGGCTCGCTGCTCGACGACGGGCCGGCGAACGTCGCGCTGCCTGCGCTCGACCCTTCGGAAGTCGCACTGATGCTGCTTTCGGGCGGCACCACCGCGCTGCCCAAGCTGATCCCGCGTACGCACAACGACTACGTGCTCAACGCGAAGGCGTCGGGGCGCGTCGCGCGCATCGACGCCGCAAGCGTGCTGCTCGCGGTGCTGCCGCTCGGCCACAACTACAACCTCGCCAGTCCGGGCATCCTCGCCTGCTTCGCCGCCGGCGCGAAGGTCGTGCTCTCCACGGGGCACGACGCGGAAACGGTGTTCCCGCTGGTCGATCGGCATCGCGTCACGATCATCGCCGCAGCCGTGCCGCTGGTCACGCAATGGCTGAACTCGGAAGTTCCGGCGCGCCACGACCTCTCGTCGCTGCGCATCGTGCAGAACGGCGGCGCGCGCCTGGCCCCGGAGCTGCGCCGGCGCGTGCGCGAGCAGTGGGGATGCATGCCGCAGGAGATCTACGGCACCGCCGAGGGCCTGATCAACATGGTGCCGCTCGACGCCCCCGAAGAGATGATGATGGAAAGCTCGGGCATGCCGATCTGCGAGCACGACGAATTGCGCGTCGTCGATGCCGAAGGCAACGAGCTGCCCGACGGCGAAGCGGGCGAGCTGCTCACGCGCGGGCCCTACACGATCCTCGGCTACTACGACGCGCCGCAGATCAACGCGACGGCGTTCACCCCCGACGGCTTCTACCGGATGGGCGACGTCGTGCGCAAGCAGGGCCGCTGGTTGTTCACCGAAGGCCGCAAGAAGGATCTCATCAACCGCGGCGGCGAAAAGATCAGCAGCGACGAGGTCGAGAACCTCGTGCTGAAGCACCCTGCCGTGCTCGGCTGCTGCGTGGTCGGCATGCCCGACCCCGTCTTCGGCGAGAAGGCCTGCGCCTTCGTCGTGCTGCGCCCCGGCGCCGCGCTCGATCTGCCGCAGCTGTCCGCCTTCCTCGTCGGGCAACGCATCGCCCGCTTCAAGCTACCCGAGCGCCTCGAGGTGCTCGAACGGTTCCCGATCAGCCCCGCCGGCAAGATCCTGCGGCGCGAGCTGCGCGAACGAATCGCCACAACGCTCGCCGACGAGGCGCGAGCATCGGCCCAACCCGGAAATCGACGATGACCCAGACCGCACCGCTCGCCCGCCTGTTCGAGCCCGCCCGTTGGGGCAAGCTGCACAGCAAGAACCGGATCAAGTACGGTTCGTGCTGCGTATCGAACTACAACAACCGCGACGGCACGCACACGATCCGCGAGCACGCGCGCACGCAGGTGATTGCGCAGACCGGCTGCGGGATCATCACCAACCAGGGGGCGTATCCCGATCCGCTGGGCGAGGGCAAGGGGTACTTCCGGCAGGTGGCGATCTACGACGACAAGTGCATCCCGGAGTTCGAGAAGATCGCCGGCTACATCCACGACGCCGGGGCGATCGCCGTGCAGCAGGTGCTGCACGCCGGGCGCTACGGCGGCATCGACCTGGGCTACTGCCTGCAGCCGTCGATCGTGCCGCAGACGCTGCCGCACTTTCGCCCGCCGCGCGAGATCACCAAGGAGCAGATCCGGGCGACGGTGCAGCAGCATGCCGAGGCCGCCAGGCGTGCGCTCAAGGCGGGGTTCGACGCCACCGAGGTCACCAGCTTCATGGGCTACCTGCTGGCGACCTTCAACTCGAAGTTCACCAACCGGCGCACCGACGAGTACGGGGGCTCGCTGAAGAACCGCGGCCGCTTCATGTGCGAGCTGATCGACGCGATGAAGCAGGCGCAGGGCGATGCGCCGCTGGTGATCCGGCTGAACGGCAACGAGCTGATGGATCGCTGGGGCGGCAACACCGAGGACGAGTGCTTCGAGCTGATGCAGCTGGCCGCCGAGCACGGCGTGGACATGATCAGCGTCACCGTGGGCTGGCAGGAGGCGCCCGAGTCCTCGATCGGGCGCGACGTGCCCCCCGGCTACTGGCGGCGCCTGGCCGCGCGCGCCAAGAAGATGCTGCCGAACACGCCGATCGCCTTCGGCAACCGCCTGCCCGACCCGCACATGGCCTCCAAGTGCATCGAGCAGGGCGAGTTCGACTTCTGGGAGGTGTGCCGCCCGATGCTGGCCGACCCCGAGCTGGTGCACAAGGCGGCCGCCGGGCGGATGGGCGAGGTCAAGCGCTGCATCGGGTCGCTGAACTGCCTGTCGCGGCTGTTCCGCGACCTGCCCTACACCTGCACGCGCAATCCGCAGCTGGGCCACGAATACGATCCGGCCTACCAGATCACCCCGGCCGTGATGCCCAAGAAGATCATGGTGATCGGCGCCGGCCCCGCGGGCATGGAGTGCGCGATCACCGCCAAGCGGCGCGGACACGATGTCATCGTCTTCGAGCGCGGCCCGGGCATCGGCGGGGCGCTGGCGGGCTACGCCCGGAACGACCTGGCCAACAGCGACGACCTCACCAGCGTGGTGGCCTACTATCGCAACATGGCCGAAGCGCTGAACATCGAGGTGCGCTGCAACACCTCGATCGACGTCAAGGCGATGCGCTCGATGCTGCACCAGTACGACGTGGCGGTGATCGCCACCGGGGCGCGCATCGACGCCCGGTTCCTGCCCGAGTGCACGCCGGTGCGCGGGTGGTGGTGCTGGGCGGGGGCAAGATCGGGCTGACGCTGGCCGAGTCGCTGAAGAAGAACCACGGCCGCGAGGTCACGGTGGTGGAGGCCGACAAGCGCATCGCCGGCGACGTGATGCCGTCGTTCAAGTGGCGGCACACGGCGTGGATCGAGGAGCTGGGCATTCCCACGCGCACCGGGGCGAAGGTGCTGGCGATCGGCGAGGGGGGCGTGAAGATCCGCAACGCGCAGGGCGAGGAGGAGTTCCTGGCGGCCGACACGGTGATCTCGGCGCTGGAGCGCCGGCCCAACCAGGAGCTGTTCCACGAGCTGGAGTGGATGATCGACGAGGTGCACGGCTGCGGCGACTCGCTGGTGCCGCGCGGCCTCACCCAGGCCATCCACGACGGCTTTCGCCTCGGCGCGCGAATCTGAAACGGGCGAGCGACAGCGTGACGACCCAGCCCGGCATCGCCGAAGCGACGAGCGCCTGGACCGATCCGGCCGGCTGGCAGTCGCTGCTCGACCGCGAGCGGCATCTGTTCGAGCCGATGATCGAAGGCGCATCGGTCGGCTTCGTCACGCGCGAAAGCGCCGACCGCGGCAGCGGCGAGATGCTCGTCTGGCGGCGCGCCGACGGCGCCACGCGGGTGGAACGGCAGTCCTTCGGCGGCTTCGCCGATTGCCCGGTGGCGCTGCTGTTCGTCGCCGAGCCGGGTTCGCTCGAGGCGGTGCACGAGCGGCTGCACGACAACGCGCTCGGCACGCTGAAGCTGCAGCTGCGCAGCGGCGCGACGCTGCTGTACGTGATCGCACCGAAGAGAAAGCTGCTCGACGACGGCTACGAGGATTTCGTCGAGGCGCTCGGCCTGGCGTTCCTCGGCGCGTGCCGATGACTTTTCCGGAACGCGGAGTGCATCGATGATCTTCGAGAACCCGGCAGGCGCGCCGGAACTCGCCTGCAATCACTGCGGGTGCCGCTGGTTCGACCGGATGACCGGGGCATGCTATGAATGCGGCGAGCCGGTTCCGCCCGAAGACATCGCGGCGTACCAGCGCGCCCTGGGCGCCTTTCACGCCGCGAAAGGCATTCGCCCGAACGACGAATCGAAGGAGGCACAGATGACGCAGCGCTGGTTCGAGGACTACGTTCCCGGCTCGGTGCATGAACTGGGCACGGTGAGCGTGACCGAGAGCGAGATCATCGATTTCGCGCGCCGCTTCGACGGCCAGCCGATGCACACCGATCCCGACCTCGCCGCGCGCAGCCCCTTCGGCGGCGTGATCGCCAGCGGCTGGCACACCGCAGCACTGATGATGCGGCTCTACGCGGTGCAGTACCTGTCGTACCCGTCGAGCATCGCGTCGCCCGGCATGGAGGAACTGCGCTGGCCGGCGCCGGTGCGCGGCGGCGACACGCTGTCGGTGCGCGTCACCGTGCGCGAGGCGCGCGCCTCCACGTCGAAGCCGGACCGCGGCGTCGTGAAGTCGTTGGTCGAGGTCTTCAACCAGCACGGCGAGACGGTCATGACGATGCTCGCGACGAACATGATCCTGCGGCGCCCGACGCCGGCGCGCGCTTCCTGAACGACCGGCTGCGGCCATGCGCTGCATCGTGCGCGTCGCGGTCGCAACGCAGCCGATCCGCGCGCTCTTCGCCGGCGAGAAGCCGCCGGTGCCCGACGACGAATGGGACGAGGCGGCGTACGTCGCGCAGCGCCTGCGCGCCTATGCCGAGGCGCTCGAAGGCATTGCGCTCGTTCAGCCGATGCCGGGCACGCTCGGCGACGGCGCCTCGTTCTCCTGCCCGCGCACGGGAGATCTCGTGCGCATCGAACCGGACGATCGAAACGGTGGCGTCCGAGGCGATCCGTACGCCGACATCGAACGCGCGCTGCAGCGCGTCTTCGCCGACGCGCATGCGTGGCGGCGGCATCTGCTGCCGGCGTATTTCGAGCGGCACCGCCATTGGCGTGCCCTCGTCGGCAATCCGATCCAGCACTGACCGATCCCCGCAATGCACGAGACCTGGCTGTTCCTGCATCTGGCATCGGTGATCGTCTGGATCGGCGGAATGAGCTTCGCGCACTTCTGCCTGCGGCCGGCCGCGATCGCGACGCTGCAGGCGCCGCAGCGCCTGCCGCTGATGTCGTCGGCGCTCGGGCGCTTCTTCGTCCTCGTCGGCTGGTCGATCGCGCTGCTGTGGGTGAGCGGCATCGCGATGTTCGTCGAAGCCTGGTCGGCCGGCGCACGCCCGCCGTGGAACTGGAACGCGATGGCGGCGATCGCCGCGATGATGACGATCGTCTTCGCCGTCATCGTCCTGCGCCGTCACCCGCGCATGCGCGGAGCCCTCGAAACGGGTGATCTGCCCGCTGCCGGCGCCGTGCTCGATGGCATCCGCCGGCTCGTCGTGCTCAACCTCGTGCTCGGGTGGGTGGTCGTTGGGCTGGCCGTGCTTCGGTAGGAAAGAGCTCGCGCTACAAGATGTTGCGTTTGCGCCCGTGGAATCGATTCCACGGGCGCAAATGCTACCGCTGGTAGCTCGGAAGTGCGGCCGCCCAGCCGGGACGGTTCAAAGCTGAAACCCCACCGCCCTCACGAACCCCTCGAGCACGTCTCGGCCCCAGGACGCCGGCTGCGGCTCGTAGGCGTGGGCGTACCGCAGCTGGCGTTCCACCCATTCCCGCAGCCAGTCGATCTCGGCACGACCGTAGAACGCCGCCATCAGCTCGAAATTCAGCAGCAGGCTTCGCGAGTCGAGGTTGGCCGAACCGCACAACGCGATCTCGTCGTCGACGATCACGAGCTTCGCGTGGATCATCGCCGGGTGCAGGTGCACGCGCCCGCCGGCCGCGGCCAGCGCGCGCAGCGCACGCCCGCGCGCCAGGTCTGCCATCCGGTGGTTCGAGCGCGACGGCACGACGAGGTCGATCCGGACGCCGCGGCGGCAGGCGACGCACCACGCCGCGAGCAACGCGTCCTCGGGAACGAAATAGGGCGTCACCGCGACGATGCGCCGCTCGGCGCGGAAGGCGGCGGCGACGAGCAGGGCGTACAGCGTGTCGTCGGCCAGGTCGGGGCCGCTCGGCACGAGCTGGGCCGGCGCTCAAACGTACGCGCCGGCTTCGATGCCCTCGGCGAAGCCGCTGCCGGCGACGCGGCCGTGCGCGGCGTGCCAATCGCGCTCGAGCAGGGCCTGCGCCTGCAGCGCGAGCGGGCCGCGCACGACGAAGCTGAGGTCGATCCAGCCCTTCTCGCCGTCGTCGAAGTATTCGGTCGCGAGATTGCGGCCGCCGCTCCACGCGACTTCGCCGTCGGCGACGACGAGCTTGCGATGGTCGCGCAGGTTCGTTCGGCCGCGAACCGGGTTGCGCAGCACCGGCATGAACCGGCGCGACTCGACGCCGGTGCCGTGCAGCATCGCGAAGGTGCGCCGGGCGCCGCGCAGCCCGCCGATCGCATCGACGAGCACCCGCACGCGAACGCCGCGCTGCGCGCTGCGCACCAGCGCCGAAAGCACCGCCTGCCCCACCTCGTCGTCGCCGATCACGTAGGTGCAGACGTCGACCCGTTCGCGTGCCTGCTCGACGATCGCGAGCAGCGCGCGCAGCGAAGCGGCTCCGTCCTCGTGGAACTCGATCGACCGGTTGCCCACCGGCGGCGGAACGTCGAAGGCGGCGAGCAGTTGCAGCGCCCAGCCCGGAGCTTCGACCGGCGACGCCCGCGCGACCGGAGCGAAACGGCGCGGCGGGCGCACCAGCTTGCGGGTGCCGAACACGAGGAACAGCGGCAAGCCCAGGTACGGCAGCAGCGCGATCAGCAGGACCCAGGCGATCGCCGCCGACGGATGCCGGTGATGGCCGCCGATGCGCGTGACCATCACGTAGCTGAGAAGCCCCACGAGCACGAACATCGCGTGCTGGAGCGGCGACAGGGACAAGGGCCAGTGCATGCCGTGAAACGCGCGTGCGGTTCGCGCGGACCATAGCACGCACGCCGCCTCAGCGGACTTTCGCGAGCAGCGTCTCGACGTTGCCGAGCAGTTCGCTCAGGTCCTGCGGCCGTCCCTTGTTGTCGCGCACCCGGCTGGACAGCTCCTGCTCCATGAAGCAGACGGTCATCCGCACGTACGCGCTGTCGAGCGCGCGGCGCACGGCGGCGATCTGCTGCGCGATCTGCATGCAGTCGTCGCCCTCCTCGATCATGCGCTGCACGCCGCGCAACTGGCCCTCGGCGCGGCGCAGGCGGTTGAGCAGGTCGGTGCGCGACGTCTCGTCGCGCAGGGCTCGCATATCCACGGTGCAGACCTCCGGAGACGAAGGGAAACGCTCCTTCAACGCGCGCACGTCGACGGCGCGTCGGAGAAGCCGAGCCGCTTCAGGATCATGCCCAGCGGACAGACGTTGCTGAAGCCGAACTGGAACAGGTTGAAGCCGACGAAGGCGGTGAACGCGAGAAACCACTTCGAGACGAAGAGCGGACTGCCTTCGACGCCGAGCGCGAGCGAGATGAGGATGAAGCTTCCGGCGAAGATCCGGATCAGGCGGTCTACGGTCATGGTTGCACTCCTGCGGAGGACGGGGAAGAAAGCTCGGCGCCGGCCGGCGCCTCGTGGCGGCGGCGGAACACGGCGTAATGCAGCACCGGGATCACGATCAGCGTGAGCGCGGTCGAGACGAGGATGCCGAAGATCAGCGATACCGCGAGTCCCGAGAAGATCGGGTCGTCGAGGATGAAGAACGCGCCGGTCATCGCCGCGAGCGCGGTCAGCGCGATCGGCTGCGCGCGCACGGCCGCCGCGCGGATCACGGCGTCGCGATAGGCGACGCCCTCGGCGAGCTGCAGCTCGATGAAGTCGACCAGCAGGATCGAGTTGCGCACGATGATTCCGGCCAGCGCGATCATTCCGATCATCGACGTCGCGGTGAACTGCGCGCCGAGCAGCGCGTGCCCGGGCATCACGCCGATCAGCGTCAGCGGGATCGGCGCCATGATCACCAGCGGCGCGAGGTACGAGCGGAACTCGGCGACGACGAGCAGGTAGATGAGCACCAGGCCCACCGCGTAGGCGGCGCCCATGTCGCGGAAGGTTTCGTAGGTGATCTGCGACTCGCCGTCCCACTTGATCGCGTACTGGCCCCACGCGTCGGCCGGCTGGCGGATCCAGTATTCGCCCAGCGGCCCGGCGTCGGGCAGCGCCGCCCCGGGCAGCGATGCACGGATCGCGGCCAGGCCGTAGAGCGGCGAGTCGAGCGCGCCGCCCATGTCGCCGAGCACGAACTGCACGCCGAGCAGGTCCTTCGTGAAGCGGGGCTTGTCGATGACGCCGCGCTCGACGCGCACGAGCTCCGAGAGCGGGACCATCGATCCGTCGGCGGCCTTCATCGGCAGCGCGAGCAGCGCGTCGAGGCCGCCCTGCGCTTCGCGCGGCAACTGCAGGCGGATCGCGACCGGGTACTTGCCCGCGCCCTGGTGCAGCCACGCGGCATCGACGCCCGAAAGAGCTCCGTGCACGGTCTGCGCAATCGTGGCGGCCGCGATGCCGAGCGCGTCGGCGCGCGCGCGGTCGATGCGCAGGAACGCGCGTGGTGCATCCTCGCGCGTGGTGGTGTCGATTCCGACGATGTCGGGAGTGCGCGCGAAGGCGTCGGCGACCCGGCGGGCGAGCGCCACGCGGCCCTCCTCGTCGGGGCCGTACACCTCGGCGACGATCGGTGCGCGCACCGGAGGTCCGGGCGGCACTTCGACGACCTGCACGCGCGCGCCGTGTCGCTGTGCGATCTCGACGAGCTGCGGGCGAAGCCGCGACGCGATCGCGTGGCTCTGCTCGCTGCGGTGCGCCTTGTCGACGAGGTTGACCTGCAGCTCGCCCAGTTCCGCATCCGCGCGCAGGTAGTACTGGCGAACGAGTCCGTTGAAGGTGATCGGCGCCGCGGTGCCGGCGTAGCCCTGCAGGTCGCGCACCTCGGGCTGCTGCGCGAGGAAGGCGCCGAGGTCGTGCAGCGCGGCGGCCGTGTCCTCGAGCGTGGTGCCCGCCGGCAGGTCGACCACGAGCTGGAACTCGCTCTTGTTGTCGAAGGGCAGCATCTTCATCACGACCGCCTGCAGCGGCACGAGCGCGATCGACCCGACCGTCAGCAGCAGCACGCCGAGCGCGAGCAGGCGTCGCGCGCGCGCCGTGCGCAGGAAGGGGCCGAGCGCGCGCGCGAAGAAGCGCTCGAGGCGGGACGGCCCCGCCGCGGCGCCGTCGTGCGCGCGATGCCGCTTCATCAGTCGCGCGGCGAGCCAGGGCGTGAAGGTGAAGGCGATCGCCAGCGAGATGGCCATGCCCATGCTCGCGTTGATCGGGATCGGGCTCATGTACGGGCCCATCAGCCCGGTGACGAAGGCCATCGGCAGCAGCGCGGCGATGACGGTGAGCGTGGCGAGGATGGTGGGGCCGCCGACCTCGTCGACCGCGCCGGGGATGATCGCCTTCAGGTCGCTCGCCGAAGGATTCATCGCCTGATGGCGATGAACGTTCTCCACAACGACGATGGCGTCGTCGACGAGGATGCCGATCGAGAAGATCAGCGCGAAGAGCGAGACGCGATTCAGCGTGAAGCCCCACGCCCACGATGCGAACAATGTCGCGACGAGCGTGAGCAGCACGGCGGCGCCGACGACGACGGCTTCGCGCCGCCCGAGCGCCAGGCCGACCAGCACGATCACCGAAGCGGTCGCGAAGGCGAGTTTCAGGATCAGCTGGTTCGCCTTGTCGGATGCCGTCTGCCCGTAGTCGCGCGTGACCGTCCACTCGACGTTCTCGGGGATTACGCGGTTGTGCAGCGATTCGAGGCGCGCACGAACGTCGCGCGCGACGTCGACGGCGTTCGCCCCCGGCTTCTTCGTCACGGTGACGGTCACCGCGGGGAACACGTCGCCCGGCGATGCCCGCTCCTGCCGCGCATTGCCTGCTGCAGCGTCCTGCGCGGCGCTGCCCGGCGTGAACCAGACGTATTGCCCCGGCTGCGCGGCGCCCGCCGTGACCTGCGCGACCTCGTTCAGATACACGGGGCGCCCGCGCGAGACGCCGACGACCAGCGAGGCGACGTCGTCGGCCGAGCGCAGGAACTCCCCGGTCTGCACCGACAGCATTCCGCTTCCGCGCTCCACGTCGGGCACGCTGCCGGCAGGCATGCCGAGGTTCGCTGCGGCGAGCGCGCGTCGCAGGCCCATGACGTCGACTTCGCGCTCGCGCATGCGCGCCGGATCGAGCGCCACCGAGACGACGCGCCCCGGCCCGCCGATCGTCCTGACTTCGCGCACGCCGCCGATGCGCGCGATCTCGACCTCCAGCGTATGCGCGACGCGCTCCAGATCGGCCGCCGGACGCGCATCGCGACCCCACAGCGTGACGGCGAGCACCGGAACGTCGTCGATGCCCTTGGGCTTGACGATCGGCTCGAGCACGCCGAGATCGCGCGGCAGCCAGTCGCGGTTCGCCTCGAGCGCGTCGTACAGGCGCACCAGCGCCTCGGTTCGCGCCACGCCGACCTCGAACTGGACGGTGAGCACCGCGACGCCCGGGCGCGCCACCGAATACGTGTGATCGACGCCGGCGATCTGCGAGAGCACCTGCTCGGCCGGCAGCGCGACGAGCGCCTGCACGTCGGCGCTCGATGCGCCGGGGAACGCGATCATCACGTTCGCCATCGTCACGTCGATCTGCGGCTCCTCCTCGCGCGGCGTGACGAGCACGGCGAACACGCCGAGCAGCAGCGCCGCGATCGCCAGCAGCGGCGTCAACGCGCTCGACTGGAACACGCGGGCGATCCGACCGGCCGCGCCGAGCGGCGGCTGCGCCGGTTGCGATTTCGTCGACATCGGCATCAGCGCGCCGCGGCGCGCGGCGCGGCCCGCGGTGTGGCATCAGCGAGGCCCGCGCGAACGGGATCGGCAGCGACCTTCTCGCCCTCGGCGAGCCCGCCCAGCACTTCGACCTCGTCGCCGTGGACGCTGCCCAGGCGGATCGCGCGCAGCGCGAAGCGATCGCCGCGCGCCACGTAGACCGCATCGAGTTCGCCGCGACGCAGGACGGCGCGCCGCGGAATCGTCTTGCGCACCACTTCGGCGCCGTCGAAGCGCACGCGTGCACGCTGGCCGGGAACGCCGGGTACCTTCACGGAATCGGCAAACTCGAGCCGCAGCTCGCGCGTCTGCGCGACCGGGTCGACGCCGGGAACGAAAGTGCGAAGGGCCGGAACGAGCGTCTGCCCGTTGGCGAGCGCCACCTCGACCCGGCTGGCGTCCTGCGCGCCCGACAGCGCCGAAAGGGGAACCTGGACGACCACCCGGATGGCGCCCGGCTGATAGAGGATGGCGACCCCGCGGCCCGGCGCGGCCAGATCGCCCGCTTCGACGAGAGTGGCGAGCACGATTCCGTCGTAGGGCGCGACGACGGTGGTGAAACTGCGCGCCAGCGTTGCCTGTTGCGCGCCGGCGATGGCCTGCCGCTCGGCGGCCTTCGCCGCATCCAGGCGCGCCTGCGAACTATCGAGCGCGGACCGGCTGAGGAAGCCGCGCTCGACGAGCGAGCGGTTGCGCTCCCACGCGGCCTGGGCGTCGATGCGCTCGGCCCGCGCCTGCGCGATCGCCGCATCGCTGCGCGCCACCGCGGCCTGCGCATCGCGCGCGTCGATCCGGGCAAGCGGCTGGCCGGCACGGACGGAGTCGCCCGCGCGAACGAGGCGTTCGACGACATTGCCGCTCACCTGCGCCGCAACGGTGCTCTGGCGCACCGCCTCGAGCGCGGCGTCGAACTCGAGCGCCGAGCGCACCGGCCGCGCACGCACCTCGACCGTGTCGACGGCCGGAGGATCGGATTCGGCGAGCGCCCGGGCGGTTGCGCCCGACAGCGCGAAGGCCGCCAGGGCCGCGGCAGCGAAGCGGCCGGCGCGAGAGCGGAGCCTGGCGTGCGACCGCGACGTACGACCCGCCGCGGCGGCGACCCGATGGATGTCGTTCATGCACGCATGATACTGATACCCCTATGGGTATGCAAGGGATGCATTCGCGCAGAACGAAGAAACGCCCCGGGGCTTCGGCCGCCGGGGCGCTCCCGCGAGGATCCGTCGCGCTCAGCTCGCGCCGGCGAGGATCCAGTCGACGATCGCCTGGATGTCTTCCTTCGGAACCGTCGGATGCGGAGGCATCGGTACCGGGCCCCAGACACCGGACCCGCCCTTGACCACCTTGTCGATCAGCTTGGCCTCGGCCGACGGATCACCCTTGTATTTCGCCGCCACGTCCTTGTAGCTCGGTCCGACGAGCTTCTTGTCCACCGCGTGGCACGACGAGCAGTTGTGCTTCTTCATCAGCGCGAGCGCCTGCTCCTGCGTGACCGGCTGGGCAGCGCCGCCTCCTGCCGCCGCACCGGCGGACGAGGCGCCCGAGCCCGCCTGCGCGAGCTGCGTCGTGCCGCCTTCCGTCGAGCCGGCCGCGGCGCCCCCGGCTGCCCCGGCGGGAGCGGCGCTCGCCTGCGCCGAACTGCTGTCGGCGCCCGATCCGGGCTGGCTCAGCGCCTCGCTCGAGTGGTTGTTCGCCTGTCCCGCCTGCGGCATCGCCTGCTGTTCCTGCTGCTTGCTCAGATCTTCCTTCGGCTTCGTCGCGGCGCTGTCGCGGCCCGAGTCCCCGGCCGCGCTGGGGGTATTCGTCTGCGGCAGGGTCTCCGCAGGACCGCGCGGTCCGGTGACGAGCTTGTCGTCGGTGGGAGAGCCGGCGCTCGAGGACGGGCTGCCCGCCTGCGGCGCCGCGGGCGGCTTGTCGTTCGAGTTGTCGCAGCCGGCGAGCAGGAATGCCGCCGCCACGATCGGAAGCCATCGTTTCATGCTGTGTCCTCCGTGGTTGTCCGGGAAGGCCGAAACGAGAACGGAATCGGCCGAGGCGCCGCGGGCGCGAAGCGCGCGCCCCACCCGTGCATCGGGAGAAGGCGCGCGCGATGCGAGCGACCGCGCGGGCAAATGCGCGATAGCGGGAATCAGCGGCGGTCGCGGTCCTTGCCGACTTCGTGTCCGACCACGCCGCCGACCACGGCGCCGCCGGCCGTACCGAGAGGTCCACCGATCGCGGCGTTACCCGCCACTCCGCCGACCGCGGCGCCCACCGCGGTGCCCTTCTCGGCGCCCGACATGTTGTCCCAGGTGGAACAGCCCGCCATCAGCGCGAGCGACGACGCCACCAGGGCGGCTTGTGCGATTCGATGCATGGCCTTTCTCCTTTGACTGGTTCTCATCGCGAGCCGCGTATCAATCCCAGCACGAGACTGATCACGGCCACGATGAGGAACAGGAAGAACAGGATCTGCGCGATGCTCGCCGCACCGGCGGCGATTCCGCCGAAGCCGAACACCGCGGCGATCACGGCGATCACGAAGAAGACGAGTGCGTAATAGAGCATGAGGTCCTCCTGCGCAGGGCTGCTGCGTCACGACGGACGACCGCGTTGCATCCCGCTGTCGTCAGGAAGGCGCGTTTCCCAGTCCTTGATCTGCCGATCGGCTTCGTCCTTGCTGTAGCCGTAGGCCTCCTGCAGCTTCCCGGCGAGCTGATCACGCTTGCCGGCAATCACGTCGAGCTGATCGTCCGTGAGCTTGCCCCACTGTTCGCGAGCCTTGCCGCGGAATTGCTTCCAGTTGCCTTCGATTCGATCCCAGTTCATGACTACCCCCGGTTGGTTCGGACTTTCGTCGGTGCCTGCCGAGCCGCAACTCGCGTGCCCGAAACCGGCGGCGGCGTGCCACCGCGCATCGCGCGGGCATGCTGCTTGCCCACTCGCTGCGCAATGCAGCGCCGTCGTCAGCATCCGCGCAGCGTCTTGCGCGATTTCCCGGCGCAGATCGGCTTTTTCCACGCCCCCACGGAGGCACGCATGAATGCAAGAACCCTTGGCGCCGTACTGCTCACGGCAACGATGATCGGCGTGACCGGCTGCTCGGTCACCCGCGGTCAACAGACGGCGGGCGAGTACGTCGACGACGCGCGCGTCACCACGGAAGTGAAAGCGAAGTTCGCGTCCGATCCCACCGTCGCCGCCACCAGCATCGGCGTCGAGACGCTGAACGGCACGGTGCAGTTGACCGGCTTCGCCAAGTCGCAGGCCGAGAAGGATCGCGCCGTGGCGCTGACGCGCCAGGTCAAGGGCGTTCAGGCGATCAAGAACGATATCGTCGTTCGCCCGTAGCGAACTTCTACCCGGTGCCCGGCCCGGCGTCCTCGCCGGTGGCCGGGCATTTCGCATCGGGCGAACCGGCGAACGCGTCGCGATCGTCCGTGGCATTCCCGCTCGTCGTTGCCGGCACGTCGGACCTCGCGACCGTGTCGAAGAAGCCCAGCCAGGCCGGCGACTCGATGGCTTGTCCGGCAGAGGCGGGAAGATGCACGGTGAAGGACGCTCCCTTGTCCTTGCCTTCGCTGTGCACCGAGACTTCGCCGCCGTGCGCCTCGACGATGTGCTTGACCAGCGCGAGCCCGAGCCCGAGACCGGCCTGGCGGCTGCGCCCGCTCGATTCTCCCTGCCGGAAGCGATCGAAGACGTACGGAAGCAGCTCGGGTTCGATTCCGTCGCCCTCGTCGTCCACGCGCAGCACGAGCCGCTGCCCGTCGCGTTGCAGGCGCACCGATACGCGCGTGCCCGATTTCGAGAACTTGACCGCGTTCACGAGCAGGTTCGACACGGCCTGCTGCAGGCGGATCGCGTCGCCGAGCACCTCGACGGGTCCATCGGTTTGCAGCTCGATGCTCACTCCGCCGGCGGCGGCCGCCTGGCGCTGCGACTCGACCGCATCGCGCACGACGCGATCCAGGCGCACGCGCTGCAGCTCGAGCGCGAGCTTTCCCTGCTCGATGCGGGCGAGGTCGAGCAGATCGTCGATCAACCGGCTCTGCGCCTCGGCATTGCGGCGGATCACCTGCACCGCACGCTGGACGTTCGCGTTCCCGGCCATGGAGCCGCGCTCGAGCACCTGCAGCCAGCCGAGTATCGCGTGCAACGGCGTTCGCAGCTCGTGCGAGACGATCGCGAGGAATTCGTCCTTGCTCGCATTCGCCGATTCCGCATCCATGCGCGCGGCGCGCTCGCGCTCGACCGCTTCCGCCGTCGCCATTGCGGCGGTGACGAGCAGCACGAGCTGGTGCACGATCACTTCGTCCTCGGGGACGAAGCCGGCGTCGATCGCGTGCAGCAGCACGAGGCGCGCGAGCAGCGGCTGGCTGCCGATGCGGATCGGCACGATCATCGCGTCGCCGCAGCCTTCGGGCCACGCACGCGGATCCACCGCGGCCGATTCGATGCGCACGCGCGCGATCCGATCGTCGCCGCCGACCATCCAGTAGCGGCTCGCCTCGAGCAGCGCGCGGCGGTTCGCGAAGCTCATCGGGTCGGCGCTCGAGACGGCGATGCGCCGCGCGCCGAGCGCGCCCTCGCGCAGCAACAGCGCATGACGGCATCCCACCAGTTGCCGCGCGCGATCGGCCAGGTGCTCGAGCCGGGCCTGGTCGTCGGGAAGCGCGGGTATCGCCAGGCCCGCATCGGCGAGCGCACGCAATTGCGCCGCACGTGCGCGTTCCCGCTCGAGCGAGGCGCTGCGCTCGCGCTCGACGCGCTGGCGCTCGACGATCTCCTCGCGCAGATGCAGGTTGCTCGCCGACAGCTGCTCGGTGCGCTCGCGCACCCGCGTGTCCAGCTCCTCGTTCGCACGGCGCAGCGCCGCCGTCATTTCCTCCGCCAGCCGATGCGCGCGATCGCGCGTCGTCGCCATCGACCACAACACGCCGAACAGCAGCAGGCCCAGCAGCGAAACGCCCGCCGGGAGCGCCCATGACCGTCCCGGAAGCGGAGTCGCCGCCGCGCCGCCCGGTACGCGGATCACCTCGAGCGTCCACCGGCGATCGAGCGCCTGGACCGGCGCGCGTACCGCACCGGTCCAGTCGCGCTCGACGGTGGCGGCATCGGCGTCCTGGTAGAGCAGCGAGCGCGGATCGCTGCTCGCCGTGTCGTACAGGCGCACCAACGTGGTCGTGTCCGCGCCTCGCACGCTGCGCATCAGGTCCGCCGGGCGCAAAGGCGCGTACACCCAGCCCTGGAGCGCTGCCCGGCGCGCGACGACCGACTCCGGAATGACGCCCGTGGCGTACACCGCGCGATACATCAATACGCCGGGGCGCTGCTCGCGACCCGCGTCCTGCACCAGGCCCACGGCGCGCGAGAGCGTCGTCCCGCCCGAATCGCGGCTGGCGTGCATGGCCTCGCGGCGATCGGGATTGCTGAGCATGTCGAAGCCCAAGGCCCGCGCGTTGGCCGCGTTCATCGGCTCGATGTAGAGAATCGCGCTCGATTCCACCCGCGGCCCGGAAGGCCACACGCGGAAACCGTCCAGCCCTTCGGCACGCACCTGGCTCTCGAGCGCGGCGATCGCCTCGGGCTGCACGAGCGTGGCAAAGGCGATCCCCTGCAGCCCCGGATACGACCTGCCGAGATCGAAAGCCTCGACGAAAGCGCGCCACTGCGCGCGAGTCGGCGCCTGCGTGGCGGCGAACAGCGATGCACCGGCGCGCAGGGCCATGTCGTAGGCGACGAGGCGCTGCTCGATGCGACCGGCCATGGCCTTCGCGTACTCGAGCGTGCGCGAGTCGTATTCTTCCCGGACGCGTGCCTCTTCGCTGCGCAGGACGAGAAAGCCGGCACCGAGGCCGAGCAGCAGCACGAACACGGCAAGCGTCTTGCCGATCGCGCGCTCGGTGATCCGGTGCCAGAGCTCGCCCATCTTGCCGAGGTACCTCGCGAGTGAAACCGGGCGCCGGACGCCCCGCTTCGGTCGATTGTACTTGCGCAGCGGGCATCGGACTTGCTTTCGGAAAGTGCCCAGTCATGGGCACCATCCGCGAATGTCTCCTCCCCTGTCCGTTTCGACGGACTTCGCCCCCCGGTCTCACCCGGGGGTTTTTTTTGGCGCACAATGGCCATCCCTGCTTCTACGGGTTCCCGCGCCGCGTGCCCGCCGAGTCCATACGCGTACTGATCGTCGACGACCACCCCGATGCGGCGGAGAGCCTCGCCATCGTGCTGTCGACCGAGGGCTTCGAGGTACGAACCGACAACGACGGAGCCGACGCCTGGCAGACGATCGAGAACTGGCGTCCCAGCGTGGCCCTGATCGACCTCGACCTGCCGTCGGTGGGCGGACTGGAACTCGCGCGACGTGCGCGAGCACTCGCTTTCGGCGATCAGCTGCTGCTCGCCGCCGTCACCGGCTACGGCCGGGAAAGCGACCGCCAGAGCTCGCAGCAGGCGGGCTTCGACGCGCACCTGGTCAAGCCGGTCGACCCCGACGAAGTGCTGCGCTGGATCTCGACCGCGAGCGTCAGTCGCGGGAAATGAATTCGCCGATCGTCGAGAGCGCCTCGATGTGATCGGCACAGATCTTCAGCACCACGAGCGTGGGCACGGCGATGAACAACCCGCCCAGGCCCCACAGCCAGCCGCCGAACATCACGGCGAGGAAGGTCACGACGACGTTCAGCTGCATGCGCCGGCCGACCAGGACCGGCTGCACGAACTGGCCCTCGATCGTCGTGAGCACGAGAAACGCCAGCGGCACCTGCACGATCTGCCATCCGTCCAGGCTCACGGTTGCCGCGGCGGTCAGCAGGACGAGGCTGGTCGCCGAGCCGAGGTACGGAATGAAATTCAGCAGGCCGACGACGGCTCCCCAGAACGCCGGCGACGGCATGCCGATGTAGCCCATCGCGAGCGCCGTCGCGACGGCGAGCCCCGCGTTGCTCATCGCCACCGTGGCGAAGTAGCGGCCGATCTCGCTCTGGATCGTTCGCGCGATGCCCACGGCCACGCGCTTGTCCTGCATCGTCGGCAGCACGCGGATCAGCTTGCGCAGGAAGAGGTCGTCGGCGGCGAGCAGGAAATAGGCGAGGACGATCGTCGACACGGCGCCGACGGCAATCGACTGGAACTCACCGAAAGTGGTGAAGAGATCGCCCTTCTGCACCACCACTTCGCGCGGCCTGACCTTCCCCTCGGGCTCCGCGATTTCGCTGACCCGCTCCTGCGCGCCCTGCAGCTTCGACAGCGGCTGCTTGATCGCACGCAGCTGCGTCTCGAGCTTGCGCCACTCGGGTGATCGCGGGTTCAGCCACTGCTCGGCCGGGCTCGCCAACTGCAGCACGCCGACGCCCACCACGCCGATCGCCAGCGTCATCATCACCGCGGCGCCCAGCCAGGATGGCAGCCCCCGTCGCCCCAGGAATCCGACTGCGGGCGTCAGCAGCAGCGTGAGCAGGACGGCGAAGGCGACGGGCATCAGCAGCGCCTTGCCGGCCCACAACGCGGCGACGACGGCGATGGCCGCCATGCAGCCCACGGCGAGGCGCATTCCGAGCCGCGGTTCGGCGACGGGCTCGATCCCGAGGACGACCGGCTCGCCGGGAGCTGCCGCGGGCCCGGGAGCGAAGCCGACGGGCGGTCGGTCGCCGGCAAGGGTTGGAGCGCTCGCGGCGGCGGGATCGGTCGGCATCGGAACGCGCCGAGCAAGCGACGCACCCGAAACCGGAAAGCCTGCGCAGGAACGGGCGTTTCAGGGTAGGCTTTGCGAGCGGAACCGG
>QEVN01000041.1 GCA_003576795.1 Burkholderiales bacterium
GGCCGCGCGCATCGCGCTCGGCTACGCAGCCGATCGCTGGATCGACGCCGGTCCGCTGCTCGGCTGGCTCGGCATCGCGATGGCCGCCTCGCTGCTGGCCTTGGCGCTGCTGCGGCCGTCTACCGGCGACGCGTGGGTATTCGCCGCGGCGGTCTTCTGCGCGGCCACCGGCATGGGGTGGAACGGCGTGTATTTCGCCGAGCTCGCCCGCACCGCGGCGCAGCGCGCCGACGTTGCCACCGTGGCCGGCGCCTCGCAGTTCCTCACCTTCGCCGGCAGCATGTCGGGACCGGTGCTCTTCGCCGGCGTCATCCGGGCCGGCGGATCGTACAGCCTCGGCTTCGCCGTGTTCGCGCTGCTGCCGGCGGCAGCCGGCCTCGCGATGCTGTGGGCCTCGCGCCGTCAGAAGCCGTGAACGAGCCGGCGCCGCAGCATCGGATAGTGCGTCGACCGGCCGAAACGCGGGAAGGTCTTCGCATCGGCGCGCAGGTCGGCGAGCACCGGCGAACGAAGCGCGGCGAGAAGCGCATCCATCGAATCGAAGCGCACCTCGTTGCGGATCACCGTGGAATCGGCGGCAAGCATCCGCGGCACGGCGTCGGTCGGCACGTAGCAGAGCACCTCGCGCACCGCCGGCAGCCGCGCGAGGATCGGCGGGTGGTTGGCCACGTAGTGCGCGACGAAGCGCGCCGGATCGTCGACCGGACCGTAGTAGTGCACGACCAGCGAAAGCGGCGCCGCACCGTCGTCGCGCGGCGACGGCACCGGCTCGCGCTCGACGCGGAAGACGCCCGCGCGCCATCGCGTCGCTTCGGCCGTTGCATCCGCACCGGGTGCGCCGGCCTGCAGCAGCGCATCCCGCAAGGCGGAGTCGTCCAGCCATCGCCGGAGCGCCTGCGGATTCTCCCCACGGCATTCGACGATGACGAACGGCGGTTCGCCGTCGCCGAACAGCGCCAGCCGCTCGTGTTCGGGATGCGGCACGAACAGGTCGAAGCCGCTGCAACCTTCGAGCGGATGCAGCGAGCGCAGCGCGCCGCACAGGCGCTCGGCGTCCGGCAGGGGCGCATCCGCCGTGCGCTCGCAGGTGAAGACGAGGGCATGCCCGGATCTCAACGCTCGTTCTCCATCGTCGGTAATACGGAACGCGACTCGAAGTCGTGCAGGAGCCGTTGCGCCGCCTGCGTCGCGGCCTGCAGGCGGGGCATGCGCACCGGACCATAGCCGCGCACCCCCTCCGGCAGCCGTGCGAACTCGAGCGCCGCGGCGACGCGCGCGGAATCGAGCGACGCCGCGATGCGCTCGAGTCCTTCGCAGTACAGGCGGGTGAAGCGGCGCTGCGCGATTCGCTCGGACTGCCACGCGAAGGGATCGAGCATGCCGCCGCGCAGCCGGCGCATGCGGGCCAGCACGCGCAGCACGACCAGGATCCACGCGCCGAAGCGCAGCTTGCGCCGACGGCCGTCACGCGTCACGCGACGCGGCAGCCAGGCCGGCGCGAAATGGAACACCGGCCGCGCGCGGGCACCGTAGCGCTGCCGCAGGTCCGACAGGTACTGCGGGTCGCTCGCCAGCCGAGCGACCTCGTACTCGTCCTTGATCGCGAACGCATCGAAGGCGTTGCGGGCAACCGCGAGCGCCAGGCCGGCCTCGTCGCCCCCGACACGCTGCGCAGCGCGCGCGACGCCGTGCACCAGCCCGCGGTAGCGATCGGCGAGGCGGCGATCCTGATAACGCTCGAGTTCGGCAGCGAAGTACGCGACCGCCGCATCGGGGTCGGCGAGTTCGTCGATGCGGCCGCGCCCGGTCGTCGCGGGATCGTCCAGCATCGCTGCCACCTGCTGCGGCTGCGCCGCCGCCAGCCGCCCCCAGGAGAACGCGACGAGGTTCTGCTCGATCGCGATATCGCGCTCGCGGATCGCATGCTCGACCGCCGCGACGGAAACCGGCAGGAGACCGTGCTGTGCGGCCGCGCCGATCACGATCATGTTCGCGTACAGCGTGTCGCCGAGCGCCTGCCTGGCGATCGCCGGCGCGTCGACGGTCGCGACCGCTTCCCGCCCGAGACGTCGTTCGAGCCGCGCGCGCCAGGCGGCCACCGGCAGCGGCGCGTCGGGATCGAGCGCCTGCTCGAGCATCGGCAGTGCTTCGCTCGAGATCACGGCTCGCGCCCCGGGTGCCAGTCGTGCGACGACGCCGGGGGAGGCCGCCGAGGCGAGATCGCCGGCGATCAGCAGATCGGCGCCGCCCTCGGGAATCCTCGAAGCGCCTTCGATGCGTTGCGCGTCGGCGATGCGCAGGTGCGTCGTGACTTCGCCGCCCTTGCGCGCCAGGCCGGTGTTGTCGAGTTGCGTGACGGCGAGGCCTTCGCGAAGCGCCGCCGACGCGAGCACCGATCCGGCAGTGACGAGCCCCGATCCGCCCACGCCGGCCAGCACGATGCCGAACGGACGCGGGCCGCATGCGGCCCGCCGGGGCTCGGGCAATGCATCGAGCAGCGCGCGCGGCAGCGGCACGGTACGCGCGCGCGAAACGGCCTCGACGTTCTCGATCGTGACGAAGCTCGGGCAGTAGCCGTCCATGCACGACAGGTCGGTATTGCACGACGATTCGTCGATGCGCCGCTTCGCTCCGAAGGGCGTATCGACGTGCCGCACGGCGCTGCAGTGCGATTGCACCGAGCAGTCGCCGCATCCGTCGCAGATGCGCTCGTGGATCGTCACGACCGGCTCGCCGGCGAAACGCGCGCCGCGCCTGCGCAGCCGGCGCTTCTCGGTCGCACAGATCTGGTCGTAGACGATCGCCGACACGCCCCGGTGCTCGCGGAATGCCCGCATCACCTCGTCGAGATCGTCGCGATCGCCGAGCCGGGTGCCCGGCGGCAGGTCCTTCGCGCCGCCGGCGAATGCGGCGCCGCGACCGGTGAGCACCGCGATGCGCTCCACGCCCTCGGCGTGCAGCTGCCACGCGATGCGCGCTGCGCCGGGCGCTCCCTCGACCGGCTGGCCGCCGGTCATCGCGACCGCCTCGTTCACCAGGATCTTGTAGGTGATCGGTACCTTCGCCGCCACGGCGGCGCGGATCGCCAGCACGCCCGAATGCGTGTAGGTGCCGTCGCCGAGGTTCTGGAACATGTGCGGAACGTCGACGAAGGACGACGCGCCGATCCAGTTCGCGCCTTCGCCGCCCATCTGGCACAGCGTCGTGGTGCGCGAACCCGGCATCCACATCGCCATCGAATGGCAGCCGATCCCGGCCATCGCCTGCGAACCCTCGGGAAGCCGGGTCGAACGCGCGTGCGGACAGCCGGAGCAGAAATGCGGCTTGCGCATCGGGCCTTCGAGCGCGGGCGCGGTCGGCGGGGAGCACGCCGCGAGGCGCGCCGACATTGCGTCGATCCGCTGCGCGGGGAATACGCCTTCGGCGGCGAGCCGCTCGAGGACGACGCGCGCGAGCATCGACGGCTCGAGCTCGCCGTGCTCCGGCAGCGCCGGCCGCCCGTCGGGGCCGCGCTTTCCCTGGAAGCGCGGCCGCCGCTGCGCCGGCCAGTGATATGCGAGCTGCACGAGCTGCGGCTCGATCACCGCGCGCTTCTCCTCGACGACGACCACCTCGGCGAAGTCGCGCAGGAACGCCGCGTTGTCCTGCTCCTCGATCGGCCACGCGAGCGCGATGCGTCGCGCGCCGACGCCGTGCCGTGCGAGCTCGTCGGCTTCGAGGCCGAGCAGCGCGAAGGCCTCGCGCAGGTCGCGATACGCCTTGCCGGCGGCGACGAAAGCGATGCGCTTGCGCCCCTGCGGCGCAATCTCCGTACGGTCCAGGCCGTTGGCCCTGGCGAAGGCCTGCGCCGCCGGCAGCCGGTAGCGCAGCGTGCGCTCGTCCTGCGACCATCGATCATCGGGGCTGCGGCAGTTCAGGCCGCCGGCCGGCATCGCGAAGTCGGCGGGGATCGCGAACGGGGCGCAGGAAGCGCGGGCAATCGGGGAAACGATCGAGCGCGTGCTCTCGACGACGTCGGACACCAGCTTGAAGCCGACCCACAATCCGCAATACCGCGACATCGCGAAGCCCGCGAGCCCGAGCGCGAGCATGTCCTCGACGTCGCACGGATGCAGCACCGGGGACATCGCCGCGATGAAGGCCTGCTCGCCCTGGTTCGCGATGGTCGACGACGACGCGGCCGGGTCGTCTCCGGTGGCAGCGAGCACGCCGCCCAGCGGCGCCGTCCCTTCCATGTTCGCGTGCTTGAGCACGTCGCCGATGCGGTCGAGCCCCGGGTTCTTGCCGTACCACAGCGCGAACACGCCGGCGCGGCGCGGCCGGCCGAAGCGCGCGAGCTGCTGCGTTCCCCAGACGGCGGTGGCCGCGAGCTCCTCGTTCAGGCCGGGCACGAAGCGGATCGCATCGCGCTCGAGCGCCTCGCTCCTGCGCCACATCGCGAGATCGACGCCGCCCAGCGGCGAGCCGCGATAGCCCGACACGAAACCGGCCGTGTCCAGGCCGGCGGCCCGATCCAGCGCGCGCTGGCACAGCATCAGCGAGACGAGCGCGTCGGTGCCCGAGAGCAGTTCGCGATCGGGCGGCACCGCGTTCACGTCTTCGTCGCGTCGTGGAAGGCGCGCTCGGCGGCGACCAGGTAGGCCTTCATGCAGCTGCGCACCGCGCGGCGGTCGCGCGCGACGAACGCCGCGTGCAGCGCCTCGAGCCCGGCGAGCGCGACGCGCTGCACCTGCGGATCGACCAGCGTCTTCAGGCGGACGAACTGCGCGTGGTCGACGAAACGCAGCACGGCTTCGACCAGCCGCGGATTGGCCACGCACGACATCCAGGCGGCGCGGAAGTCGATGTTGGCGGCGATCATCTCCTCGGCGCTGCGGCCGGCGGCCGCCTTTCGCGCGCGGGCGAGCGCCTTGTCGAGCCCCGCACGCGCGGCGTCGTCGAGCGCATCGACCGCGCTGGCGGCCGCCTCGGGCTCGAGCAGCCGGCGCACCTCGAACAGGTGACGAACGTCGGCCGAGTCGAGCGTCGGCACGACGAAGCCGCGCGTGGTGCGCCGCAGGTAGCCCTCGTTCACCAGCCGCAACAGCGCCTCGCGGGCGGGCATGCGCGAGGTGCCGTAGGCCTTCGCGATGTCGAGGTCGATCAGCCGCTCGTGCGGACCCACGCGGCTCTCCTGCAGCCGCGCGCGCAGATCTGCATAGATGCGCTCGCTGAGGCTGCCGGGACGGCCGAGCGAGCGGATCGAATGGACGGTGTTCGACGGCGGCAAATCGCTGCGCTCCTGCTTGCGTATTCTGAATACAGAATATACATTGTCGGCCAGCTCGAGAGAACGATGCGGGGTTCGAAAGTGCCCGCCGACACTGCCCCCCGAGCCAGGAGACAGGACATGGCCCTCAGCCGACGCACCGTTCTCGCGGGCGCGAGCGCGTTGCCGCTCGCCTCGTTCGCCCGCCGCGCCGCGGCGCAGGAAGCGACGATCAACGCCGTGCACTTCACGCCGGCGCAGGTCAGCTACGCGCGCAGCTTCCTGAAGTACGTCGAGAAGGTGAACCAGCGCGGCAAGGGCATCGTGCAGATCCGCGTGCGCGGCGGCCCGGAGGTCATCCCCTTCACGCAGCTGGGCGAGGCGCTGAAGAACGGCGTCATCGACATGGCCGATTGCCCGGCGGGGCCGCTGCTCAACATCGTTCCCGAGGGAGAGGTGTTCTCGGCCACCTCGAAGAAGCCGTGGGAGCTGCGCGAGAACGGCGGCTTCGAGCTGATCGACGGCATCTTCGCGAAGAAGGCGAACGCGCACGTGCTCGCGCACGTCGACGCCGGGGCCGGCTTCCACGTGTTCACCGTCGACGAGCCCGCGCGCACCGCGGACGGCGGCGTCGACTTCTCCCGGCTGAAGATCCGCAGCGCGGCGCTGTACCGCGAGTTCCTCGAGAGCCTGGGCGCGGGCGTGGTCGTCCAGCCGCCCGGCGAGGCCTATACGTCGCTCGAACGCGGCCTGGTCAACGCGAACTGCTACACCGTGCTCGGCTACCAGAACTTCGGCTGGAACAAGTTCACCCGCTACCGCATCGACCCGGGCTTCTTCCAGACCGACGTGCTGATCATGGTCAACAGGACCGCGTGGGAACGCCTGGGCCCCGAGGCGCGCAAGCTCCTGCAGGACGTGGCGATCGAGCACGAGCGCGCGAGCTACGAGGAAAACCTCGCGGGCACGCGCGAGCAGGGCCAGCAGATGATCGACGCCGGCATGAAGGTCATCGAGCTGCAGGGCGCCGCGCGCACCGCCTACCTCGAAAAGGCCTCGCGCGTGAGCTGGGAGCGCCTGGCCAAGCGCGATCCGTCGCGCATCGCCGAGCTGCGCGCGAAGTTCGCCTGAACCGCCCGGTCACGGTCTTGCGAGAGGAGCGCGTTTGACGAGGCTCTTCGCCTGGTCGCAGCGCATCGGCAACGCACTCGCGCGGCTCGCGCAGGTCCTGCTCGGCGCGATCGTGCTGCTCGTTTCGGCCGACGTGCTGATGCGCAACTTCGGGCAGTCGCTGGTCTGGAGCGCCTCGTTCGTCGAGTACCTGCTCGTCTACGTCACGTTCCTGCCGATGCCGGCGCTGGTGCGCGGCAAGGCGCACGTCTGCGCCGACTTCGCGCGCAGGGCGCTGCCCGCGCCGCTGCGCGCGCTCGTCGAGCGCGCCGTATACGCGATCTGCGTGGCGATCTGCCTGTACCTGGGCGCGGTCGCCTGCGGCAGCCTGCTCGAGGCCGTGCGCTCGGGCGCCTACGAGATACGCACCTTCGACATGCCGAGCTGGGTCGTGTACCTGCCGATGGTGATCGGCCTGTGGCTGTCGTCGATCGAGTTCCTGCGCTATCTGCTCGGCCTCGATTCCCTCTACGACGGCGATCCGGCCCAGGTGGAGGGCTTCTGAGCATGCAGTGGCACGCCGTGCTCGCGATCATGATCGGCCTGCTGCTGACGCTGATGGGCCTCGGCACGCCGGTGGCGATCGCCTTCTTCGCCGTCAACATCGTCTGCATCTTCCTGTTCATGGGCGGATCGCCGGCGATCACGCAGATGGTGTCGAACTTCGGCGACGCGGTCTCGATCTACGCGCTGACGCCGATGCCGCTGTTCCTGATCATGGGCAGCCTGTTCTTCCGCTCGGGGCTCGGCGAGAACGTGTTCCGCGCCATCGACATGTGCATCGGCAACCTGCGCGCACGCCTGGCCTACCTCACCGTGCTCGCCGGCGCGGTGTTCGCGTCGCTGTCGGGTTCGAGCCTGGCGAACACCGGGATGATGGGCTCGACGATGGTGCCGACGATGCTCGGGCGCGGCTACAAGACGCACATGGCCTACGGCCCGGTGCTCGGCGCGGGGTCGCTCGCCGTCATCATCCCGCCGTCGGCGCTCGCCGTGCTGCTCGGCTCGCTCGCGCAGATCGACGTCGGCGCGCTGCTGATCGCCGGCGTCCTGCCGGGGCTGCTGCTGACGGCGATGTTCATCGTGCTGATCTTCACGCAGGCGCACATCGATCCCGACGCCGCGCCGCAATACGTCGTGGAACGGTTCACGCTGCGCGAGAAGCTCTCGGCCGTCTTCGTCAACGTCGTGCCGATGTCGGTGATCGTGTTCCTCGTCGTCGGCACGATCATCCTCGGCATCGCCTCGCCCACCGAATCGGCCGCGCTCGGCTGCCTGGGCGTCGCCGGCCTGATGGTCGCGTACCGGCGCTTCTCCTGGGCGCTGATCTGGCGCTCGCTCGACGACGCGATGAAGGTCACCGGCATGACCTTCCTCATCATCGCGGCATCGACCACCTTCGCGCAGGTGCTCGCGTTCTCGGGGGCGTCCGGCGGATTCGTGCAGTGGCTGCTCTCGTTCGGCGCCTCGCCGATGATGCTGCTCGCGCTGATGGTCGCCGCCATCCTCGTGCTCGGCATGTTCATGGACCAGCTGTCGATGATGCTGATCACGCTGCCGATCTTCATCCCGATCGCCACCTCGCTCGGATTCGATCTCGTGTGGTTCGGCATGCTGCTGCTGCTGTCCTACGAGATCGGCTTCACGACGCCGCCGTTCGGTCTGCTGCTGTTCGTGATGCTCGGCGTGGCGCCGCGCGGAACGACGCTGGGCACGGTGGCGCGCGCCGCGCTGCCGTACGTCTTCTGCACGATCACGCTGATCGCGCTGATCGCGGCGTTCCCGCGGATCGCGCTGCTGCTTCCGGGGTGGAAGTAACCGACTTCGTGCGTTCGCGCGTCAGAGCCGGTCGAAAGCCTGCGCGAGCGTGCTCACCGTCCGATCGACGTTCGCCAGCTTGTCCAGGCCGAAGAGCCCGATGCGGAAGGTGCGGAAGTCGGCCGGCTCGTCGACCGCCAGCGGCACGCCGGCGGCGATCTGAAGGCCCGCGTCGAGCAGCTTGCGGCCCGACTGGACGGCCTCGTCTTCGGTATACGAGACGACGACTCCCGGCGCCTCGAAGCCCGGCGCGGCCACGCTCGGATAGCCCTTGCGCGCGAGCATCGCCCGCACTTCCTCGCCCAGGCGCGACTGCGCCCGGCGCGCGGCCTCGAAACCGAAGCGCTGCGTCTCGTGCATCGCGTCGCGCACGCGCACCAGCGAGTCGGTGGGCAGCGTCGCGTGATAGGCGTGCCCGCCGTTCTCGTAGGTCTCCATGATCTGCAGCCACTTGCGCAGGTCGCACGAGAAGCTCGTGCTGCGCGTGCTGTCGATGCGTTCGCGCGCCTGCTCGCCGAGCGCGACGAGGGCGCAGCAGGCCGGACCGCTCCAGCCCTTCTGCGGCGCGCTCACCAGCACGTCGACGCCCAGCGCGCGCATGTCCACCCACAGCGCGCCCGAGGCGATGCAGTCGAGCACGAACAGGCCGCCCACCGCGTGCACGGCGTCGCCCAGCGCGCGCAGGTAGTCGTCGGGCAGCAGGATTCCCGACGAGGTCTCCACGTGCGGCGCGAAGACGATCTCCGGCCGCTCGCGCGCGATCGTCGCGACCACCTCGTCGATCGCGGCCGGCGCGAACGGCGCCTGCACGCCGGGACGCACCGCGCGCGCCTTCTCGACGAGCGTCGAGGAAGGGATGTCGCCCATCTCGAAGATCTGGCTCCAGCGATAGCTGAACCAGCCGTTGCGCACCACCAGGCACTTGCGTCCGGTGGCGAACTGGCGGGCGACGGCCTCCATGCCGAAGCTGCCGCTGCCGGGAACGACGATCGCCGAGCGCGCGGCATAGACCCCCTTCAGCGTCGCCGAGATGTCCCGCATCGCGCGCTGGAACTTCTTCGACATGTGGTTCAACGCGCGATCGGTGTAGACGACCGAGTATTCGAGCAGGCCGTCGGGATCGACGTCGGGGAGCAGGCCGGGCATGTAGTGGGTCTCCTTCCGGGGCAGGGGCGTAGCGTAGATCGCTCGGCGCGAATCGGGGGGAGACATTGTGCTCCGTAGCGGCCGCTTCGGCGCCGGCGATCGCGACCCTGCGAGGGAAATGCGCGGCCGGCGGCCGACGCGCGCGGCCCTTCGGCTATCCTTCGACGGCCCCCGATGCGAACGCCAACCACGAGGATGCGCGCGCAGACGCGCCCTTCCGGAGACCCCCGCATGTCCTTCGAACTGCCCGGCAACGAACGCGTCCGCCGCCTCGGCGCGGAACTCGGAATGGACGTCACGCCCGAATATGCGCAGGAGTTCCTCGACTTCTGCCGCGCCTTCGTGCCCGGCTTCCGGCTCGTCGACCGCCTGCCCGACGAGAAGCCGCCGGTGAGATATCCGCGCACGCCCGGCCATCGGCCCGAGCCCGCCGACAACCCGCTGAACGCCTGGTACGTGCGCACCGACCTCCGCGGGGCGCCGGAAGGCAAGCTCGCCGGCAAGCGCATCGCGGTGAAGGACAACACGATGATCGCCGGTGTGCCGATGATGAACGGGGCGTCGGTGCTCGAAGGCTTCGTGCCCGACGTCGACGCGACGATCGTCACGCGCATCCTCGATGCCGGCGGGCACATCGTCGGCAAGTCGGTCTGCGAGTACTTCTCCTTCTCCGGCGGCAGCGCGACGAGCGCCACCGGTCCGGTGATCAGCGCGCGCAACCCGGGGCACACGCCCGGCGGCTCGACCACCGGCAGCGCGGCGCTGCTGGCGGCCGGCGAAGTCGACCTCGCCACCGGAGCCGACCAGGCGGGCTCGGTGCGCATTCCGGCGTCCTTCTCCGGCATCGTCGGACTGAAGCCCACTTTCGGGCTCGTGCCCTACACCGGGATCATGGGGCTCGACTACTCGATCGACCACGCCGGCCCGATGGCGCGCGACGTCGCGGGCGTGGCGCTGCTGCTCGAAGTGATGGCGGGCGAGGACGGCATCGACGGGCGCCAGCGCAACCTGAAGCTCGCGCCCTACACCGAGGCGCTCGGCCGGGACATCGCCGGCCTGCGCATCGGCGTCGTGCGCGAGTCCTTCGGACTGCCCGAATCGCACCCGGGCACCGACGAGACGGTGCGCGCGGCGCTCCCCGCGCTGAAGAAGCTCGGCGCCGTCGTCGAGGAAATCGCGATCCCCTGGCATCTGCACGGCAGCACGCTGTGGGGCGCGCTGGCCAACGAAGGCACCTACCGGACGCTGTACAGCGGCACCGGCGTCGGCCACCACGGCATCGGCGCGTACCCGCTGGCGCTCGGCGCGATGCTCGGCAACCTGCGCGAACGCGCAAACGAGCTGCCGCACACGATCAAGGCCGGCATGCTGCTCGGACGCTACCTGGCCGAGGACTGCGGCGGACGCTATTACGCGAAGACGCAGAACCTGCGCCGGCGGCTGCGCCGCGAATACGACGAGGCGCTCGCGCGCTTCGACCTGCTGCTGATGCCGACGCTGCCGTTTCCGACGCTGCCGATCCCGCCCGACGGCGCATCGCTCGCCGAGGTGCTCACGCACAGCTGGACGATGCTCGCCAACACCTCGCCCTTCAATCTCACCGGGCACCCGGCGATCTCGGTGCCCTGCGGCGAAACCGACGGCAAGCCGGTCGGGCTGATGCTGGTCGGCAGGCACTTCGACGAGATGACGGTGCTGCGGGCGGCGAGCGCGTACGAGGGACGATGACGGGGAGGAGGGCGAAGAAGATCTATTCCAAGAAGACCTTTGACAGCCGGCCCGTTTCGCCGGATCCTTGAAACCCTTCGCGTTCTCATTCCCCGGAGTCTTCGCCATGCGCGCACCGATCGCTGCCGCCCTCGCCACGCTGTTCCTGGTCGCCGCCGGCGGCGCCGACGCGCAGACGAAGATCAACATCGGCATCGTCACGAACCCGAGCTTCGTGCACACGCGCGCGGCGAACTGGTTCAAGGAGTGCGTCGACCAGCGCGTTCCGGGCAAGATCGACATCGTCGTCCATCACTCGGCGGTGCTCGGCAGCGAGACGCAGGTGCTGCAGCAGATCCAGCTGGGCACGACGCAGATGGCGGTGAGCACCACCGGGCCGGTCGAAGCCTTCGTCCCCGAGATCAAGGCGCTCGAGATGCCGTTCCTGTTCCCCTCGTACGAAGCCGCCGACAAGGTGCTCGACGGCCCGATCGGCCAGGATCTCGCGCGCCGATTCGAGAAATCCGGCTTCGTCGCGCTCGCCTTCCTCGACAACGGCTTTCGCAACGTCACCAACTCGAAGCGCGACGTGAAGGATCCATCGGACCTGAAGGGGCTGAAGATCCGCACGATGGAGGCGCCCACGCACCTGGCGATCTGGCGCGCGCTCGGCGCGAACCCCACGCCGATGGCCTGGCCGATCTTCACGCAGCTGCAGCAGGGCGTCATCGACGGCCAGGAGAACCCGATCGCCGTCATCCATGCCGCGAAGCTGCCCGAGGCGGGGCAGAAATACCTGTCGCTCACGCGGCACGTGTATTCGGCGCTCGTGTTCGTCGCCAACAAGCGCTTCGTCGACGGCCTTCCCGCCGACCAGCGCGCGGCGGTCACCGAATGCGCGCACACCGCGGCGCTCGAAGGGCGCAAGTACATCCGCGACAACGAGCGCCAGCAGCTCGCCGAGCTGAAGGCGGCCGGCATGCAGGTCGACGAGAACCCCGACCTCGCGGCCTTCCGCAAGGCGACGCAGCCGGTGATCGACTCGCTGTCGGGCGACACGAAGAAGCTCGTCGAGCGGATCCGCGCGGAAGTGCAGTAGGGCGGTCGCGCAGGCAGCGACTGCGGCAGCAGCCACCGAGACGGCAACCGGGACCGCGGTGAGACGGCGCCGATGAGCACTGTGCAGCGCCTCAGCGGCGCGTTGAACGCTGCAGTGGAAAAGCTGCTGATGGTGATCGGCGTGGCGATCTGCGCGATCCTGTTCGCGCAGGTGGCGTTCCGCTACGCCGGATACTCGCTCGGCTGGTCCGAAGAGGTGAGCCGCCACCTGCTGGTGGCGATCACCTTCCTCGGCGGCACGGTCGCCTACAAGCGCGCGAGCTTCATCGGACTGCAGGGCATCGGGCACTTCTTCGGCCCCGCCTTCCAGCGCGCGGTCGTGCTCGCGCTGCAGTGGCTCACGCTGGCCTGCTTCGCGCTCATCGCCTGGTTCGGCGCGGGCTACACGATCAAGGCCGCCGAGCACACGTCGGCGTCGCTGCAGATCCCGATGTCGATTCCGTACGCGGTGATTCCGCTCGCATCGCTCGTCTTCATCGTGCACGTGCTGGCCGACATGGCGGCAACCCGGGACCGGCACAGCCGATGATCGTCTCGCTGCTGTTCGGCGGCCTGTTCCTGCTGATCGCGCTCGGCCTGCCGATCGCGCTGGCGATCGGCCTGCCCGCGATCGGCCTGATCCTCGCGCCCGGCGTCTTCCCGCCGGAGATCGACACCGCCGGGCTCGGCCAGACGATCGTCCAGCTGCTCTTCGCCGGGGTCGACTCCTTCGACCTGCTCGCGGTGCCGCTGTTCATGCTCGCCGGATCGATCATGGAGCGCGGCGGCATCTCGCAGCAGCTGATCGACTTCTCCGACTCGCTGGTCGGCTGGGCGCCGGGCGGGCTGGCCTGCGCGGTGATCGTCGCGTCGATGTTCTTCGCCGGGATCTCGGGCTCGGCCGCCGCCGACACCGCGGCGCTGGGCGCGGTGGCGATTCCGGCGATGATCCGCCAGGGCTATCCGCCCGCCTTCTCCGCCGCGCTGGTCGCCGCGGGCGGGGCGATCGGCGTGATCATCCCGCCGTCGATCCCGATGATCATCTTCGGCTTCCTCACCAACGTGTCGATCGCCGAACTGTTCGCCGGCGGAATGATGGTCGGGGTGCTGTTCGGGCTGTCGTTCATGGGCGTGGCGATCTGGTACGCGCTGCGCCACGGCTACGGCACGCGCCGGCCGTTCTCGCTGCGCTACGTGCTCTCGTCGCTGCGCCAGGCGATCTGGTCGCTCGGTGCGCCGGTCATCGTGCTGGGCGGCATCCTCAGCGGCATCGTCACCGTCACCGAAGCGGCGGCGCTCGCCGTGTTCTACGCGCTGCTGGTGGCGATCTTCGTGAACCGGCAGCTCACCTGGCGCCAGCTGCCGGGGCTGATCGTCGAATCGCAGGTGATCGCCGCGACGATCCTGTTCATCATCGCGATGGCGAAGGTGTTCACCTGGCTGGTCGCGATGCAGCAGACGGCCCTGCTGGTGCAGGGCGCGATCACGTCGATGGCGCTGCCGCCGTGGGGCGTGCTGCTGCTCGTGATGGCGGGCCTGCTCATCGTCGGCTGCGTGCTCGAGACCACCGCGGCGCTGATCCTGCTCGTGCCGGTGCTCGCGCCGCTCACCGTGCTGATGGGCGTGGACCCGATGCACTTCGGCGTGCTGATGGTGGTGAACCTCGCCATCGGCATGCTGACCCCGCCGGTGGGCATCTGCCTGTTCGTCGCCTGCGGGATCGCGAAGCTGTCGCTCGGCGCGGTGGGCCGCGCGATCCTGCCCTTCGTCGCGGCCGCGGTGGCGGCGCTGATGGTGGCCAGCTACTGGCCGCCGATCATCACGTGGCTGCCGACGCTGATCTATCGATGATCGCCATGAACCCGCCGGATCGCGCGCAACCGGAGACGGACGCTCGCTCGCAGCGGCGCTCGTGCTCTACGCGCTCGCCCTGCTGACGCTGCCGCTCGCGCTGGACCCGGCGAGCTTCCACCGGTTCTTCTCCGAGCAGGGGCCGGTGGAGATCGCGTCATTGATCCTGTGGCCGCTTGCCGCCGTCGTCGTGCTGGCCAGCGTGCGTCCGCACAGCCGCCGCACCTGGGCCTTCGCGCTGCTCTACCTCGTCTTTGCCGCCCGCGAAGCCGACCTGCACAAGGCGTTCACCGCCGGCAGCATCTTCAAGTCCGGGTACTACCGGCACGTTGCCGCGCCGCTCGCCGAAAAGCTCGTCGCGGGCATCGTCGCCATCGCGATCGTCGCGCTGCTGCTCTACGTGCTCTTCGTCTGCGCCCGATACCTGCTCGTCGAGCGCGGCTGGCGCACGCGCGCCGGCCGATGGCTGCTCGCCGCGATGGTGCTGCTGTTCGTGTCGAAGGTGTTCGATCGCGCGCCGGCGGTGCTGGCCGAGGATTACGGCATCCTGATCTCGCCGCTCACCGATCGCTACTTCACCGTGTTCGAAGAGGGAATCGAGGCGATCCTGCCGCTGCTGTTCGGCTACTCGGCATGGCTCGAGGGACGGGCGCGAAGCTACCTGTGAACGGTCGGCGCTTCGCGCCCCTCGCCACGTCTCTCCCCGCTACGGCTCAGTACGTCTCCAGATGCAGCCGTCCCTCGCGCTCGAGCGTCGCGGCGAGCGCATCCCACGCCACGCCGCCCTGCTCGGCCGCGTCGCGCAGCGCGGCGACGACGCCTTCCTCCATGCTCTTCAGTCCGCACACGTAGACGCAGGTGTTCTCGTCCTTCAGCAGCTCGAGCACGTCGGCGGCGCGTTCGCGCAGCAGGTCCTGCACGTAGCGCTTCGGCTTGCCCGGCGTGCGCGAGAACGCGAGATTCACGTCGATGAAATCGCGCGGCAGCTTCATCAGCGGGCCGAAGTACGGCAGTTCCTGCTCGGTGCGCGCGCCGAAGAAGAGCATCAGCCTGCCGCTGTCGAACTTGCCGCTCGCGCGCAGCCGACGCCGGTATTCGGTCATCGCGCGCATCGGCGCGCTGCCGGTGCCGGTGCAGATCATCAGCAGGTTCGAGCGCGGATGATTCGGCATCAGGAACGACGCGCCGAAGGGACCGGTGACCTGCACCGTGTCGCCCTTCTTCAGGTCGCAGACGTAGTTCGAGCACACGCCGGTCACCGGCCTGCCCTGGTGATCGACGGTGACCCGCTTCACCGTGAGCGCGACGTTGTTGTAGCCGGGACGCTCGCCGTTGCGCGGGCTGGCCACCGAATACTGGCGCGGATGATGCGGCTTGCCGCGCGCGTCCACGCCGGGCGCGACGATGCCGATCGACTGGCCTTCGAGCACCGGAAAGGGCATCGCACCGAAGTCGAGCACGATGTGGTGGGTGACGCTCGACGCGTCGGCTTCGGTGACGCGGTAGTTGCCGACCACGGTGGCCGTCACCGGATTCTTCGGTCCGTAGAGATTGGCGTACGGATGCGCGGCCGACCACGGCTTGATCGTCGAGCCCAGGCGCTTCGCGGCCGTCGCGGCCACCGG
>QEVN01000042.1 GCA_003576795.1 Burkholderiales bacterium
GATCGTGCGATAGACGAACAGGCCGACGAACAGGCCGTAGAACACCGCGACCACCGCCGCTTCGGTGGGCGTGAACCAGCCGGCGCGCATGCCGCCGAGAATCAGCACCGGGGCGAACAGCCCCCAGCTGGCTTCGCGCAGCGCGCGGAAGAAGGGCGGGCGCGGTCCGCCCTCGCCGGCACCGAAGCCATGGCGCCGCGCCATCCAGACCGCGGGCACGATCAGCGCGAGGCCTGCGAGCACCCCCGGCACCATGCCGGCGGCGAACAGCGCGGGCACCGACGCTCCGGGCACCATCACCGAGTAGACGATGAAGGCGATCGACGGCGGAATCAGGATGTCGGTGGCCGCTGCAGCGCCGATCACGCTGGCCGAGTAGGCGGGGGGATAGCCGGCGCGCGCCATCGCGGCGAGCATCACGCCGCCCACCGCCGCGGCGTTGGCCGGACCCGAGCCCGAGATGCCGCCCAGGAACATCGCCACGCCGATCGCCACCATCGGCAGCATGCCGGGCCCGCGGCCGACGATTGCCAGCGCGAAGTTCACCAGCCGCTGCGCGACGCCGGAGCGATCGAAGATCGAGCCGACCAGCACGAACATCGGCAGCGCGAGCAGTGGGTACTTCGCGATGCCCGCATAGAAGTTGTTCGGGATCGACAGCCAGCCGAGGTCGGCCATCCCGATGCCGAGGGAGCCGGCCAGCATCAGCGCGACGCCGATCGGCACGCCGGCCAGCATCAGCACCGCGAAGACGACGAAGATCGCGACGCCGATCATCGCGCTTTCAGCAACTGCACCAGGCGCTGCGCGCCCCGGGCCGCGATCAGCAGTGCCAGCAGCGGCAGCCACAGCGTGTACCACCACTGCGGCACGCCGATGCCCGGCGAGGTGACCTCGTAGACGTAGTCGTCCTGCAGCAGCCGCAGCCCCAGGCCGAAGACCAGCAGGAAGGCCAGCGTCGTGGCCAGCGCCGAAACGATCGCGAGCCGGCGCCGGCGCTGCGGCGAACCCGACTCGAAGAACGCCTCGATGCGGATGTGGCGGTCACGCCTGACCGCCGCACTTGCCGCGACCATCGTCAGCACGACCATCAGTGCGATCGAGATCTCCTCGGTCCAGGCGAACGATTCGTCGGTGAAGTAGCGCGCGATCACGTTGGCGAAGGTGATCGCTGCGAGCAGCGCCATGACGATCGCGCCGACCCAGTCTTCGGGCAGGCGGCGGCCTTCGTCGCCCGCGGGAACCTGCGGCGCTGCGGTCGGGGAGTCCGGGGAAGACGGTGCGGAATCGGGCATCGCGCGTCGGGTCGAAAGCGCGCGGGCCGGTGCGGCCCGCACACAAAAAGGCCGGGCGAGCCCGGCCTGTGGGTTCCTCGGGCTGCGCCGCTCAGGCGCCCCGGCCCGCCGCGACCGCGGCCTCGGCGCGCTTGACGAGGTCGGCGCCGATCTGCTTCGTCCACTTGTCGTAGACCGGCCGGATCGCCTTCTCGAAAGCCTGCTTCTCGGCGTCGGTGAGCTTCGTGACCTTCACGCCGAGCGCCTCGACTTCCTTGACCATCGACATGTCGTTGCCGCTCAGGCCCTTGCGCGCGATCGCGATCTCCTGCTTGCCGGCTTCGATCGCCGCCGCGCGGACGATGTCGCGATCCGCCGGAGTCCAGGCGTTCCAGACGTCGCGGTTGGCCACGAAGATCAGCGGGTCGGCGACGTAGTCCCAGAGCGTGACGAACTTCTGCGCCAGCGTGTGCAGCTTCGCCGCGGTGAAGATGTGCAGCGGGTTCTCCTGGCCTTCGACCGCGCCCGACGCCAGTGCCGGCTGTGCGTCGGCCCAGCTCATCTGCGTGGGGTTGGCGCCCAGCGCGGTGAAGGTGTCGTTGAAGATCGGCGAGCCGACCACGCGGAACTTCAGCCCCTTCATGTCGGCGGGGGTGCGGATCTCGCGCTTGGAGTTGGTGACCTCGCGGAAGCCGTTCTCGCCCCAGGCCAGCGGCACCACGCCGGCTTTCTCCACGATCTGCAGGATGCGCTTGCCGACCTCGCCCCGCGTGAGCGCGTCGAGTCCCGCGTGGTCGCGCGCCAGGAACGGAAGCGAGAACAGGTTCAGTTCCTTGACCTGCGGCGACCAGTTGATCGTGGACCCCACCGCGAGGTCGATCACGCCCTGGCGGATCGCGGAGAACTCGCGCGTCTGGTCGCCGTTGATCAGCGACACGCCGGGATACAGCTTCATGTTGATGCGGCCCTGCGTGCGCTCGCGCACCAGGTCGATCCAGATCTGGGCGCCCTTGCCCCAGGGGAACGCGGTGCCGACCACGGTGGATACCCGGTATTCGGCGCGGTAGTTCGCCGCGTGCGCGGCGCGGGTGACGAGGAAGGGAGCGGCAAGCGTGGCGGAACCGGCAGCGCCGGCTTTCAGCAGGGAACGGCGGTCCATCGAGGGCTCCTTCTGGGTCAGGTGTGTGCTGCGATTGCGGTCGCGTCCCCGAAACCGGTGGTGGGAGCGCGGGGCAGGGGGCTCATTGTAGCGAAGCGCGCCGGTGCGATCCGGGTTTCAGGCCGGCTGCGGCAGGTAGCGCACGGCCAGCACGCCGGCGATCGCGGCGATCGACGCGATCGCGCTCTCGGGCACCGGGCTGTCGACGTCGACGAGCGTGTAGGCCATCTCGCCGCGCGACTTGTTCAGCATGTTGCCGATGTTCAAGCCGGCCTGTGCCATCGCGGTGGAGATCTGCCCGAGCATGTTCGGGACGTTGGCGTTGGCGATCGCCACGCGGTAGCCCGACTCGCGCGGTGCGACCGCGTCGGGAAAATTGACCGCGTTGCGAACGTTGCCGTTCTCGAAGTAATCGCGCATCTGGTCGACGACCATCTTCGCGCAGTTGTCCTCGGCTTCGCGGGTCGAGGCGCCCAGGTGCGGCAGCGCGGTGGCGCGCGCGTGTCCGTTGATCGCGGCGCTCGGGAAGTCGCAGACGTAGTGGCGCAGTCGCCCGGCTTCGAGCGCGCCCAGCACCGCCTGCTCGTCGACCACGCCGTCGCGCGAGAAGTTCAGCAGCACCGCGCCGTGGCGCATCTGCGGAAGCGTCGCCGCCCCGATCAGGTGGCGGGTGGCCGCCACCAGCGGCACGTGCAGCGTGACGAAGTGCGCGGTCTTGAGGATCTCGGGGATCGAATGCGCCTTCTTCACCTGCGAGGGCAGGCTCCAGGCGGCGTCGACGGTGATCTCCGGGTCGTAGCCGATCACGTTCATGCCGAGCCGGATCGCCGCGTCGGCGACCAGGCAGCCGATGCGCCCGAGCCCGATCACGCCCAGCGTGTGGCCGGCCAGTTCGAACCCGGCAAAGGCCTTCTTGCCGCTCTCGACCGCGTGATCCATGTCGGGCGCCGCGGGATCGAGCGCGGTCACGAAGCGCAGCGCCGCCGGGATGTTGCGCGCCGCCATCAGCATGCCGGCGATCACGAGTTCCTTGACCGCGTTGGCGTTCGCGCCGGGTGCGTTGAACACCGGCACGCCTCGCGCGCTCATCGCGGCCACCGGGATGTTGTTGGTGCCGGCGCCGGCGCGCCCGATCGCGCGCACGGAGGAGGGAATGTCCATCGAGTGCAGGTCGGCCGAACGCACCAGGATCGCGTCGGGATGCGCGACCTCCTTGCCGACCAGGTAGCGCTCGGCCGGCAGGCGATCGAGCCCGTGCTGGGAAATCTGGTTCAGGACCAGGACGCGGATCGGGCCTTGCATCGCGGGCCCTCAGCCGTTGCGCTTTTCGAATTCGCGCATGTAGTCGACCAGCGCGCGCACGCCTTCGATCGGCATCGCGTTGTAGATCGACGCGCGCATGCCGCCGACCGAGCGGTGCCCCTTCAGGTGCAGCATCCGGCGCTCCTTCGCGCCGGCGAGGAAGGGTTCGTCGAGCGCCGGGTCGCGCAGCGTGAACGGCACGTTCATCCGCGACCGATCGGCGCGCTCGACCGGGTTGCGGTAGAACTGCGTCGCGTCGAGGTAGTCGTAGAGCACCTTGGCTTTCTCGATGTTGCGCTGCTCGATCGCCGCCAGGCCGCCCTGGCGCTCGAGCCACTGGAACACCAGCCCCGCGATGTAGATCGCCCAGGTCGGCGGGGTGTTGAGCATCGAGTCGGCGTCGGCCTGCACCTTGTAGTCGAGCATGGTGGGCGTGCCCTTGGGCGCGTGCCCGAGCAGGTCGTCGCGCACGATCACGATGGTCAGGCCCGCCGGCCCGATGTTCTTCTGCGCACCGCCGTAGATCAGGCCGAACTTCGAGACGTCGATCGGCCGCGACAGGAAGGTCGACGAGACGTCGGCCACCAGCGGCACGTCGCCGGTGTCGGGGGTCTGGAAGACCTCGACGCCGCCGATCGTCTCGTTGGCGCAGTAATGCAGGTAGGCCGCGTCGGCCGAGCGTTTCCAGGTCGCCTGCGCGGGCACGTAGGTGAAGCTGCGATCCTCCGCCGAGGCGGCGACGTTCACCGCGCCGAACAGCCTGGCCTCCTTGATCGCCTTCTTCGACCACTCGCCGGTGTGGACGTAGTCGGCGGTCTTGCCGCGCATCAGGTTGATCGGCACCATCGCGAACTGCAGCGTGGCGCCGCCCTGCAGGAACAGCACCTTGTAGTTCGCCGGAATGCCCATCAGCTCGCGCAGGTCGCGCTCGGCCTGCTCGTGGATGCTCATGTACTCCTTGCCGCGATGGCTCATCTCCATCACCGACTGGCCGCTGCCGTGCCAGTCGAGCATCTCGGCCGCGGCTTGCGCGAGCACCTCTTCGGGCAGGGTGGCCGGCCCCGCGCTGAAGTTGAACACCTGTCGCATGTGGTCTCCCCGGTTTGCGGATCGCGAATTCTAGCGTGCCGCCGCGCGCATGCCGGCTCGAGGGATATCAAATATCAAGACAGATCGGCCGCGACGCTGCGAGAATGGGCCGTCACCGGGAACTGGCCATGCCGCCGCCGACGTCTTCCGACTCCGCCGAAGTTCGCTGCCGGCGCCTCGCCGAGGCGCTTCGGCGCCTGTTGCAGCGCGCCGGCGATCCTCCGGTAGCCGCGATCGAGACGCACATTTCGTGGGTGCTGCTCGATGGGCGCTTCGCCTGGAAGGTCAAGAAGCCGGTGCGCCTGGGTTTCCTCGATTTCGAGGACCTGGCCACGCGCAAGCGCTACTGCGACGAGGAGTTGCGACTGAACCGCCGACTCGCGCCGCAGCTGTACCTGGAGGTGGTGCCCATCTTCGGAAGCGTCGACGCGCCGCAGTTGGGGGGCGCGGGCGAGCCGATCGAATATGCGGTGAAGATGCGCCAGTTCGAGCCCGGCGCGCTGCTCAGCGAGCGCCTCGCGGCGGGGCGGCTCGATGCTGCGCAGCTCGAACGGCTGGCCGGGCGGCTGGCGCACTTTCACGACGAGGCCCCGGCGGCCGGGGCCGACACGCCGTTCGGCAGCGCCGCGCGGATCGAGGCCGACACCACGCAGGTGCTCGACGGCCTGGCTGCGTTCGTCGCGCCTGCGGTGCTGTCGGCGCTGCGCGAGCGGCTGGATGCCCGGGCGCGCCGGTTGCGGCCGCTCTTCGAGCGCCGCAAGGCGGCCGGCCGCGTTCGCGAGGGCCACGGCGACCTGCACCTGGCCAACGCGGTGGCGCTGGGCGACGACATCACCGCCTTCGACTGCATCGAGTTCGATCCGGGATTGCGCTGGATCGACGTCTGCAGCGACATCGCGTTCCTGGCGATGGACCTGCTCGCGCACGATCGGCCCGACCTGGCGTTCCGCTTCCTCGACGCCTGGCTGGCGGCCAGCGGCGAGCACGACGGACTGCCGGCGCTGCGCTACTACCTCGTCTATCGCGCGCTGGTGCGTGCGCTGGTCGCGCGGATCCGCGCGGCGCAGGCGCGCGGCCCGGGTGCCCACCCGGCAGATCACCCGGGCGGACCCGACTACCTCGGCCTGGCGCAGCGTCTCGAGCGCGAGCACGATCCGCGGCTGCTCGTCACGCACGGGTTGTCGGGCTCGGGCAAGAGCCACCTGTCGCAGCGCCTGCTCGAGCGCGTCGGCGCGATCCGCCTGCGCTCGGACGTGGAGCGCAAGCGCCTGTTCGGGCTGGGTGCGCTGCACGACGCATCGGCCGGGCCCGGAGAGGGCATCTACGCAGCCGACGCGACACAGCGCACCTACGAGCGGCTGCTCGCGCTGGCGATGCACTCGCTCGATGCGGGCTATCCGACGATCGTCGACGCCACCTTCCTGCGCGCGCGCGAGCGCGACGCCTTCCGCGACGCGGCGCGCTCGCGCGGGGTGCCGTTCACGATCCTGCATTGCCGCGCCGAACCGTCGCTGTTGCGCGAGCGGGTCGCCGCGCGACGCGCCGGCGGCGCCGACGCGTCGGATGCCGATCTCGCGATCCTCGAGCGCCAGCTCGCGGGGCACGAGCCGCTGCGCGACGACGAGCGGGCCGCGGCGATCGAAGTCGACACCGGCGGGCCGGTCGACGTCGGCGCACTGGCCGCGCGCTGGCTCGCCCAGGGCCGCGCGTAGCGCGAACGCGCTTCAGCGCGGGCTCGCGTACGCCAGCCGCCAGCCGCCTTCGGGATGCTCTTCGAGACTGGTGCCGAACCCGCGTCCTCCGATGCTCAGCAACTGGTGCAGCCAGTCGCGTGCATCGGGGTCGGGCGGGCCGAGTCGCAGCCGGCGCATCTGCAGCGGAACGATCCACAGGCTGCGCAGTGATCCGTCGCTGCGCGCAAGCGTCGCGAAGTACAGGCAGCCGAGGTCCGAGCGCAGGTCGCCACGCGTGCCGATGCCTTCGTAGTCGTTGATCAGGTCGCCGCAACCGTAGAGCACCAGGCGGCCGCGATGCACTTCGGCCGGCAGGGGGTGGTGCGAGGAATGACCGTGGACGAGATCGGCCGCGCCCAGGTCGATCAGCCGGTGCGCGAACGCGCGGTGGCCGCGGGGAATGCGCGTGCCCCAGTTGCCGCCCCAGTGGATCGAGACGATCACGCGATCGCCCGGCTGGCGCTGCGCGGCGACCCGCGCGGCGAGCTGTTCGGCGGCCGACTGGCCGGGCGCCGGCAGCAGGGCCACACCGGCGCGGTGCCCGGTTGCGGCCCAGGCCGCCGGCACGCCGCTGCTCCCGGTGGCGACCGCGAACACCAGCAACCGCCGGCCGTCGCCGAGCGGCAGCACGGCGGGCGCATGGGCCTCGTCGAGCCGGGCACCGGCGCCCGCAGTGCGGATGCCGGCCTGCTGCAGCGAGGCCAGGGTCTGCGCGAGCCCGTCGTAGCCCCAGTCGATTACGTGATTGTTGGCGAGCACGCAACAATCGAGCCGGGCGGCGGTGAGGCAGTCGAGGTTGGCCGGGTGCATCCGGTAGTGGATACCCTTGCGGGGCCAGGGACGATCGTGCGTGGTGATCGCGGTCTCGAGGTTGACGATGCGCAGCGCAGGAGCGACGCGGTCGAGCTCCGCGAGCGCATCGCCCCAGACCCAGTCGGCCGGCACCGGCACCGGCACGGGCCCGCTGGTGCGCTCGGCGAGCCGCAGGTAGTCGCGCGCATCGCGCACGTACGACTCGTAGAGCTCGGGCGACGAGGGCTGTGCGAGCGCCTGGTCGATGCCGCGGCCGGTCATCACGTCGCCGGCCAGGAACACCGTGAACTCGTCGGCCGCCGCGGCGCTCATCCCTTGATGCAGATCAGCGGCTCGACCTTCGCCACCTTGCGCGCAAGGCCCGCTGCATCGGTGGCATCGATCACTTCGACGACGTCCTTGTAGGCTCCGGGCGCTTCTTCGGCGATGCCTCGCGAAGACGGGCTGCGGATCAGGATGCCGCGCGCGGCCAGTTCGTCGACCACCTGGCGTCCGCGCCAGCGACGGGCCGCCTGTTGACGGCTCATCGCGCGGCCGGCTCCGTGGCAGGCCGAGGAGAAGGCGAGCGACTCGGAGCGCTCGGTGCCCGCGAGGATGTACGAGCCGGTGCCCATCGAGCCGCCGATCAGCACCGGCTGGCCAGCCTGCCGCAAAGCCTCGGGGAGGTCGGGATGACCGGGACCGAGCGCGCGGGTGGCGCCCTTGCGATGCACGAAGAGCGAACGCGGTTCGCCATCGACCAGGTGCGTCTCGACCTTGCAGGTGTTGTGCGAGACGTCGTAGAGCAGCGGCAGGCGCGCGGCCGGCAGGATGTCGGCGAACACCTCGCGGGTGAGGTGGGTGAGGATTTCGCGATTCGCGAGCGCGCAGTTGATTGCCGAGCGCATTGCGCCCAGATAGATTTCGCCGAGCTCCGAGCGGATCGGTGCGCAGGCCAGTTCGCGATCGGGCAGCACGATGCCGTATCCCTTTGCTGCGGTGGCCATCCTGCGCAGGAACTCGGTGCCGATCTGGTGGCCCAGGCCGCGCGAGCCGCAGTGGATCGTCACGACCGCGTCGCCGACGCGCAGTCCGAACGCCGCGGCGATCGCCTCGTCGTAGATCTCGGCGACGCGTTGCACCTCGAGGTAGTGGTTGCCGCTGCCGAGCGTTCCCATTTCGTCGCGCTGGCGCTTCCTGGCCAGTGCCGACACCATCTCGGGCCTGGCGCCCGGCATGCAACCGCGCTCCTCGATGCGTTCGAGATCCGCGGGCACGCCCCAGCCGTTCTCGACCGCCCACTTCGCCCCGCCCGCGAGCATCGCATCCATCTGCGCGGTGTCGAGGCGGATCGCCCCGGTGCTGCCGACACCGGCCGGAATGCGCGCGAACAGCGCGTCGGCCAGCGTCTCTTGCACCGCGAGGATGTCTTCGGCGCGCAAACCGGTGTGCATGCAGCGCACGCCGCAGGAGACGTCGAAGCCCACGCCGCCCGCGGAGACGACGCCGCCGCGCTCGGGATCGAACGCCGCGACGCCGCCGATCGGAAAGCCGTAGCCCCAGTGCGCGTCGGGCATCGCGTACGACGCGCGCACGATGCCCGGCAATTTCGCGACGTTGCTCGACTGTTCGAGCACCTTGTCGTCCATCTCGGCAATCAGCGTTTCGGTGCCGAAGACGATCGCCGGCACGCGCATGTCGCCCGTCATCGGTGCTTCCCATTCGCAGGGTCCGCGCCGGATCAGCTGGTTCAGGTCCATTTCGTGAAACCTCTAGACATCGACCACGGTCTGCGCCAGCCAGCCTCCGTCTGCGGTGGGTGCGACGCGCAGGCTGGTGTAGGTGGCGCCCTTGACCTCGACCGCCGGGCAGTGCCGCTCGACCGAGGTCGGTTCGCCGAACGCCCGTGCCCGCAGCCGCGTTCCGTCGATCTCGACCTGGTAGCGGCCGAAGAGCATTCGCCGCACGGCCATCTCGTAGACGAGCGCGTTCAGCCATTCGCCGAGCAGCAACTCCGGATCAGGCGCCTCGCAGGCGATGTCGACCGCCTCGTTGCCGGCCACGCCGGAAGGGTCGGTGATGACCGCCGTCAGCGCCAGCGCAGCCTGCTCGAAGGCGCCGGCCATCGTTGCGCCGATGCCGCGCACGCCGATGTCTGCGCCGTGTTCGTAGTGTTCCCAGTGTTCCTGCATGACCGGCGCGCGTTTCCCTTCGCTGTGGTGCCTCGTCTGCATACCATCGCCGCTGCGGTGCGCCCGCGTGTTGATTCATCGCAAGCCGGGGCGGGACAGGGCGGCTATGGTTGGGCTGCAAGTGGCGAACGAGGGAGCAAGGTCGTGGTGACCCGCGTTCCCGACGTCCCGGCGCGCGTCGTCTCGGTGCTCGGCGAGCTGCTCGCCGAGTTGTGCTGGCGCTCGCATGCGTGCCCGCGCTGCGATGGCGCAGGCGAGCCGCGCGTGCGCTGGCGCGCACGCTGCGCGCGGCAGCGATGCTGCCGCTGAAGCCCGGAGGTGCCGTTCATCCGGCCGGCCGCAACCCGCTACGTCGAGCGCGACGAGTTGCGCCAGGCAGCCGAGGACGCTCGCAGGCCGGTCGAGGCGGTGCGCGCCGGCGAGTCGCTGGTGTGTCGGGCAGGACGAAGGCGAAGATGGAGGTGACGACAGGCCCTGAGAGTGCACAATGTCGCGATGGACTCGACGCTCACCAGTGCGGCCAGCCGGGGCGGCGGACGGCGCTTCGACGTCTGCAACGGCGATGCCGACGGGCTGTGCTCGGTCGTGCAGTGGCGCCTGCACGAGCCGGCGGCCGCGACGCTGGTCACCGGGCTCAAGCGCGAGATCGCGTTGTTAGGCCGCGTGCCGGCGCGGGCCGGCGACGAGGTGCTCGTCTGCGACCTGTCGATGCAGCGCAACCGCGATGCGCTGATCCGCCTGCTCGATCGCGGGGTGCGGGTGCGCTATTTCGACCACCATGCGGCCGGCGAGGTGCCCACGCACCCGGGGCTGGAGGCCCACATCGATCCCGCCAGCGGCGTGTGCACCAGCATCCTGGTCGATCGCTGCCTGGATGGCCGGTTCCGCGCATGGGCGGTGGTCGGCGCATTCGGCGACAACCTGCGCGGCCCCGCGGCGCGGCTCGCCGCGCAGATCGGCCTGGGCGCTGGCGACTGCGAGCGCCTGCGCCGGCTCGGCGAGGCGATCAACTACAACGCCTATGGCGACGACGAGCGCGACGTGCACATCGCACCGGCGCAGCTGTACGGCCTGATGGTGCGATACCGCGATCCGCTCGGGTTCCTCGAGCGCGAGCCGGTCGCGCGCGAGATCGACGCGCTGCGCCGCGCAGACCTCGCCGAGGCGATGAAGCGGGGGCCGTGGTGGGAGGACGACGGCGGCGCGGTCTACCTGCTGCCCGACGCACCGTGGAGCCGGCGCGTGATCGGCGCGCTGGCCAACGAACTGGCAAGTGCCGCGCCGCGTCGTGCGCACGCGGTCGCCAGGCGCGGCGCCGGCGACGTGCTGGCGGTGAGCGTGCGCGCGCCGATCGAGGCGCCGGGCGGCGCGCACGAGTTGTGCCGGCGCTTCGGCGGGGCCGGGCGCGAGCGCGCGGCCGGGATCGACGCGATGCCCGCCGATCGCCTCGATGCGTTCGTGCAGGCCTTCGCCCGGATGCGCTGGGGCGAGCAGGCGCGGCCCGGTGAGCGCGCGGCGACTGAAGGAGATGCGAAGTGATGCTGTTTTCCCTCGAGCCGGGAAGCGGATTCGCAGCGGCGCTGGCGGGCGAACTGGGCGTGGAGATCGCCGCGCACGAGGAGCGACGCTTTCCCGACGACGAGTGCAAGCTGCGTCCGCTGGTCGAGGTCGGCGGTGCCGACGCCTGCGTGGTGCTCGGGCTGCACGGCGGTCCGCTCGACAGTCCGCACGACAAGCTGTGGCGCCTGCTGGCCTTCGTGGCCACGTTGCGCGACCACGGTGCCCGACGGGTGACCGCGGTCGTTCCGTACCTCGCCTACGCGCGCAAGGACCGCCGCACGAAGCCGCTCGATCCGATCGGCCTGCGCTACGTCGCGCAGTTGTTCGAGGCGGTCGGCACCGACGCGCTGATCGTGCTCGAGGCGCACAACGTCGCCGCCTTCGAGAACGCCTTCCGGATTCCGGCGCTCAGCCTCGACGCGCACGGCGCGTTCGGTTCGCTGGCGGCCGAGCTCGCCGGCGGCCCGCTGGCAGTCGCGTCACCCGATCCGGGCGGAGTCAAGCGCGCGCAACTGTGGCGCGAAGCGCTGGAGGCGCAGCTGGGCAGGCCGGTGGGCTTCGCGATGGTCGACAAGCGGCGCAGCGCCGGCGTGATGACCACGCGCGGGCTGGTCGCCGGCGATGTCGGCGGCGCCACCGTGCTGCTGCTCGACGACCTGATCGGCAGCGGCGAGACGATGCGCCAGGCGGCGCTCGCGCTGCGCGGGGCCGGTGCGGCGTCGGTCGTGGCCTGCGCCGGTCACGGCCTGTTCGTGGGCGAGGCCGCCGACGTGCTGGCGGACGAAGCGATCGCGCGCCTGCTGGTGACCGACAGCGTTCCACCGTTCCGGCTGCCGTCCGACGCGCCGGTGCGGGCGAAGCTCGGCATCGTCTCGTGCGCGCCGCTGTTCGCGCAGGCGATCCGACGGCTGCACCCGCCCGGCTGACGGAGCCAGCTACCCGCGATCGAGCGCATCGAGCGCCGACCTCGCCTGCGCGAGGTAGCGTTCGCCCTGCGGAATCCACCGCTCGGGCGTGCGCGGCTGCGCGTCGAGCAGGTGCGCGACGGCCAGCCGCGCACGCAGCACCGCCCGGTTCGCCGTGTAGAGCTGGATCAGCTCATCGGCCGGGCGACCGCCGAGCGCCGCGGCTGCACCCTCGATCAGCCGCCGGGCAACCCAGGGCGCACCGATGACCGCGCATTCGAGTCCGAGATAGGCCAGTTCGTCGAACGGATCGACCTGGCGCAGTTCCGCGCTGAACTCCAGGCAGTCGATGACGACCGGAGGATCGTTCAGGCAGACGTGTTCGGGCCGCAGGTCGCCGTGACCGTCGACGACGTGGCCGCCCAGCACGCGCTCGCGCAGCAGCGGCGCGCGCGCTTCGATCGCCGCGTCGAGCCGGTCGAGCGGTGCGCCTGCGTCGAGCGAGGCAAAGCGCGGCTGCAGCAGCAGCGCGCGGTTGATCGCCTGCTCGCGGCGAAAGCGCGCGAGGTAGGCGTCCGGCGCGAGACCGGTGCGCGCGGCGTCGCGATAGAAGAGCGCCAGCAGCGCGATCACCGCGTCGATGTCTTCGGGCCGCAGCGTGCCGGCGGCGATCACCTGGTCGAGCATGCGCTGCTCCGGCAGGCGGCGCATCAGCACCAGCCAGTCGATCGTGACGCCGGGCGCGGGCAGGCGGTCTTCGGGCAGCAGCGCGAAGCGACCCTCGTGCCACTGCAGCGCGAGCAGCCCCAGGTAGACCTGCGGCGCGAGGCGACGGTTCAGCCGCAGTTCCTCGCGGCAGTTGCGCTCGCGCTGTTGCGGTGTGGAGAAATCGAGGAAGGGGTAGCGCACCGCTTTCTTCATCTTCAGCACGCGCTCGCCGGCCACCACTACCCAGGACATGTGGGTCTCGATCAGTTGCGCGCTGGCCGGGTCGGCGCCGTGGGCGGCGCGCGACATCAGGAATTCGAGCCGTGCTTCGATGCCGGGGTCTTCGCGTCGGTCGCTGGCGGCGTCGTGCATGGCGGGCGTGGGAGGTTCGTTCACGCGCTCTCAGGAGGTGGCCGCATCCACCTCGCGCGCCAGTGCGTGCAGCCGGGCGGAAATCTCGACCGGAAAGGCGCCCGGCGCCGGTTCGAGCCTGCGCAGCGCCTCGGGCAGGCGTGCCAACTGGGCGCGGCAATGCGCGCGCGCCTCGTCCAGCGTGGGTATCGTCGGCAGCCGGCGCCCGGCGCGCATGCACGGCTGCAACAGCGCCTCGCCCCACGCAGGCTCGTCGGCCAGCCCCACGCGATCGCCGGCGAGAAACCCGTTCGCATCGTAGCGCCGCCAGACCTGCTTGATGCCGGGCCAGGTCGCCTTGCCTTCGGAGCGCTTGCGCCGCGCCACGCCCGCGTAGGACTGCAGCTTGTAGACCGCGTCGATCGTCGGCGCGTCGCTCGAGGTGTCGAGCGCGGTGCCGACCCCGAAGCCGTCGATCGGTGCTTCGTCGGCGAGCAGGCGGGCGATCCGGTGCTCGTCGAGGTTGCCGCTGGCGAAGACGATCATGTGGCTCAGACCCGCAGCGTCGAACATTGCGCGCGTGGCTTTCGCGTGAGCCGCGAGATCGCCGCTGTCGAGCCGCACGCCCGCGATCCGGATGCCCTCGGCCTCCAGCGCCGGATAGAGCTCGATCACCCTGGCCACCGCCGCCTCGGTGTCGTAGGTGTCGACCAGCATCACCGGCCGCGCCGGCCGCGCGCGGGCGAAATTCTCGAACGCCTCGCGCTCGCTGCGATGCGCCTGGACGAACGAGTGCGCCATCGTGCCGAACACCGGAATGCCGTACTGCAGGCCGGCCTCGGCGGTCGCGCTGCCGTCGAAGCCGGCCAGCCAGGACGCCCGCGCCGCGAACAGCGCGGCCTCGGCGCCGTGGGCGCGGCGCATGCCGAAGTCGACCAGCTGGCGCCCGCGCCCCGCGAGGACGATGCGCGCGGCCTTCGAGGCGATCAGCGTCTGCAGGTGGACGATGTTCAGCAGGCGGCTCTCGGCGAGCTGCGCCTGCGGCAAGGGCGCGGTCACGCGAAGGATCGGTTCGTCGGGGAAGAACACGGTGCCCTCGGGCATCGCGTCGACGTCGCCGGTGAAGCGGAACTCGCGCAGGCGCGCCAGCAATTCGTCGGAGAAGCCCCCCTGGCGCGCCAGCCAGTCGATTTCGCGGTCGGTGAACGCGAGCGTCTCGAGGAAGTCGAGCGCCTGCTCGAGTCCGGCCGCGACCAGGAAACTGCGCTGTCCGGGCAGCTTGCGCACGAACAGCTCGAACACCGCGGGCTCGACCATCCCGCGATGCAGGTAGGCCTGCAGCATCGTCAGCTGGTACAGGTCGGTGAGCAGCGCGCTCATGCCGATTCGAGCCGCGCGGCGAGATAGCCGAGCATCGTCTCCAGCGTGCCCAGCTTGCCGTAGTCGGCTTCGGGAATCTCCACGCCGAGCCGCGCGTGCAGCTCGATCAGCACGTTGAGGAAATCGAACGAGTCGAGATCGAGTTCCTCGCGAAACGGCCGGCGCGGGTCGAGCGAGGCGAAATCGGCCTCGGGCGCGATCGCCTGGACGCTGTCGATCACTGCCTGCCTGATGGTCTGCGGCGTCGTGCTCACGGGGCCTCCGGATCGTCGAATCGCGCGCGCAGCGCGGCGAGGAAGCGCGCGCCGGAGAGGCCGTCGGTGACGCGGTGATCGCCCGACAGGGTCGCGTGCACCACGCGCGTCGCGACGATCGCGCCGTCGCGTACCGCGGCACGCGAGACCACGCGGCCGAGCCCGACCAGCGCGACCTGCGGCGGGTAGATCACGCCGTAGACCGTCTCGACGCCCAGGTCACCGAGATTGGTGAGCGTGATCGTCGAATCGGCGAGGTCGGAGCTGCGCAGGCGGCCGCTGCGCGCGCGCGCGACCACGTCGCGCAGCGACGCCATCAGTTCGGGCAGCGTCAGCCGGTCGGCGTCGTGCACTGCCGGAACGACCACGCCGCCGCCGCGCAGCGAAGTGACCACGCCGACGTGAATTGCTTCCGAGCGGCGAAAGCGTCCGTCGACGAACTGGCCGTTCAGGTCGGGCACTTCGCGCAGCGCGAGTGCGACCGCGCGCAAGGCGAGCGCCGCGAACAGCACGCGTTCGGCGAGCGGGCGCGACGCGTTGAAGTCTTCCAGCCACTGCAGCGCGCGCTCGACTTCGATCTCGCTGCCCAGGTAGTAATGGGGAATCTCGCGCTTGGAGCGCGTCATCGCGGCCGCGATCGCGGCGCGCATCGCTGCCTCGGGGCCTGGCACTGGCGCGGCTGCTGCTGCGGGTGCGCCCGCGGGCGCAGCGGTGCCGGGGGCAACTGCCGGGATGGTCGCGGCCGGTGGCGCGGCGGCCGCTGCCGCGCGCTCGACGTCGGCGACGTTGATCGGCGCGCCCGCACTGGCGGCCGCCAGTGCGTCGAGGTCCACGCCCAGTTCGGCCGCGCGGCGGC
>QEVN01000043.1 GCA_003576795.1 Burkholderiales bacterium
GACCTCACCGACGACACCGCGCGGCTGCGCCGCCTGTTCGACCTCTTCGAACGCAAGACGGGGCTGCTGCAGCTGCTCGACGCGTCCAGCCGCGCCGACGGCGTGCAGATCTTCATCGGCGGCGACTCCGACCTGCTGCCGATGGACCAGCTCAGCGTCGTCGTCGCGCCCTACGAGTCCGACGGCCGCATCATCGGCACGCTCGGCGTCATCGGCCCCACGCGCATGGCCTACGAGCGCGTCATCCCCATCGTCGACGTCACCGCGAAACTGGTGTCCTCGGCGCTCAGCCAGAACGGATAAGCGCCCGCGCGTGGCCCTTCGATCTCCGGCGCAGCGCCCGCCCGGCTCCGGCGCGGCCACGGGCGTGCTGCTCGTGCAACTGGGCACGCCCGACGCGCCCACGGCGCCTGCGCTGCGCCGCTACCTGCGCGAGTTCCTCGCCGACCCCCGGGTGGTCGAGATCCCGCGCCTGGCCTGGACGCCGATCCTCTACGGCTTCGTGCTGCCGCTTCGACCCGCCCGCTCGGCGCGGAAATACGCCGCGATCTGGACCGACGAAGGCTCGCCGCTGCTCGTGCATACGCAACGGCAGGCGAGCCTGCTGCGCGGCGCGCTCGGCGAGCGCGGGCACGCGGTGGAAGTCGCCTTCGCGATGCGCTACGGCACCCCGTCGATCGCCTCGGTGCTGCGCGAGATGCGCTCGCGCGGCCTGGACCGCCTGCTCGTCGTGCCGATGTATCCGCAATACTCGGCCTCGACCAGCGCGACCGTCTTCGATGCGATCGCCCGCGAATTGCGCGACTGGCGGGCGCAGCCGGCGCTGCGCTTCGTGCGCGATTTCCACGACGACGAGGCCTACGTCGAAGCGCTCGCGCGCCGCGTGCGCGCGCACTGGGAGCGCGAGGGCCGCGGCGAGCGGCTGCTGATGAGCTTTCACGGGGTGCCCAGGCGGGTCGTCGCGCTCGGCGATCCCTACGAGCGTCAGTGCCGTCTCACCGGCGAGCGCCTGGCGCAGCGCCTGGGCCTGGCCGACGACCAATGGATGCTCACGTTCCAGTCGCGCTTCGGCCCGGCCGAGTGGCTGCAGCCGTACACGGCGCCCACGCTGGTGGACCTCGCGCGCCGCGGGGTGCGCAGCGTCGACGTCGTCTGTCCCGGCTTCGTCGCCGACTGCCTCGAGACGCTCGAGGAGATCTCGATCGAGGCGCGCAAGTCGTTCCTCGACGCCGGCGGCGACGCTTTCGCCTACGTCGCGGCGCTGAACGACTCCCCGCCCTTCGTCGAGGCGCTCGCCTCGCTCGTCGAGCGCAACCTGCTGGGCTGGCCGACCCGGTGCACGCCGAAGGGCGCACCGGAGGGCGCGCCGCCGGCGTAGCGGCGCGCGGCGCTTCAGGCGAAGAGGCGCGCGTGGCGTCTCGGGCGCAGAGGCGCGTGGCGCTTCAGGCCTTCGGCGGGATGCGCAGCACCTGTCCCGGATAGATCTTGTCCGGATCCTTCAGCATCGGCTTGTTCGCCTCGAAGATCCGCATGTAGGCGTTGGCGTCGCCGTACTGCTCCTTGGCGATCTTCGACAGCGTGTCGCCCTTGACCACCGTGTGGAACTTCGCCTCGGGCGTCGGATTCTTCACCGTCATCCGGTCGACCACCTTCTGCACGCCGGCGACGTTGCCGCAGCACAGCACGATCTTCTCGCGCGTGGCCTGGTCGGCCACCGCGCCGGAGACGGTCACCGTCTCGTTCGCGCCGTCGAACTCGACGTTCAGGTTCTCGGCGTCGAGCTTCATCGCATGGATGTAATCGATGATCGCCTGCGCGGCCTTGCGGTTCGCTTCGCCGGCATCGCCGGCCGCGCCGTCCGCCTTCGCGCCGCCGGCGGTGGCAGCCTGCGCCGCGCCGTGCCCGAACAGCTTCTCGCCGGCTTCCCGGATGAAAGACAACACGCCCATTCGAAACTCCTGTCGATGCGTCCCGGGGTGGGAACGCTGCGAGCGTACGCGCGGGGCGGCCGGCGCCCCGGAAAAGCCCGACGATCGCGCTGGGAGGGCGGGAAACGAAACCCCGGTTGCGCTACGACGCGTGCGTCGGGGGCTTGAAATCCCTGACGGCGTCCCGAAATTGCCTTTTTGCCGGCTTCGCCGCTGCTGCTGCCCCAGCCGCGGCCCGCCCGGCCGGCACGAATTCCGTCCACTGGAGAACCTGGAGTGACACCCGACACGCCTGCGCGTACCGACGGCGATCTGCCGACGCAGCAACCGTCGCGCGACGATGCGCGACCGAACGCCTCGCCTGCCCAGGGCGAAGGCGCAGCCCCCGAAGCCGCGGACCGCCAGGCGGCTGCCTCCGGGCCGGCAGCGGGCGGCGACGCGGAAAGGCGCATCGCCGAAGCCGAACGCAAGCTTGCCGAGACGCACGAACGCTACCTGCGGGCGGTCGCCGAAACCGAGAACGTGCGCCGGCGTGCGCAGGAGGAGATCGCGCGCGCGCAGAAATTCGGCATCGAGTCCTTCGCCGAAAGCCTGCTGCCGGTGAAGGACAGCCTGGAGCTGGCGCTGGCGGCCGACGCGCCCGACGTCGAGAACATGAAGGAAGGCGTCAGCGCCACGCTGCGGCTGCTGACCAGCGCCTTCGAGAAGAACCGCCTCGTCGAGATCGATCCGCGGGGACAGAAGTTCGATCCGAACCTGCACCAGGCGATTTCCACGGTTCCCGCTTCCGGCACCCAGCCGCCGGTGGCGCCCGGGCATGTCGCGCACGTGCTGCAGAAAGGCTACCTGATCGCCGACCGCGTCCTGCGCCCGGCGCTCGTCACCGTCGTCCAGGACTGAAACGAAGAAGCGCCGGCGCCGTTGCGCGCCGGCGCTTGAATTCGACCCCGCGCAGTCGCATCTACGTCAACGAACAATCTCTCTCATCGAGGACATCACAATGGCCAAGATCATCGGCATCGACCTGGGCACGACGAATTCGTGCGTCGCCATCATGGAAGGCAACAAGCCGAAGGTGATCGAGAATTCGGAAGGCGCCCGCACGACGCCGTCGATCGTCGCCTACATGGAAGACGGCGAAATCCTGGTGGGCGCGCCCGCCAAGCGTCAGGCCGTCACCAACCCGAAGAACACGCTGTACGCGATCAAGCGGCTGATCGGACGCAAGTTCGAAGAGAAGGAGGTCCAGAAGGACATCCACCTGATGCCCTACCAGATCGTGCGCGCGGACAACGGCGACGCCTGGGTGCAGGTGCGCGACAAGAAGATCGCACCGCCGCAGGTCTCGGCGGAAGTGCTGCGCAAGATGAAGAAGACCGCCGAGGACTACCTGGGCGAGACGGTCACCGAGGCGGTGATCACCGTTCCCGCGTATTTCAACGACAGCCAGCGCCAGGCCACGAAGGACGCCGGCCGCATCGCCGGGCTGGAAGTGCGCCGCATCATCAACGAGCCGACGGCGGCCGCGCTCGCTTTCGGCCTCGACAAGGGCGGCGGCAAGGATCGCAAAGTGGCCGTCTACGACCTGGGCGGCGGCACCTTCGACATCTCGATCATCGAGATGGCCGACGTCGAGGGCGAGAAGCAGTTCGAGGTGCTTTCCACCAACGGCGACACCTTCCTGGGCGGCGAAGACTTCGACCAGCGCATCATCGATTACGTCATCACCGAGTTCCGGAAGGAAGCGGGCGTCGATCTCTCGAAGGACGTGCTCGCGCTGCAGCGGCTGAAGGAAGCCGCCGAGAAGGCGAAGATCGAGCTGTCGTCGAGCCAGCAGACCGACCTGAACCTGCCGTACATCACGGCCGACGCCAGCGGTCCGAAGCACCTGAACATGAAGCTCACGCGCGCCAAGCTCGAGGCGCTGGTCGAGGAGCTGATCGATCGCACGATCGAGCCGTGCCGCGTCGCGCTGAAGGACGCCGGGCTGAAGGCTTCCGAAGTCGACGACGTCATTCTCGTCGGCGGCATGACGCGCATGCCCAAGGTGCAGGACAAGGTCCGCGAGTTCTTCGGCAAGGAAGCGCGCAAGGACGTCAACCCCGACGAGGCGGTGGCGGTGGGCGCGGCCATCCAGGGCTCGGTGCTCTCGGGCGAGCGCAAGGACGTGCTGCTGCTCGACGTCACCCCGCTGTCGCTGGGCATCGAGACGCTGGGCGGCGTGATGACCAAGATGATCCAGAAGAACACCACGATCCCGACCAAGTTCTCGCAGGTGTTCTCCACGGCCGACGACAATCAGCCGGCGGTGACGATCAAGGTCTACCAGGGCGAGCGCGAGGTCGCGGCGGGCAACAAGCTGCTCGGCGAGTTCAATCTCGAGGGCATTCCGCCGGCGGCGCGCGGAACGCCGCAGATCGAGGTCACCTTCGACATCGACGCCAACGGCATCCTGCACGTGTCGGCCAAGGACAAGGCCACCGGCAAGGAGAACAAGATCACGATCAAGGCGAATTCGGGGCTCACCGAGGCCGAGATCGACCGGATGGTGCGCGACGCCGAGTCGCACGCCGCCGAGGACCATCAACGGGTCGAGCTGACGAACGTGCGCAACCAGGCCGACGCGATGGTGCATTCGGTGCGAAAATCGCTCGCCGAGCACGGCGAGAAGATCGACGCTTCCGAGAAGGCGAAGATCGAGGACGCGATCAAGGCCGCCGAGGAGTCGCTGAAGTCCGACGACAAGGCCGACATCGAGGCGAAGACGCAGGCCCTGATGGCCGCCTCGCAGAAGCTCGGCGAACTGATGTACGCGCAGCAGCAGCCCGGCGGCCAGGCGGGCGGTGCGCCCGGCGGCGAAGAAGGTCCGCAGGCCGGCGCGAGCCAGGGCCGCACAGCAGCCGACGACGACGTGGTGGATGCAGACTTCAAGGAAGTCAAGCGGGACTGATCAGGAAGAGAAGGGCATGGCGGCGGGTCGCTGAACGAGCTGTGAGCTGGTTCAGCGACCCGGTCATTTGAACGACACGGAGGAACTGCGGAAGAGCATCGAAGCGGTGAGTGAGATCGATGGGTCCGACCCCTTCTCGCTTCCCCTTCTCCCTTCTCTTGTAACAAATGAAGCGTGACTACTACGAAATCCTCGGCGTCTCCAAATCCGCCACCGACGACGAGCTGAAGAAGGCCTATCGCAAGCTCGCGATGAAGTACCACCCGGACCGCAACCCGGACAGTCGCGATGCCGAGGCGCGCTTCAAGGAGGCCAAGGAAGCCTACGAGATGCTGTCCGACCCGGCCAAGCGGGAGGCCTACGATCGCTTCGGGCATGCGGGCGTGGATCCGAACGCGGGCGGCTTCGCCGGCGCGCAGGGCTTCGGCGGCTTCGCCGACGTGTTCGGCGACATCTTCGGCGACATCTTCGGCGGGCAGCGCGCGGGCGGGCGCAGCAACGTCTATCGCGGCGCCGACCTGCGCTACGCGATGGAGATCACGCTCGAGCAGGCGGCGGCGGGCTACACCTCCGAGATCCGCGTGCCGGGCTGGGAGAACTGCGACACCTGCCACGGCTCGGGCGCCAAGCCGGGCACCAAGCCGAAGACCTGCCACAGCTGCGGCGGCCAGGGTTCGGTGCGCGTGCAGCAGGGCTTCTTCTCGATCCAGCAGACCTGTCCCACCTGCCGCGGCAGCGGCCAGGTGATTCCCGATCCGTGCGCCGCCTGCGACGGCGTCGGCCGCGTGAAGAAGAGCAAGACGCTCGAGGTGAAGATCCCGGCCGGCATCGACGACGGCATGCGCATCCGCTCCAGCGGCAACGGCGAGCCGGGGATCAACGGCGGGCCTCCGGGCGATCTCTACGTCGAGATCCGCGTGAAGGAGCACGACGTCTTCAAGCGCGACGCAGACGACCTGCACTGCGAGGTGCCGGTGTCGATGGCCACTGCCGCGCTGGGCGGCGTCGTCGAGATCCCCACGCTCGACGGCGGCGCCGAGATCGAGCTGCCCGAGGGCACGCAGACCGGCAAGCAGTTCCGGCTGCGCGGCAAGGGCATCAAGGGCCTTCGTTCGAGCTATCCGGGCGATCTGTACGCGCACGTGCTCGTCGAAACGCCGGTGCGGCTCACCGAGCGGCAGAAGGAGCTGATGCGCGAGCTGGACGCTTCGCTGAAGGATCCGAAGCACAGCCCGCAGACGAAGAACTGGATGGACCGCGTCAAGGAGTTCTTCCAGTGATTCCTTCGGCGCGCGCCGCATGAAGCTCGCCTTCCTCGGCGCGGCCGACACCGTCACCGGTTCGCGCTTCCTGCTCGAAACCGGCGAAGCGAAGCTGCTCGTCGACTGCGGCCTGTTCCAGGGCTTCAAGAAGCTGCGCGAGCGCAACTGGGCGCCGTTTCCGGTGGCGCCCGCGGCTGTCGACGCGGTGGTGCTCACGCACGCGCATCTCGATCACTCCGGCTGGCTGCCGAAGCTCGTGCGCGAAGGCTTCCGCGGACCGATCCACGCTACCGAGGGCACGCGCGAGCTGGCCGAGATCCTGTTGCGCGACAGCGCGCGGCTGCAGGAGGAGGAGGCCGAGTTCGCCAATCGGCACGGCTTCTCGAAGCACAGGCCGGCGTTGCCCCTGTACGAGAGCGCCGACGCCGAGCGGGCGCTCGCGCGCTTTCGCGTGCAGCGCTTCGGTGCGCCCTTCGATCTCCCCGGCGGCATCCGCGCGCGTTTCGTTCCCGCCGGGCACCTGCTGGGCGCGGCCAGCGTCGTCCTGCAGCGCGACGGCCGCACGCTCGTCTTCAGCGGCGACATCGGGCGCGACGAAGACTTCGTCATGCGCGCGCCGCAGGTGCCGGAATTCGCCGACACGCTGCTCATCGAGTCCACCTACGGCGATCGCCGGCACGCATCGATCGACGAGGCGCTCGCGCAGCTCGCCCGCGTGATCCGCGACACGGCCGCACGCGGCGGCACGGTGCTGATTCCGTCCTTCGCGGTGGGCCGCGCGCAATCGCTGCTCGTCGCCTTGCATCGGCTGCGCGAGGCCGGATCGATCCCGGCGCTGCCGGTCTATCTCGACAGCCCGATGGCGATCGACGCCACGCGCCTGTACCGGCGCTTCAACGGCGATCATCGGCTGAGCGATGCCGAGTGCGAGGCGATCTATCGCGGCGCCCGCTTCGTGAACACGCCCGAGGAGTCCAAGCGCCTCGCGCAACTGCACGTGCCGTCGATCCTGATCTCGGCCAGCGGCATGGCCACCGGCGGGCGCGTGCTGCATCACCTGAAGCGCCTGCTCCCCGATCCGGCCAATCACGTCGTCTTCGCGGGTTTCCAGGCGGGCGGCACGCGCGGCGCGCACCTGGTGAGCGGCGCGCGCGAGGTGAAGATCCACGGCGAATGGCATCCGGTGAACGCGTCGGTGACGCAACTCGACGGCTTCTCGGCGCACGCCGATGCCGACGAACTGCTCGACTGGATGCGGCGGCTGCATCGCCCGCCGCAACAGGTCTACGTCGTGCACGGCGAACCCGAGGCGGCCGACCGGCTGCGCCATCGCATCGTCGACGAGCTGGGCTGGCCGGCGCGCGTGCCGGAGCATGGAGAGACGGTGGATGTGGCGCTCTGAGGCCCGGCCGGCACGCGTTCCGGCAGTGACGCCGGCACGGTGAGCCCGATGCACCGGGAAGACGCCGGCTGCGAGTTCCAGGCGAAAGACGCTTGCGCGGACCGCACGGTGGACGAGCGGCATCGCGCCCTCTACCAGCGGGCGCTTCCGTATCTGCATACGCGTTGCAACGACATCCATACGCTCGTCGCGTACCAGCAGGCGAAACTGCTGCTGCCCCATTACCCCGATGCGGACGACCGCGTGGTGTTGCCCGCCGTCCTCCTCCACGACGTGGGCTGGAGCGCGGTTCCGGAAAGTTCGCACTCGACGGCTTTCGGACCGCGCATGTCGAACCCGGCGCTCCAGCGCCTGCACGAGACGGAGGGCGCGCGCATCGCCGCGGCCATTCTCCTGGAGCTCGGTGTCGACGCTGCTACGCGTGAGGAGGTGGCGGCCATCGTCGACGGACACGACACCCGGCCGAACGCGCTGTCGCGAAACGACGAGCTGGTCCGGGACGCGGATCGGCTGTGGCGTTTCACGCCGCCGGGCACGCGGATCGATTCCCGGCGCTTCGGCATGACGCCGGCCGAGCACTTCGCGTGGCTCGAGGCCGGCATCGATTCCTGGTTGTCGACGCCCGAAGCGAAACGGCTGGCGCGCGCGTATCTCGCCGAAGGTCCGCGCTGACCGCGGTCCGGAGTTCGAGCGCGCACGTCGGATCCCGGTTCGGGAACGCAGCGTTCGCCCGGCCGGCGAGGCACGACGACCCGTCGGCTGGTACATTCGTAGACGATGGAAACCGTCTCGTTCCGCCGCCCGGTCGGTCAGCGCAAGGGTCGCCAGGTAGACCCCGAGGCGCGTGTGCGCATCGACGCGCTGTTCGGCGACGCGCCGATGCGGCGCGACCTGCTGATCGAGCACCTGCATCGCATCCAGGACGCCGAAGGGCACCTGCCAGCCGCGCTGCTCGCCGCGCTCGCCGAGCGCATGCGGCTGTCGCAGGCCGAGGTCTTCGAGGTCGCGAGCTTCTATCATCATTTCGACGTCGTGCGCGAAGGCGAGACGGCTCCGCCGGCGCTCACCGTTCGCGTCTGCGAATCGCTGCCTTGCGAGATGGCCGGCTCGCGGGCGTTGATCGAATCGCTCGCGGCGCGCCTGGGCCGCGAGGTGCGCGTGCAGCCGGTGCCCTGCGTAGGCCGCTGCGCCGACGCGCCGGTCGCGGTGGTCGGCCAGCGTCCGGTGGCGCAGGCGAGCGTCGAGCGCGTCGAGGCGGCGATCGCCGACGGCGATCGCCGGTGCCCCCTACCCGATCCGCGCGAAGGCGCGATCCCCGGCTGCGGCGACTACGCGAGCTATCGCGCGAACGGCGGCTACCGGCAGCTCGCGCGCGTGCTCGTCGAACCGTCGCGTCGCGAAGCCGTGCTCGCCGAACTGGAGTCTTCGGCGCTGCGCGGCCTGGGCGGCGCGGGCTTCCCTGCCGCGCGCAAGTGGCGCGCGGTGGCAGCCCACCCCGGCCCGCGCCTGCTCGTCCTCAACGCCGACGAGGGCGAACCGGGCACCTTCAAGGATCGCCATTACCTCGAGCGCGCGCCGCATCGGATGCTCGAAGGCATGCTGATCGCCGCCTCGGTCGTAGGCTGCGATGCCTGCTACGTCTATCTGCGCGACGAATACGCCGGCGTGCGCGCGCTGCTCGAGCGCGAGATCGCCGCGCTGCGCGCCGACCCGCCGGTATCCGCGCTCCCGCCGATCCATCTGCGGCGCGGCGCCGGCGCCTACATCTGCGGCGAGGAGAGCGCGCTGATCGAGTCGATCGAGGGCAAGCGCGGAATGCCGCGGCTGCGTCCGCCCTACGTGGCCGAGCGGGGCCTCTTCGGGCGACCCACGCTCGTGCACAACGTCGAGACGCTGCACTGGGTGCCGGAGATCCTCGAGCGCGGCGCCGCGTGGTTCGCCTCGCACGGGCGCCGCGGACGGCGCGGGCTGCGCACCTTCTCGGTGTCGGGCCGCGTGCGCGAACCGGGCGTGAAGCTCGCGCCGGCGGGCATCAGCCTGCGCGAACTCGTCGACGAGCACTGCGGCGGCATGGCGCCGGGGCACGAGCTGTACGCCTGGCTGCCCGGCGGCGCCTCGGGCGGCCTCCTGCCGGCCTCGCTCGCCGACGAGCCGCTCGACTTCGACACGCTGCAGCCGCACGGCGCGTTCATCGGCTCGGCGGCGATCGTCGTGCTGTCGCAGCACGATTCGGCGGCCGACGCCGCGCGCAACCTGATGGCCTTCTTCCGAAGCGAGTCGTGCGGCCAGTGCACGCCGTGCCGCGTGGGCACGGCCAAGGCGCTCGGGCAAATGGGCGAGACCCGGTGGGACGCGCCGCTGCTCGGCGAACTGGCGGGCGCGATGATGGACGCGTCGATCTGCGGGCTGGGCCAGGCGGCGCCGAACCCGATGCTCTCGGTGCTGCGCTGGTTTCCGCACGAGGTGCAGGGCCGATGAGGGGCGGGCGATGAGCCGCTTGATCGAAGCAGTGCGCGAAGCCGCGCGCGAGCCCGGGCGCGCGAAGTCCGGCGAAGCGGCCGGCGCGACCATCGAGTTCGAGCTCGACGGCCGCACGATCGACGCGCGCGCCGGCGAGACGATCTGGGAGGCGGCGCGCCGTCACGGCACGACGATCCCCACGCTGTGCCGATACGAAGGCTATCGGCCCGACGGCAACTGCCGAGCATGCGTCGTCGAGATCGACGGCGAGCGCGTGCTTGCGCCCTCGTGCTGCCGCGCGCCGTCGGCGGGCATGAAGGTGCGCAGCGCGAGCGATCGCGCGCGCGCTGCGCAGCGGATGGTCGTCGAGCTGCTGCTCGCCGATGCGCCGCCGGCGCCGCGTCGCGAGGATTCCGAGCTGACGCGCTGGGCGCGCGAACTGGGCGTCACGCGCTCGCGTTTCGCCGCGCGCGAGCAGCCGCGCGCCGACTTCAGCCACCCGGCGATCGCCGTGCAGCTCGACGCGTGCATCCAGTGCACGCGCTGCGTGCGCGCCTGCCGCGAGGAGCAGGCCAACGACGTCATCGGCTACGCCGGCCGCGGCGACGCCGCGCGCATCGTCTTCGATTTCGGCGACCCGATGGGTGCCTCCACCTGCGTCGGCTGCGGCGAATGCGTGCAGGCGTGCCCGACCGGCGCGCTGATGCCGCGGCTGCTCGGCGAGGTCGACGCGCCGCTGCGTCCGGGCGACGTCGCGCCGCGCGCGGCCGAGCGTCGCGTCGATTCGCTGTGCCCGTTCTGCGGCGTGGGCTGCCAGCTCACGTTCCACGTCTCGGGCAACCGCATCCGCTACGTCGAGGGCCGCAACGGACCGGCGAACCAGGGCCGTCTGTGCGTGAAAGGGCGTTTCGGCTTCGACTACGCGGCCAGCCGCGAACGGCTCGACGTGCCGCTGGTGCGACGCGAGGGCGCGGCGAAGGATCCCGTGTACGGCCGCCTGCCCACCGACTGGCGCGACCAGTTCCGCGAGGCCACGTGGGACGAAGCGCTGGCCATCGCCGCCGGCGGCCTGGCGCGCATCCGCGACGAGATCGGTGCGCACGCGCTCGCCGGCTTCGGTTCGGCCAAGGGCAGCAACGAGGAGGCGTACCTGTTCCAGAAGCTGGTGCGCACCGGCTTCGGAACGAACAACGTCGATCATTGCACCCGGCTGTGCCACGCCTCGTCGGTGGCGGCGCTGCTCGAGGGCATCGGCTCGGGCGCGGTATCGAACCCGGTGTCCGACGTGGCGAAGGCCGATTTCGTGCTCGTCATCGGGTCGAACCCGACGGTGAACCATCCGGTCGCCGCCAGCTGGATCAAGAATGCGGCGCGCCGCGGAACGACGCTGGTCGTCGCCGATCCGAAGCGCAACGAGCTCGCGCGGCACGCGTCCACCGTACTGCAGTTCACGCCGGGCGCCGACGTCGCGCTGCTCGACGCGATGCTGCACGCGATCGTCTACGGCGGCTTCGTCGACCGCGAGTTCATCGCGACGCGCACCGCCGACTTCGAGGCGCTGCGCGAGCGCCTCGCGCCCTACAGCCCCGAGCGCATGGCGCCGCTGTGCGGCATCGACGCGGCGACCATCCGCGCGGTCGCGCAGCAGTACGCGACGAGCCGTGCGTCGATGATCCTGTGGGGCATGGGCGTGTCGCAGCACGTGCACGGCACCGACAACGCGCGTTGCCTGATCGCGCTGGCCCTGTGCACCGGCCAGATCGGCCGTCCCGGCGCCGGCCTGCATCCGCTGCGCGGCCAGAACAACGTGCAGGGCGCCTCGGACGTCGGCCTCATTCCGATGATGCTGCCCGACTACGGGCGCGTGGACGACGAGCGCATCGCCGAACGCTTCGAGCGGCTGTGGGGCACGCGCATCGACCGCCGCCCCGGGCTGACCGTCGTCGAGATCCTGAAGGCCGCCGCCGAGCGGCGCATCCGCGGCCTGTACGTGATGGGCGAGAACCCGGCGATGTCCGACCCCGACCTGCAGCATGCGCGGCAGGCGCTCGCCGCGCTCGACCTGCTCGTCGTGCAGGACATCTTCCCGACCGAGACGGCGTATCTGGCCGACGTGATCCTTCCCGCTTCCGCGTTCCCCGAGAAGACCGGCAGCTTCACGAACACCGACCGGATGGTGCAGCTCGCGCGCAAGGCGGTCGAGCCGCCCGCACAGGCGCGGGCCGACCTCGACATCCTCGTCGCGATGGCGCGCGGCCTCGGGCTCGACTGGCGCTACTCGCATCCGCGCGAGGTCTTCGAGGAGATGCGCGAATCGATGGACTCGATCCGCGGCATCGACTGGGATCGGCTCGAGCGCGAAGGCAGCGTCACCTATCCGTGCGCGAGCGCGGACGATCCGGGCCAGCCCGTCGTGTTCCGCGAGCGCTTCCCCACGGCGAGCGGACGCGGACGCTTCGTTCCCGCGTCGCCCGGAATGCCGGCCGAAACGCCCGATGCCGATTACCCCTTCGTGCTGACCACCGGACGCCAGCTCGAGCACTGGCACACCGGAGCGATGACGCGAAGGGCGCAGGCGCTCGACGCGATCGAGCCCGAAGCGACCGCGTCGATGCATCCGGCCGATCTCGCGCGTCTGGGGCTGCAGCCCGGCATGCGCGCGCGCATCGCTTCGCGTCGCGGGGAGATCGCGCTGTTCGTGCGCGAGGACGACGGCGTCGCGCCCGGCTGCGTGTTCATTCCGTTCGCGTACGCGGAGGCCGCGGCGAACGTGCTCACCCATCCGCAACTCGATCCCTTCGGCAAGATTCCGGGCTTCAAGTACTGCGCGGTATCGATCGAGGCGCTGCGCGAGCCCGCCTGACGTTGCGGGCGATCGCGGCGTTTCCCGCCTGACGCCGCAGGCACTCGCGGCGTTTTCCACCGCCGCCCTTTCCGCCGCCGCCCTTTCTGCCGTGATCGACAGGCCGTCGGATTGCTGTCGCCTTCGCTCGTCGGCGCATCCCCGCCCGGGGCGCCGGCGAGTCGATCATGGTCCAGCTCTTCCCGCCCCGAGTCGAGCTTGTCGTCAAGCTCGTCGTCGCCGCCATCGGGCTGTCGCTGCTGGCGCTGCTCGTGCTCGCGGTGTGGCGTGCGCGTGCCGACCTGCTGATCGGCAAGGCGATCGCGCAACCGATTCCGTTCAGCCACAAGCACCACGTCGGCGACGACGGCATCGATTGCCGCTATTGCCACGCGCAGGTGGAGACGGCCGCCTTCGCCGGCATGCCGTCGACGCGCACCTGCCTCACCTGCCACTCGCAGCTGTATCGCGACGCGCCGATGCTGGCGCCGCTGCACGAGAGCGCGCGCAGCGGACGGCCGGTCGCGTGGCGGCGCGTGCACGACCTGCCCGACTTCGTCTACTTCGACCACTCGATCCACGTCGCCAAGGGGGTCGCCTGCCAGCAGTGCCACGGCCGCGTCGACCAGATGCCGCTCACCTGGCGGGTCTCTGCGCTGCAGATGCAGTGGTGCCTGCAGTGCCATCGCGATCCGCGGCCGCAGCTGCGCACGCCGGATCGCGTCTTCGAGATGCTCGATCCCCCGGCCGCGCGGGCGGCGCATGCCGCCGCGCGCGAAGCCGCGCACGGGGTCGCCCTCGACAGCCGTCGGCGCATGACCGATTGCTCGACTTGCCATCGTTGACGAGCGATGACGAAGCCGCCCGACAGGCCCGACCGGCGCAGCGTCCTGCAACGGATGGCGGCGTCGGTCGCGCTGGCCGGCGCCGGCTGCACGCGCGTGCCCGACGAGCGCATCGTTCCCTACGAACGAATGCCGGAAGCCGGCACCGCATCCTTGCCCGTGTACTACGCCAGCGCCTTCGTGCGCAGCGGCTTCGCGCACGGGGTGCTGGTCGGCACGAAGCAGGGGCGCCCGATCAAGATCGAGGGCAACCCGACGCACCCGTCGAGCCGCGGCGCGACCGACGTCTTCGCGCAGGCCTCGGTGCTGCAGTTGTGGGATCCCGACCGATCGCCGGCCGTCGTGCAGCGTGGCCTGACCACGAGCTGGAGCGCCTTCGACACCGCATGGCGCGAGCGCGAGGCGCAGCTGCTCGCGAGTCGCGGCGAGGGACTGCGCCTGCTCACCACGCGCTTCACCTCGCCCACGCTGCGGCGCCAGATCGGCCTGCTGCTCGAGCGCTTTCCGCGCGCGCGATGGCATCGCCACGATCCGCTGCACGTGCGCGCGGCCGACGAGGGGGCGCGACGCGCCTTCGGCCGCGTCGTGCGTTGCGTGTCGCATTTCGACCGCGCGCGCTTCGTCCTGTCGCTGGGCGCCGATCCCTTCTCCGAAGGGCCGGCGAGCGTACGCGATGCGATCGACTGGTCGACCCGGCGGGCCGACGACCTGCGGGCGAACGACGCTGCGCATCTGGCGCGCCTCGTCTGCGCCGAGACGACGCGCGGACTGTTCGGCGCGCGCGCCGACGAGCGCCTCGTGCTCGCGCCGGCGCAGATCGACGCGCTCGCGCAGCGCCTGGCCGCGCAGCTGTATCCCGATCTCGCGACGTCCGAGCCTTCCGCTGCGTCGAACGCCGCGACCGCGCGCATCGTGCGCTGGGCCGCCCGCCTGAAGCGGGCGGGAGCGCAGGCGCTCGTCGTCGCCGGTCCGCAGGCGTCGGCGAATACGCACGCGATCGCGCATCTGCTCAACCTGCGGCTGGGCGCCGGCGGCACGAGCGTCGACTGGATCGAGCCGCCCGAGGGCGATGAACCGGCCGACTCGATCGAGGATCTGGCCGATGCGATGCGCAGCGGCGACGTCGATACGCTGCTGATCCTCGACGGCAATCCGGTCTACGACGCGCCGGCCCGATCGCGTTTCCGGGAGGCGCTGCGTCGCGTCGAGTTCAGCGCGCACCTGTCGCTGTATCGCGACGAGACTTCCGACGCCTGCGTCTGGCATCTGCCGCGCTCGCACGACTACGAGCAATGGAGCGATGCGCGCGCTTTCGACGGCAGCGCCACCGTGCTGCAGCCGGCGATCGCGCCGCTCTACGACACGCGCTCGGCGCACGAGCTGCTCGCGGTGCTCGCCGGCGCCGCGGAACGCGACGGGCGCGAGATCGTTCGCGCGACCTGGCGCGGATCGAGCGGGGCCGGGGAATTCGACGCCTGGTGGCGGCGCAGCCTGCGGGCGGGAACGCTCGAGTCGAGCGCGTATCCGCGGCTCGTTCTTTCGCGCGACGCCGCGAACCGGATCGCGCCCGAAGCGCCGACCGCCCCGGCGCCGGCCGCCGAAGCCGCCGATTCCTTCGTCGCGGTCTTCGTCGCCGACGCTTCGGTGGCCGACGGCGCATTCGCGAACAACGCGTGGTTGCAGGAGCTGCCGCGCCCGTTCACCAAGCTCACTTGGGAGAACGCGGCG
>QEVN01000044.1 GCA_003576795.1 Burkholderiales bacterium
CCGTAGCTCAGTGGATAGAGCATCCCCCTCCTAAGGGGAGGGTCGCACGTTCGATTCGTGCCGGGGGCGCCAACTACGCGGAAACCGCCCCGCCGCGCAGCCGCTCGGTCGATGCGGCATCGCCGTCCGCCCACTGCACCTTCCGTCCGCTCTCGTACCACTGCGCCACCTGCGGCTGCACGGCTGCTTCGATGCGGGCGCGGCGCAGCTTCATCGTCGGCGTGAGAAAGCCGTTCTCGATCGACCAGGGCTCGATTGCGACGACGAGCGTGCGCAGCCGCTCGTAATCGGGCAGCTGTGCGTTCACCTCATCGAGCAGCCGCTCCAGCTCGCCCTGCACGCGCATGCGCAGCGCCGGGTCGGCGAGTCGCGGACGCAGGCTCTCGTCGAGCTGCACGATCGCGCACGGACCGGGCTGCCCGGCACCGGCGACGAGCGACAGCTCGACCATCGGGTGGGCGTTCAGGCGGTTCTCGATCGGCGCGGGCGCGACGTACTTCCCCTTGGCGATCTTGAACAGTTCCTTCGCGCGGCCGGTGATCTTCAGCAGGCCGTCCGCTCGCAGCTCGCCGAGGTCGCCGGTGCGGAAGAACCCGTCCTCGGTGAACGACTGCGCGTCGAGGTCCGGCCGCTTGTAATAGCCGACCATCCGCGCCGGGGACCGGACCAGGATCTCTCCTTCGTCGCTGATGCGCACCTGCACGCCCGGAAGAGCAACGCCGACGTAGCCCGGCTCGTTGCGGGCGGAGGTGGAACTGTGCGAATACGCCGCGTCCTCGGTCATCGCGTAGCCCTCGTGCAGCCGCAGCCCGATCCGGCGATACCAGGCGATCAGATCCGGCGGAATCGGCGCCGCCCCGCTTCCGGCGACGATCACGTGGTCCAGACCCAGGCCCTCGCGCACCTTGCGGGCGACGACGCCGCGCACCACCGGAATGCGCAGCAGCCGGTCGAGCTTCGCCGGCGGCATCTGCTCGAAAACGCTCTGCTGGAACTTCGCCCACAACCGCGGGACGGAAAGGAAAGTGGTCGGTCGTGCGCGGCGCAGATCGCGCAGGAAGGTGTCGAGCGACTCGACGAAGTACAGGCGGTTGCGCCCGTTCATCAGCGACGCGGCTTCGACCCAGGAGCGCTCGTAGCAGTGGGCCAGCGGCAGGTAGGACAGCGTCCGGTGATCGAGGTCCCTCCCGACGACCGCGCGGGTGTGCATCCCGATTCCTTCGGCCGCGCGGGTGATGCCGGCGAAGCTCGTCATCACGCCCTTCGGCGTTCCGGTCGACCCCGACGTGTAGAGGATCATCGCGATGTCGTCGGCGCGGCGCTGCGGCCGGCCGGGGATCGGCTGCTCGGCGGCGAGGATCGCGTCCCAGTTGTCGAAATCCGCGGTCGGCGCGAGCGGCAGCGCGATGCAGGGCAACCCCTCCGGCACGCCGCGCCGCTGTCGCGGCCAGTCGTCGAGCTTGCCGACGAACAGCAGGCTCGCTTCGCTGTGCTCCAGCACGAAGCGCACGGTGTCCGCCGTCTCGGTGGGGAAGATCGCCACGGTGGTGTAGCCGGCCATCCAGATCGCCAGTTCCGCCATGATGAAATGCGCGCAGTTCTTCGACAGCACCGCGATGCGCGCGCCCGGCTCGAAGCCGCGGCTGCGCAAGTAGGCAGCCATCCGCCGCGACTGGTCGATCACCTGCCCCCAGGTGTAGTCGACCACGCCGTCGCCTCCGACCGGCTGCGTCAGGTAGATGCGCTCGGCCTTCGTCTCTCCGTGTTCGAGGGCGTAGTCGAGAATCAGCTTGTTCGGGACGTCCATGGGATCGCCTCCGGCGGCATCGGAAAACCCGGCAAGCATCGTCGCCGACCCGGGCACCGCTGTAAATCCAGGCCGCAGGTCAGCGGCGCGATCGTCCGAATGCCTGCAGCACCCGCTCGCGCAGCCACTGCTGCGCGGGATCGGTGTCGAGCGCGCCGTGCCAGACCATGCAGACGTCGTAGCGCGGCGTGGGAGTCGGGATCGGCCACATTGCCAGGTCGTGCCGCTCGCACGCCATCGACGCGAACATCTCGGGAACGATCGCCACCAGCCTGCCGCGGGCCACGAGGTCGGGCATCGTCGAGAAATGCCGGGCGTGCACGACGATGCCGCTGTGCAGCCGGACACGCTCGATGCGCTCGGCGATCTCGCCGTGATAGGTGGCCGTGGGCGACGCGACGGCGAGCGGCGCATCGGCGAAACCGCGCCGCGTGCGCCAGGCACGCGGGCAATCGCGACGGCTGAGCGCGACGTAGCGCTCGCGAAACAGCACGGTGGAGCGAAGCCCGCGCTGCCGCGGGTCCATGATGCCCACGGCGAGATCGATCTCGCGATGCGCCAGCGCGTCGGCCACGCGCTCGACCGGCACCGCGGCGTTGGTCACGCGCGTGTGCGGCGCATCGCTGCGCACCGCCTCGACGATCGCCGACAGGAAGACGATTTCGCCGAGGTCCGACAGCGACAGCCGCCATTCGGTGGCGCTGCTCGCCGGATCGAAGGGCTGGTGTTCGCCGAGCGCCGCTTCGAGTTCCTCGAGGTGCCGCGCGACGATCGGCGCGACGCGCGCGGCCAGCGGCGTCGGCGCCAGCGCGCCCGGGGCGCGCACGAAGAGCGGATCGTCGAAGGCTTCGCGCAGGCGCGCCAGCGCGTTGCTGGTGGCCGGCTGGCTCAGCGACAGATGGCGCCCCGCTTCGGTCACCGAGCGGAAGCGCGCCATCGCCACCAGGACGCGCAACAGGTTCAGGTCCAGGCGGGCGAAAAAGCGGGGATCGCCGAGCGCGCTCCTCGGCGATGGGGGATCGATGGCGCTCCTCGGCGATGGAAGATCGCCGGCGACGCTCGTCGACGATGCGGCAGCCGCCATCGAATCCGCCTCCACATTCATTTCGTCAATTCGATGGATTCTGATAATCCATTTGACGAATGAGTAGCCTACGTTTAACTTGAGGGACGATCAAGGGCGGCCGCGGCGGCCCTGCGCGCCTCCCCCCGTCTCTCGCACAACCTCGAACCACGGGAGTTCCGCGTGGAAGTCTCCTTCAGCAACGAGATCCGCTCGCTCTCGCTCGGCAACGGCGAAACCTTCCACGGCGAAGGCATTCTCGCCGTCACCAAGGCGCTGCTGCAATCGGGCGTCACCTACGTCGGCGGCTACCAGGGCGCGCCCGTCTCGCACCTGCTCGACGTCATGGTGCAGGCGCGCGACTACATGGACGAACTCGGCGTGCACGTGGAAGCGTGCACGAACGAGGCCTCGGCCGCCGCGATGCTCGGCGCCTCGATCATGTACCCGGTGCGCGGCGCCGTCACCTGGAAATCGGTGGTCGGCACCAACGTGGCTTCCGACGCGCTGTCGAACCTCGCGTCGCCGGGCGTGATGGGCGGGGCGCTGATCGTCGTCGGCGAAGACTACGGCGAAGGCGCGAGCGTCATCCAGGAGCGCACGCACGCCTTCGCGATGAAGTCGGGCATGTGGCTGCTCGACCCGCGGCCGAACCTGCCGACGATCGTGAAGATGGTCGAGCACGGCTTCGAGCTGTCGGAGGCGTCGAACACGCCGGTGATGCTGCAGCTGCGCATCCGCGCCTGCCACGTGCGCGGCAGCTTCGTCTGCAAGGACAACCGCAAGCCGCGCATCTCCACGCGCGAGCTGCAGAAGGAGCCGGCGAATTTCGACTACTCGCGGCTGTCGCATCCGCCCGTGACCTTCCAGCACGAGAAGCTCAAGCACGAGGTGCGCATGCCGGCGGCGCGCCGCTACGTCGTCGACGCGGGGCTCAACGAGCTGTTCGACGGGCCGCACGATTCGCTCGGCATCGTCGTGCAGGGCGGCCTGTACAACAACCTGATCCGCGCGCTGCAGACGCTCGGCCTGGCCGACGCCTACGGCAGGACGCAGATCCCGATCCTGAACCTGAACGTCGTCTATCCGCTCGTTCCCGGGCAGGTCACGCAGTTCTTCGCCGGCAAGCGCGCGGTGCTGCTCGTCGAGGAAGGCCAGCCCGACTTCATCGAGCAGGAGATCAGCACGATCCTGCGCCGCGCCGACCTGCAGACGAAGCTGCACGGCAAGGACCTGCTGTCGATGGGCGGCGAATACACGGCCGAGCTGATCCTGAAGGGGCTGTCGGGATTTCTCGCACAGCACGCGCCGGAGCTGCCGCGCGGCGGCGCCGACGAACTGCTGCGCGAGGTCGAACTGCTGCGCCAGCAGGCCACCGAAGAGTTCAAGGGACTGCTGCCCGGACGGCCGCCGAACTTCTGCACCGGCTGCCCCGAACGGCCCGTGTTCTCCGCGCTGAAGCTGGTCGAGCAGGAGATCGGCAAGCTGCACGTCTCCACCGACATCGGCTGCCATTCGTTCGCCACCTTCGCGCCCTTCTCCTTCGGCAACTCGATCCTCGGCTACGGGATGAGCCTGGCGAGCAGCGCGGGCGTGAAGAACTTCCTCGCGACGCGGCCGATCGCGATCATGGGCGACGGCGGCTTCTGGCACAACGGGCTGATCTCGGGCGTGTCGTCGGCGCTGCTGAACAGGGGCGACGGCGTGCTCGTCATCATGAAGAACGGCTACACGTCGGCCACCGGCACGCAGGAGGTCATCTCCACGCCCACGTCGGAAGCGCGGCGCGTCGCCGAAGGCACGAGCGCCACGCCCACCGAGGTGACGATCGAGAGCACGCTGAAGGGCATGGGCGTGAAGTGGCTGCGCACCGTCGACAACTACAAGGTCGGCAAGGTCAGGCAGACGCTGAAGGAGGCCCTCACCTCGTCCTACGACGGGCTGAAGGTGATCATCGCCGACGGCGAGTGCCAGCTCGAGCGCCAGCGGCGCATCAAGCCGCTGCGCGCGAAGATGCTCGCCGAAGGCAAGCGCGTCGTGCGCACGCGCTTCGGCGTCGACGAGGACACCTGCACCGGCGACCACTCGTGCATCCGTCTCTCGGGCTGCCCGACCCTCACGGTGAAGACGCCCACCGATCCGCTGAAGGTGGACCCGGTCGCGCACGTGACGAACGACTGCGTCGGCTGCGGGCTGTGCGGCGAGGTCGCGCACGCGGCCACGCTGTGCCCGTCGTTCTGGCGCGCCGAGATCGTCTCGAACCCCAGCCGCTGGGATCGCATCGTGGCGCGACTGCGCCGCGCGATCATCGGCCCTCTGCAACCGGCCTGAACCCGATGAACGAGAACCGACCTCTGACGATCCTGATCGCCGCGCTCGGCGGCGAAGGCGGCGGCGTGCTGAACGACTGGATCGTCGGCTGCGCGCTCGACCAGGGGCTGCCGGTGCAGGCCACCTCTGTGCCCGGCGTCGCGCAGCGCACCGGCTCCACCAGCTACTACGTCGAGATGATGCGCTCGCCGGCGCCCGACGGCGCGCAGCCGGTGTTCGCGTTGAGCCCGATGCCGGGCGGCGTGGACGTCGTCGTCGCCAGCGAGCTGCTCGAGGCGGCGCGCACCATCGAGCGCGGCTTCGTGCACCCGAAGCGCACGACGCTGATCTCGTCGTCGAGCCGCGTCTACACCACGCAGGAAAAGATGCAGATGGGCGACGGCCGCTTCGACGAGTCGCTCGCGCACGCCGCGGCCCGGCGGCTGTCGGCGAAGTACCTGACGCTCGACATGGCGGCGCTCGCCGCCGAGCACCGCACGGTGATCAGCGCCGTGATGTTCGGCGCGCTCGCCGGTTCGGGCGTGCTGCCGTGGTCGCGCGAGGTCTGCGAGCGGATCATCCGCGCCGGCGGCGTCGGCGTGGCGACGAGCCTGGCCGGTTTCGGCGCCGCCTGCGACGCGGTCGCCACCGGCGCGGCGCACGAGGCCTTCGCCGCCGCCCAGCCCGCGGGTCGCGCCGCGCCCGAGATGTGGGCGCCGCTGCTGGCGACGCTGCCCGCGGCGATGCGCGAGAACGCCGCGCACGGCGTCGTGCGCGTGCTCGATTACCAGGACGCCGCCTACGCGCGCCAGTACGTCGATCGCCTGCAGCGCCTGGCCGCCGCCGCCGGCGATGCGCAGGGCCAGCCGATGGTCGCGCGCGCGCTCGCCGAGGCGGCGCGCTACCTGGCGCTGTGGATGAGCTACGAAGACGTCATCCGCGTCGCCGACCTGAAGTCGCGGCGCAGCCGCGTCGAGCGCATCCGCAGCGAAGCGCGCGCGCGCGACGGCGAGATCGTTCGCATCGTCGAATACTTCAAGCCCGGCGTCGACGAGGTGGCGTCGGTGCTGCCCGGAGGACTGGGCAAGCGGCTGCGCGACTGGGCGGTGAAGAACAACCGGCTCGACACGCTGAACCGCGGCATGCACCTGCCCAGCACGCACGTCGGCGGCTTCCTGATGCTGCGCATGCTCGCGAAGATGCGAAGGATGCGCCGAGGGTCGCTGCGCTTTCGCGAGGAACAGGAAGCGATCGAGCGGTGGCTGGCCGCGCTCGAGAAGATGCTGCCGCTGTCGCCGGTGTTCGCCGCGGCGCTCGCCGAGGTGCCGCACGTGCTCAAGGGCTACGGCGACACGCATCGCCGCGGACGCGCGAGCTTCGCGCGCATCTTCGACACGCTCGTCGTGCGGGCGCTGGAGTCTTCCACGCCGCCCGGCGCCGATGCCGCGCAGGAGTTGCGTGGCGCGATCGCCGCGGCGCTGGCCGAGCCCGAAGGGCGCGAACTCGAGAAGACGCTCGAGCAGGCAGGGATCGTCCCGCTGCCTCCGGTGGCCAAGCCGATCGTCTGGATGAAGAAGCCGCGTACTTCGCGCAGCCAGGAGGCAGTGCCTTCGCGCTGACGCGCAGGAACACGACGTGCTGCCCTTCAGAACGGCAGGCGAAGCGTCGCCGCAGCGGCGAACAGCACGAGCAGCGCGCCGACGATCCAGCGGCTCGCACGATCCTCGATCGCATACACGAGCGGATCGTCGTTCATCTCGCCGCGTGCGGTCGACAGCCACATGCGGCCGAGCAGGATCAGCAGCCCGACGAGCATCAGCCACAGCAGTTGCGGCGACGCGTAGCGCTCGGTGACTTCCGGCGTCTGCACGTACAGCGCGAGCACGACGAGCGCGGCGAACGATGCGCCGATGCCCAGCGCCTGCAGCACGGCGAGGTCGCCGACCCGGTAATCGCGCCCGGCGCCCGTCGCTTCGTCGCGCGCGAGTTGCGCGACGATCTCCGCGCAGCGCTTCACCAGCGCCAGCGAGAAGAACAGGAACAGCGAGAACGCGAGCAGCCAGAACGAGACCTCGACGCCGATCGCCGCGCCCCCCGCGAGCACGCGCACCGTGTAGAGCCCGGCGAGCACGGCGACGTCGAGCAGCGCGATGCGCTTGGCGAAGCCCGAATAGGCGCCGGTCATCGCCAGGTACGCGAGCACCCATCCGACGAAAGCGTTGCCGACCGCGAAAGCGATCGCGATCGCCGATACGAAAAGCAGCGCGGCGACGGCGAAGCCGCTGCGCACCGACAGCTCGCCCGCTGCGAAGGGCCGTGCGCGCTTGCGCGGATGGCGGCGATCGGCGGCCAGGTCGAGCAGGTCGTTCAGCAGATAGCCGCTCGAGGCCGCCAGGCTGAAGGAGACCAGGGCGAGCGTTGCCGCGACCAGGGCCGGCAGTTCGCCGACGCGAAACGACGCGAGCAGCGGAACGAGAACGAGCAGGTTCTTCAGCCACTGGTGCGGGCGCATCGCGCGCAGCCAGGAGCGCAGGCGTGCAGGCCACGGCGTGCGAGCGTCGAATACCTCGAGCACCGTCGATTCGCGGCGTGCGGCGGCGAGCACCCGCGGGGAAGCGCCGACGACGATCGCGCCGCGCGCGCGTGCGAAGATCGCGACGTCCTCGGGCCCGTTGCCGCAATAGTCGAAGGGGGTGTCGCCGGCATGCTCGCGGATCGCGGCGAGCTTGTGCGGTCCCTTCAGGTTGCGTCGGCCGTCGCTGGCCAGCACCGCGTCGAACAGCGCGTCGTCGCGAACCCCGCCCGTCGTTTGGGCGGCCTGCGCGGCGAGTGCGACATCGGCCGCGGTGGCGAGCACGAGCCGGCGCCCGCGGGCGCGCTGCGCGCGCAGCCAGCCGACGAAGCGCTCGTTTCGCGGCATCGACGCGACGTCGGCCTTTCCGATCTCGGCGAGCCTTCGCTTCAGTGCGGCGCGGCCTCGGGACAACGCGAACAGCGCGAACAGGCCGGCGACGGGATTGGCGCGCAGCGCCGCGGCGAAGGACTCCCACAGCGTATCGGTGCGCAGCAGGCAACCGTCGAGATCGACGTACAGGGGAATGCTTCGGTCGTCGCCGTTCATCGCGACGCGATTATAGGCAGCCGTTCGCGCAGCTGCGACGCTCGGCACGCAGATCTCGAACCGCCTCGCACGCATCGTCGAACGGCTTGACGCAACCGGAGACGCCGGGCACCTTAACGGGCTCTGCCCGACCACCCGCGCGATGCCCTCCTCCGAATACCGCAGCGCATTCCGTTCCGGCCTGTTCGAAGGGCGCGTCGTGCTCGTCACCGGAGGTGGATCGGGAATCGGCCGCTGCACGGCGCACGAACTCGCGGCGCTCGGCGCATCGATCGCGCTCGCCGGACGCACCCTGGGCAAGCTCGAGGCGGTGGCCGCCGAACTGCGGAGCCGCGGCACGCGCGTCACGCACCATCCGCTCGACATCCGCGACGAGGCTTCGGTGCAACGCGTCGTCGGCGACGTGCTTCGCGAGCACGGCAGGCTCGACGGCGTCGTCAACAATGCCGGCGGCCAGTTCCCGGCGGCAGCCGAGAACATCTCGCTCAACGGCTGGGACGCGGTCGTCCGAACCAACCTGGGCGGCGGCTTCCTCGTCGCCCGCGAGGCCTACCGCCAGTTCCTGCATGAGCACGGCGGGGCGATCGTCAATCTGATCGCCGACATGTGGGGCGGAATGCCCGGGATGTCGCACTCGGGCGCGGCGCGAGCGGGAATGCTCAACCTGACCGAGTCGCTCGCGGTGGAATGGGCACGAAGCGGCGTGCGCGTCAACGCCGTCGCCCCCGGCTGGATCGCTTCCAGCGGACTGGACCGCTATCCGCCGGAAACCGTCGCGCAACTGCGCCGGCTGCGTCGCATCGTGCCGCTGCAGCGCCTGGGAACCGAAGCCGAGGTCTCCGCGGCGATCGTCTTCCTGCTGTCCCCGGCTGCGGCCTTCATCACCGGCAGTTGCATCCGGGTCGACGGCGGCGTACCCAACGCGCGGCACACCTGGCCTGCACAGCCGATGGAGCACGACAGCGAAGCGACACGCCCGTTCGATGCGTTCCCGCTCGCGAGCCGGCCGCGCGTGCTCGACGAGCCCTGAAGAACGCTGCCGCGCGAATGCGTCCTCTCGACACGGGAATCGATACCGGCAGCGCGGAATTCGCGGCGCGCCGGGCCGCGATGCTCGAGCGCGTCGCCGAGTTGCGCGCGCTCGAACAGCGCACGCGCGACGCCTCCGCGCGCGCGGCGCCGCTCTTCGAACGACGCGGTCAACTGCTGCCGCGCGAGCGGCTCGCCCGGCTCCTCGATCCCGGCAGCCCCTGGCTGGAACTCTCGACAATGGCGGGGTACCGGCTCGACGACGCCGACGCCCAGCGCAGCATCCCCGGCGCGGGGGTGCTGTGCGGCATCGGCTTCGTCGCGGCTACACGCTGCGTCGTCGTCGTCAACGACTCCGGCATCGACGCCGGAGCGATTCCCAGCATGGGCGGCGAAAAGATCCTGCGCGCGCAGCAGATCGCCTTCGAGAACCGCCTGCCGCTGGTGCAATCCATCGAGTCGGCCGGCGCGAACCTGCTGCGCTATCGCGTCGAGGACTTCGTGCACGGCGGACGCCTGTTCCACAACCTGGCGCAGCTCTCGGCGGCAGGCATTCCGGTCGTCGCAATCGTGCACGGCTCGTCCACCGCGGGCGGCGCCTACCTGCCGGGCCTGTCCGATTACGTCGTCATGGTGCGCGGACGCGCGAAGGCCTTCCTTGCCGGCCCGCCGCTGCTGCAGGCAGCCACCGGGGAGATCGCTACCGACGAGGAACTCGGCGGCGCCGAGATGCACGCGACGGTCTCGGGACTGGCCGACTACCTTGCCGACGACGACGCCGACGCGATCCGGATCGCCCGGGAAGTGGTCGGGCGACTGGGCTTCGGCGACGAGCGCTTCGCGCAGCCGCGGCGCTTCGAGGAACCGCTGCACGCCCCCGACGAACTGGCCGGAGTAGTTCCGCTCGACTTCCGCGAGCCCTTCGACATGCGCGAAATCGTTGCGCGCATCGTCGACGGTTCGCGCTTCCTCGAGTTCCAGCCCGACTACGGTCCCGAAACCGTCTGCGGCCACGCCGAACTGCAAGGACACCGCATCGGCATCGTCACGAACAACGGGCCGATCGATCCGGCCGGCGCGAACAAGGCCACCCATTTCATCCAGGCCTGCTGCCAGAGCGCGACGGCGCTCGTCTACCTGCAGAACACCACCGGCTACATCGTCGGACGCGCGAGCGAGCAGGCCGGCATGATCAAGCACGGCTCGAAGATGATCCAGGCCGTCTCGAACGCCACCGTGCCGTCGATCACGCTGCATTGCGGCGCCTCGTTCGGCGCCGGCAATTACGGGATGTGCGGACGCGCCTTCGGGCCGCGCTTCGTCTTCTCGTGGCCGAATGCGCGCACTGCCGTGATGGGCGGCGAGCAGGCGGCGCTCACCATGCGCATCGTCAGCGAAACCACTGCGCGGCGTCGCGGCGAGCCGGTCGACGAGGCGAAGCTCGACGCATTGTCGGCTCGCATCGTCGGGCACTTCGAGGCGCAGGCGGGCGCGCTGCACACGAGCGCGCGCCTGCTCGACGACGGCATCGTCGACCCGCGCGACACGCGCCGGCTGCTCGGCTTCCTGCTCGACACCTGTACGCGAGCGCAGGCGCGCAGCCTGAATCCGATCAGCTTCGGCGTCGCGCGTCCCTGAACCGATCCTCGTCCACCACACCGCAATGATCTACACCGAAGAACACGAGCGACTGAAGGATTCCGTGCGCCGTTTCGTCGACGCCGAGATCAACCCGCACGTCGACGAGTGGGAGCGCGCCGGCGTCTTCCCCGCACGCGAGCTGTTCCGCAAGATGGGCCGGCTCGGCTTCCTCGGGGTGACGAAGCCGGTCGAGTACGGAGGGGCAGGCCTGGACTACTCGTATTCGGTTGCCGTGGCCGAGGCGCTCGGCCACTCGCACTGCGGCGGCGTGCCGATGGCGATCGGCGTGCAGACCGACATGGCCACGCCCGCCCTCGCCCGCTTCGGCAGCGACGAGCTGAAGCGCGAGTTCCTCGCCCCTTCGATCGCCGGCGAGCGCGTCGCGTGCCTCGGTGTCTCGGAGACGGGCGCGGGCTCCGACGTCGCCTCGATCCGCACTTTCGCGCACAAGGACGGCGGCGACTACCGCATCCGCGGCGGCAAGATGTGGACGACGAGCGGCACGCAGGCCGACTGGATGTGCCTGCTGGCCAACACCTCCGAAGGCGCTCCGCACCGGAACAAGACGCTGATCTGCGTTCCGATGGACACGCCCGGCGTGCAGATCGCGCGCAAGCTGGAAAAGGCCGGCATGCGCTCTTCCGACACCGCGCAGATCTTCCTCGACGACGTGCGCGTGCCGCAGCGCTATCGCATCGGCGAGGAAGGCATGGGCTTCGCTTACCAGATGATGCAGTTCCAGGAAGAACGCCTGTGGGCGGCGGCCAACTCGCTCGCCGCCAGCGCGATCCTCGCCGAGACCATCGACTACCTGCGCGAACGCCAGGCCTTCGGCCAGCCGCTGCTCGCCAACCAGTACGTCCACTTCAAGCTCGCCGAGCTGAACACCGAGATCGAGTGCCTGCGCGCATTGCTGTATCGCGCGGTCGAGCTGTACGTGGGCGGCGCCGACGTCACGCAGCTCGCGTCGATGGCCAAGCTGAAGGCCGGGCGCGTCTCGCGCGAGGTCGCCGACTGGTGCGTGCAGTTCTGGGGCGGCATGGGCTACATCGAGGACACGCGCGTGAACCGCTACTGGCGCGATTCGCGGCTCGGCTCGATCGGCGGCGGCGCCGACGAGGTGATGCTCGGCATCATCGCCAAGACGATGGGTATCCTGCCGCGCCCATGACGCGCGTCGCGCCTCCGCCGCCGGCCTTCGATACGCTGCTCGTCGCGAACCGCGGCGAGATCGCACGCCGCGTATTGCGCAGCGCACGCGCGCTCGGTCTGCGCACGATCGCCGTGCACGCGCCCGGCGAGCCCGACGCGGCGCATCTTGCGGACGCGGACGAGTCGATCGAGCTGCGCGCAGATTCCGATCTCGCCGCCTACCTGTCGATCGACGCGGTGATCGATGCCTGCCGGCGCAGCGGCGCCGGCGCCGTCCACCCCGGTTACGGCTTCCTCTCGGAGAATCCGGCCTTCGCACGAGCCTGCAAAGCCGCCGGCATCGTCTTCGTGGGGCCGCCCGCCGAATCGATCGAGGCGCTCGGCGACAAGGCGCGGGCGAAGGAGATCGCGCAGCGCGCGGGCGTCCCCTGCCTGCCCGGGTACGCCGGCGACGATGCGTCGCCGTCGACGATGGCCGCCGAGGCCGAACGCATCGGCGTGCCGCTGATGATCAAGGCTGCCGCGGGCGGCGGCGGGCGCGGCATGCGTCGCGTCGATTCGCTGGTCGATTTCGAGCGGCTGCGCGCCGCAGCACGGAAGGAGGCGCAATCGGCCTTCGGCGACGGCCGGCTGCTGCTCGAGCGATGCGTGGACGATGCGCGCCACGTCGAGATCCAGATCATCGCCGACCGCTTCGGGAACTGCGTGCATCTCGGCGAGCGCGACTGCTCGACGCAGCGACGCCACCAGAAGATCGTCGAGGAAGCGCCCGCGCCGGGCATCCCGGAGCAGACGCGTGCGGCGATGGGCGAAGCGGCCGTGCGCCTCGCACGGGCGGTCGGCTACGTCGGAGCGGGAACCGTCGAATTCCTGCTCGACCGCAGCGACGACTTCCACTTCCTCGAGGTCAACACGCGGCTGCAGGTCGAGCACCGCGTCACCGAGGCGATCGCCGGAATCGATCTCGTCGAACTGCAGCTGCGCATAGCGCGCGGCGAGCCGCTGCCTTTCGCACAGGCCGATGTTCGCTTCGACGGACACGCGATCGAGGCGCGGCTGTGCGCCGAAGACGCTTTCGCCGGCTTCGCGCCGCGCAGCGGCGCCATCCGCGGATGGCGAATCGCGCACCAAGACGCAGTGCTCGTCGATCACGCGCTCGGCGCCGGCGCGAGCGTATCGCCGCACTTCGACTCGCTGATCGCCAAGTTCGTCGCGCACGGCGGCGATCGCGAAGAGGCGCGCCTGCGCCTGGTCTCGGCGCTCGCGCGCAGCTCGATCCTCGGTCCGGTAACCAATCGCGCGCTGCTGCTCGAATGCCTGCGCGCGCCGCGTTTCGTCGCCGGCGACCTCGACGTGGGCTGGCTCGAAGACGCGGCTGCGCACTGGCGTGCCCCCGTGCCCGATCCAGGGTGGCAGGCGGTGGCGAGCGCGCAGTGGACGAAGGCCTTGATGGCCGGGCATGGCACCTTGGCCAACTGGTCGTCGAGCGGCAAGCGATGCTCGCAGGTGTCGCTCGCCGCGATCGGCGGCGACGCCGCTGCAAATGCTCACGCCACCGTCCAAGCCGGCACCGACGACCTTCTACGCTGGGACGCCGAGGTGGAAGCCGCGGACGACGGCGCCCTCGTCGTGCGCATCGGCACGCACGAAAGCAGGCTGCAGCTCGACTCGGCCGAAGCGGTACGCATCGACGGTCACCGGCTGCCGATCCATGTCGCCTTCGAAGGCCCGCCCACACGGCCGTCGCGGATGTGGCTCGACCATTGCGGCTTCGCTGCGGGCGTCGTCGACGCCGCATCGTTGCCGTCGCGCCGCATGCGCGCCGAGGCCGGAGGCGAACTGCGCGCGCGCATGCACGGCCGCGTCGCGACGATCGCGGTGGCCGAGGGTGACCGTGTCCGCGCCGGCCAGACGCTGTTGTCGATCGAGGCGATGAAGATGGAGCATCGGATCGGCTCCCCCACGAGCGGGCGCGTCGCTGCGATCGCCGTGTCGGTCGGCGCGCAGGTCTCGCCGGCCACGCTCCTGGTGCGCATCGACCGGGAGGCCGCGTGATCGACGATCGGCTCGCCGCCTGCCTGGACATCACGCAGCACCCCGGCGCCACCGACCAGCATCGCCAGTTGCGCGATGCAATCCGACGCTTCGTCGAGCGCGAGCTGGCGCCGCACGTCGACGCGTGGGACGAAGCCGGCGAGTTTCCGCGCGAGCTGCACCGCAAGGCGGCCGACATCGGACTGCTCGGGCTGGGCTATCCCGAATCGGTGGGCGGCACGCCCTGCGATGCGCTGTCGCGCATCGTCGCGACGATCGAACTGACGCGCGCCGGATCGGGCGGACTGATCGCCGGCCTGATGACGCACACGATCATGCTCGGCCCGCTGCTCGAGGCGGGCGCGCCCGCCCTCGTCGAACGCATCGTGCCCGCGATCCTTCGCGGAGAGGCGATCGGCGCGCTCGCCGTGACCGAGCCCTCCGGCGGATCCGACGTCGCGCAACTGTGCACCCGGGCACGCGCCGACGCCGACGGCTGGCGGCTGAACGGCTCGAAGACCTTCATCACTTCCGGCATGCGTGCCGACCATTACCTCGTCGCCGCACGCACCTCGAGTGCGGGACCGGAAGGCATCTCGCTCTTTCTCGTCGATCGCGATGCGCCGGGCTTCTCGCGTACGCCGCTGCGCAAGACCGGCTGGTGGTGCTCCGATACCGCGCAGCTGCATTTCGACGATTGCCCGGTCGGAGGCGATCGCCTCGTCGGTCCGCCCGGCGCGGGCTTCCCGCTGATCCTGCGCAACTTCAACGGCGAGCGCCTCGCGATGGCCGCGCAGGCGATCGGCTTCGCGATGGTCTGCTTCGAGGACGCGCTGGCCTGGGCGCGCGAGCGGCGCACCTTCGGCGAGCCGCTCGTCGCGCACCAGGTCATCCGCCACAAGCTCGTGCACATGATCGACGAGATCGTTCCGGTGCTCGCGTGGCTCGCGCAACTGGCCGAGCGCGTCGACCGGGGAGAACGGCCCGCCGCGCAGATCGCGCTGGCGAAGAACCGCGCCGCGCGGGTGATGCGCCAGTGCGCCGACGAGGCGGTGCAGATCCTCGGCGGCGCGGGCTACATGCGCGGCACGCGCGTCGAGCGCATCTACCGCGAAGTGAAGGTCATGATGATCGGCGGCGGGGCCGAGGAGATCCTCGTCGAGCTCGCGGCCCGCCAGCTCGGAGTT
>QEVN01000208.1 GCA_003576795.1 Burkholderiales bacterium
TGGGACCTCGCCTGGGCCAGCGAGAAGCTCAAGGAAGCGCGCTATGCGTTCTCCGATCGCGAGGTCAAGCAGTACTTCCAGCTGCCGCGCGTGCTCGACGGTCTGTTCCGCCTCGTCGAGCGGCTGTTCTCCGTGCGCATCTCGCCCGACGAAGCGCCGACCTGGCACCCGGACGTGCGCTTCTTCCGCATCGAGCGCGACGGCGCGCTGATCGGCCAGTTCTACACCGACCTGTACGCGCGCGAGTCGAAGCGGCCCGGCGCCTGGATGGACGACGCGCGCTCGCGCCGCCGTCGCGGCTCTTCGCTGCAGACGCCGGTGGCCTACCTCACCTGCAATTTCCAGCCGCCGGTCGGCACGCGCCCGGCGCTGCTCACGCACGACGACGTCACCACGCTCTTCCACGAGTCCGGCCACGGGCTGCACCACCTGCTCACGCGCGTCGACGAGCTCGGCGTCTCGGGCATCTCCGGCGTCGAATGGGACGCGGTGGAACTGCCGAGCCAGTTCATGGAGAACTTCTGCTGGGAATGGGAGATCGTCGAGTCGATGAGCGCGCACGTCGACACCGGCCAGCCGATCCCGAAGAAGCTCTTCGAGCGGATGCTCGCCGCGAAGAACTTCCAGAGCGGGATGACGACGCTGCGACAGATCGAATTCGCGCTGTTCGACATGCGCCTGCACAGCGAATACGCGCCCGGCGGCGCGCAGACCGTCCAGCAGCTGCTCGACGAGGTGCGCGACGAGGTCGCCGTCATCGCGCCGCCCGCGTGGAACCGCTTCCAGAACAGCTTCTCGCACATCTTCGCCGGCGGCTACTCGGCCGGTTACTACAGCTACAAATGGGCCGAGGTGCTGTCGGCCGACGCCTACGCGGCGTTCGAGGAAGCGATGCACGAGCCCGATCCGATCGCCGGTGTGGCGCGCACCGGACGCCGTTTCCTCGACGAGATCCTCGCCGTGGGCGGCAGCCGACCGGCCATCGACTCGTTCCGTTCGTTCAGGGGACGTGACCCCGAAATCGACGCTCTGCTGCGACACAATGGGATGGTCGAGGCCCGCGCCCCGGAGTCGTCCCATGTCCGTTCTTCGCAGCCGTCGTAGCCGCCTCATCGCCGAAGCCGCCGAAGCCGCCGCAGCCGCCCTCGCGCCGATCGCACCGGCCGATCGCCGCGCGTTTGCGCTCGGCGCCCTCGCCTTCGCCGCAGCCGCGCTGCTCGCGCAGGCCGTTGCCTTCGCCGCGCCGCCTGCGCCGAGCGCATCGCGCCTGCCGCTCAAGTGGGTCGATGCCTCCGGACGCGTGCACTACAGCGACCGGCAGCCCTCGCCCGACGCGCTGGGCCGCGGCGCGAGCCCCCAGACGATCGCCGCGCGTCCTGCCGAGCCTTCGATCGGCGATCCGACGCTGCCGTGGGCGCTGCGCTCGGCCGTGGCGCGCTATCCGGTGACGCTGTACACGTCGGCCGAGTGCGAGCCCTGCGGGCTCGCCCGCGAGCACCTCGCGCAGCGCGGTGTGCCTTATACCGAAAAGCGCGTGAACGACGCTGCCGACCTGAAGACCTTCCACGCCCTCGGCTTCGAGAAGGCGTTCTTTCCGAGCATTTCGATCGGCTCCGAGAAGCTCAGCGGTTTCGAGTCGATCGGCTGGGATCGTGCGCTCGACGCCACCGGCTACCCGAGGTCGTCGATGCTGCCGCCCCGGCGCGATCCGCGGACGGTGGCGCCGATGCGCGCCGAAACGCGTCCGGCGACGGCGGAAGCAACGCCCGATGCGCAGGCCGCGGCCTCGGGCGCCGCTTCGGCCGATGCAGCGCCGCGCGACGTCGACAGCCTGCTGTCGCCCGCGTCGTTCCGCACGGGACCGAACCCGATCCGCTTCTGATCCGATAGAGGCGGCGCCGGCGCCGCGCGATCAGCGGCGCAGCTTCGACAGCCAGTGCTCGAGCAGGCGCCCGGCCGCCTCGCGCCCGCCCAGGCCGAACGACAGCGCGAAGGCCACCGCCACCGCGCCCAGCGTCAGGCCGAAGGCAAGGTTGACGATCGAGT
>QEVN01000045.1 GCA_003576795.1 Burkholderiales bacterium
ACACCTCCAGCCACTCTCTCCGCACATGCTCGTTCGCCCGCAGCTCGTCAGGCGTCCCCTCGAACACGATCCGCCCGTGCCCCATCACGTACACGCGCTGCGAGATCCGCATCGCGATCGCGAGCTTCTGCTCGACGAGCAGCACCGAGATGCCGCGGCGCTCGAGTTCGCTGAGGTACTCGGCGACCAGCTCGACGATCTTCGGCGCCAGGCCTTCGGTGGGCTCGTCGATGACGATCAGCTCGGGCTCGCCCATCAGCGTGCGGCACAGCGTGAGCATCTGCTGCTCGCCGCCGGAGAGCACGCCCGCCTGCGTGTGGCGCCGCTCGGCGAGCCGCGGGAACATCCGGTACATGTCGTCGAAGGTCCAGCGCCCGGGGCGGCGCCCCTTCTGCCCGAGCAGCAGGTTCTGCTCGACGGTGAGCGTCGGGAAGATGTCGCGGCTCTCGGGCACGTAGCCGACGCCGAGCGGCGCGATCTCGTAGGCCTTGCGCCCGAGCAGCTCATGGCCGCGGTAGACGATGCTGCCGGTGGCTTCGACCAGGCCCATGATCGCCTTCGCCGTCGTCGAGCGGCCGACGCCGTTGCGCCCGAGCAGGCTGACGATCTCGCCGCGCCCCACGTGCAGGTCGACGCCGTGCAGCACGTGGCTCTTGCCGTAATACGCGTGCAGGTTCGCGATGCGCAGCAACGGCTCGCCGCCCGGGACGTTCATGCGTCGGCCTCCGCTACGGCCGTCCCGAGGTACGCCTGCTGCACTGCCTCGTTCGCGCGGATCTGCTGCGGCGTGCCGGTGGCCAGCATCTGTCCGTAGACGAGCACCGAGATCCGGTCGGCCAGCCCGAACACGACGCTCATGTCGTGCTCGACCATCACCAGCGTGCGGCCCTCGGTCACGCGGCGGATCAGTTCCACCGCGCGGTCGCTTTCGGAGCGGCTCATGCCGGCCGTGGGTTCGTCGAGCAGGATGACCTCGGCTCCGCCGGCGATCGTGATGCCGATCTCGAGCGCGCGCTGCTCGGCGTAGGTCAGCGTAGCGGCCAGCGCGTCGCGGCGGTGTCGCAGCCCGATTCGCTGCAGCACGTCGTCGGCCCGTTCGGCCGCGTCGGCGAGCTTCGACAGTCGATGCCAGCACGAGTAGCGGTAGCCGAGCGACCACAGCGTCGCGCAGCGCACGTTCTCGAACACCGACATGCGCGGGAACAGATTCGTGATCTGGAAGCTGCGCGCCAGCCCCTTGCGGTTGATCTCGTAGGGCCGATCGGCCGTGATGTCCCGCCCGTTCAGCTCGATGCGCCCGCTGCTGGCGCGAAAACGCCCGGAAACCAGGTTGAACAGCGTCGACTTGCCGGCTCCGTTCGGGCCGATCACCGCGTGCCGCTCGCCGCGCGGAATCGAGAGATCGACGCCGCGGATGATCTCGGTCCTGCCGAAGGCCTTGTGCACGCCGACCAGCGCGAGCGCCGGCGCGTCGCCCGCCGTCGTCGCTGCCGACGACGCGTCGCGCGCCGGTGCGCTGCCCGCGTGCGCCCCGCTCACGTCGTCGCTCCCGCGCCGGACCTCGCCTCGATCGTCGCCTGCACCGCGTCCCAGGTGCGCGCGAAGCGTCGCCTCGCCGCCTCGAAGGCGAGCCCGCCCGCGACGACGAGCGCCGACGCGATCGTCCACGCCTGCCACGACGAAGCGTCCACGTCCCTCCCGAACAGCCGCAGCTGCGAGCCGGAGGCGAAGTTCAGCGTCAGCTGATAGCTCATCTCGACGACCGCGATGATGCCGACCAGCAGCACGGCCCCGGCAAGCGCGAGCGCGCCGTACGGCCCGGCGAGCCGGCCGAGCAATCCATGGCGCATCACGCGCAGGTTCATCGCGATCAGCGAGGCGACGCCGCCCGGCGCGTACATCACCATCAGCACGAAGAACGCGCCGAGATAGAACTGCCAGGCGCTCGTGTAGTCGGACAGCGCCACCGCGAAGAAGATGAAGATCACCGCGCCGAGGATGGGGCCGAAGAAGAAGCCCGCTCCCCCGATGAAGGCGGCGACGAGCACGCCGCCCGAGCGCGCCGTGGAGACGTTCTCGGCCGAGACGATCTCGAAGTTGATCGCCGACAGTCCGCCCGCGATGCCGCAGAAGAAGGCCGAGGCGACGATGACGAGGAAGCGCACGTGCTGCGCGCTGTAGCCGATGAACTCGGCTCGCTCCGGGTTGTCGCGCACGGCGTTCGATATGCGGCCGAGCGGCGTGTGCGAGAACGCGTACATCGCCACCATGCTGGCGAAGCACCAGATCGCGATCAGGTAGTAGACCTCGATCGCCGGCCCGAAGGTGATGCCGAGGAAGGGCTCGCCCACCACGCGGTTCGTCGAGATGCCGCCTTCGCCGCCGAAGAAGCCGGGAAACATCAGCGACGCGGCGAACACCAGTTCGCCGATGCCCAGCGTGATCATCGCGAAAGGGGTGCCGGCCTTCTTCGTCGTGACGTAGCCGAAGAGCACGCCGAAGACCGCGCCGAACACGCCGCCGACCAGCGGGATCAGCGAAACCGGCAGCCACAGGCGGCCCTCGCCCACCCAGTTCAATGCGTGGATCGCGAAGAATGCGCCGAGCCCCGAATAGACGGCGTGGCCGAACGACAGCATGCCGCCCTGGCCGAAGATCATGTTGTAGGCCAGCGCGAACACGATCATGATGCCCATCTGCGACAGCAGCGTGATCGCAAAGCCCTTGTGGAACACGAGCGGCAGCACGGCGAACAGCAGCGCGGTCGCGCTCCAGATCGCCCATCGGCCGAGGTCGATCGGCTCGAAGCGCACGTGAGGCACGCGCATCGCGGGCGCGTTCGTCGAACGATGTCCGCTCGCGCCGTCCACTAGTTCTCCCTCGTGCCCATCAGCCCGCGCGGACGCAGGATCAGCACGAGCACCAGCAGCAGGTACGGCAGCACCGGCGCGACCTGCGAGACCTTCAGCGACCACACGCTGTACAGCGGCGCGTCGGGGCCGAGCGGCATGCCCAGCCGCTCGAAGAGCGCGAGCGGCGACCAGTCGATGCCGATCGCGAAGGTCTGCATGAGGCCGATCAGCAGCGACGCAACGAAGGCGCCGGCCAGCGACCCCATCCCGCCCACGACGACGACGACGAAGACGATCGAGACGATCACCGCCGCCATCGACGGCTCGGTGACGTAGGCGTTGCCGCCGATCACGCCCGCCAGCGCGGCGAGCGCGCAGCCGCCGCCGAAGGTCAGCATGAACACGCGCGGCACGTTGTGGCCGAGCGCCTGCACCATCTCGGGATGCGTGAGCGAGGCCTGGATGACCAGGCCGATGCGCGTGCGCGTGAGCACGAGCCAGATCGCCAGCAGCATCGCGCCGGCCACGAGCATCATGAACGCGCGATAGGTCGGGAAGTTCGTCGAGTAGACCGTGAACAGCGACCCGGCCAGCGGCTCCGGCACGACGTAGGGCACGGCTGCGCGTCCCCAGACGATCTGGACGATCTCGACGACGATGTACGCCAGCCCGAAGGTGAAGAGCAGCTCGGGCACGTGCCCCCATCGGTGCACCCGCCGAAGCCCGTAGCGCTCGACGAAGGCGCCGAGCACGCCGACGGCCAGCGGCGCGACCGCCAGCGCCACCCAGTAGCCGACTCCCGGCCACGCGGCGTCGAGCCAGGTGCTGAGCTGGTAGGCGAAATACGCGCCGAGCATGTAGAACGATGCGTGCGCGAAGTTGAGCACGCCCATCAGGCTGAAGATGAGCGTGAGCCCCGAGGCGAGCATGAACAGCAGCAGCCCGTAGCTGACGCCGTTCAGCAGCGAAACGACGAAGAACTCCAAGCGGTCGGCTCCTTGCGGCCGCGTGCGACGCGCTGCGAGGGAGGGCGAAGCGGGAGTGCCCGCCGCGGCCCGGGCGCCGCCCGCCGCGCGCCGGGCCCGACCCGCTACGGGCGCGGCGTTCCTACTTCGCCGCCGGCCGCTTCATCTGGCACGAGGTGGGCTGCGACGCCACGTAGGGCTCGAGCATCGCCTCGGTTCGCCAGCCGAAGCCCGTGCCTTCCTGGTCGAACTTCACCGTCTTGCCGTCCACCTTCTGCCACGACGACACGTACACCGCCTGCTGGATCTGATGGTCGCTGGCGCGCATCTCGACCTCGCCGTTCAGCGACTCGATCTTCATGCCTTCCATCGCCAGCGCCACCTTCAGCGGGTCGGTGGACTTCGCCTTCTTCATCGCTTCCCCGAGCAGCCTGAAGCCCGTGTACGTGGCCATCACGTAGTAGTCGTCCTTGAACTTCTGGTGGAAGCCCTGGACGATGGGATCGGCTTTCGGATTGGGCACGTTCGGGTGCCAGTACGAGACCTGGCGCACGTGGTCTTCGCCGGCGGCGCCCATCGCGGTGGGAACGCCGGTGGTGCCCGCGTAGTAGGTGTAGAAGTTCGCGGTCAGCCCGGCGTCCTTGGCCGCCTTCACCAGCAGCGCGAGGTCGGCGCCCCAGTTGCCGGTGATGATCGTGTCGGCGCCGGCCGCCTTGATCTTCGCGACGTACGGCGCGAAGTCGCGAACCTGCGCCAGCGGATGGCGGTCTTTTCCGACGATCTGCACGTCGGGGCGCTTGCGCTTCAGGTACTCCTCGGCCGCCTTCTCCACCGAGTGGCCGAAGGCGTAGTCCTGGTTGATCAGGTAGACCTTCCTGATCTCCGGGCGCTTCGCCATGTACGACGTGAGCGCCTCCATCTTCATGTTGGCGTTGATGTCGAGCGCGAAGTGCCAGAAGTTGCAGCGCTCGTTGGTGAGCGACGGGTCGATCGCCGCGTAGTTGAGGAAGACGATCTCCTGGCCCGGGTTGCGCGCGTTGTGCTTGGCGATGGCGTCGGACAGCGCGATCGCCACCGACGAGCCGTTGCCCTGCACGACGTAGCGGATGCCCTGGTCGACGATCGACTTCAGCGCCGTGAGGCTCTCCTGCGGACTGAGCTTGTTGTCGAAGGGGACGACCTCGAAGCGGACGTCACCGGCCCATTTCTGCTGGTTGGCGACGTCGGCCAGGTACTGCCAGCTGCGCACCATGTTCTGCCCGAGCGGCGCCATCATGCCCGACAGCGGATCGATCCAGGCGACCTTGACGGTGCCCGATTGCGCGACGGCGGCCGGTGCGGCAAACGCCGCGCACAGGGCCAGCACGGCGCCGGCCAGGCGGATGTTCCTCATCGATGTCCTCCTCTTCCTGGGCGGGCCGCCGCTCGACGCGGCGGCGGTCCCGAGCCTCGTCCATCATAAGCGAAGACCGACCGACCGGCGCAAGCCCTCCATGAAAGGCACGGCGATCTCGCGCGCCTTGCGCGCGCCGGCGAGCAGCACCTCCTCGACCTGCTCCGGATGCGCGACCAGCGCGTCGTAGCGCTCGCGCATCGGCGCCAGCTCGCCGTCGACGAGCGCGTACAGCCGCTCCTTTGCCGGCCCCCAGCCCAGGCCCTTTTCCAGCTCGTCCTTGAAGGCAGCCGCATCGTCGGGCTCGGCGAAGGCGCGGTAGATCGCGTAGAGCTGCGAGTTCTCGGCGTCCTTCGGCTCGCCCGGCACGCGCGAATCGGTGACGATCCGGCGGATCGACGCGTGCAGCTTCTTCGCGCCTCCCTCGAAGAGCGCGATCGTGTTGTCGTAGCTCTTCGACATCTTGCGCCCGTCCAGCCCGGGCAGCGTGGCGACGTGCTCCTCGACCTGCGCCTGTGGCAGCACGAAGGGGCCGTCGCCGCTGCCGAAGACGCGATTGAAGCGCTGCGCGATGTCGCGCGCCATTTCGACGTGCTGGATCTGGTCGCGGCCCACCGGCACGAACTGCGCGTTGAACAGCAGGATGTCGGCGGCCATCAGCACCGGGTAGCTGTACAGCCCCATGCTGATGCCGGCGTCGGGGTCCTCGCCGGAGGCGCTGTTGCGATCGACCGCGGCCTTGTACGCGTGCGCGCGGTTCATCAATCCCTTGGCGGTGACGCAGCCCAGGATCCACGTGAGCTCGGGAATCTCCGGGATGTCCGACTGCCGGTACAGCGTCACCTTCGCCGGATCCAGGCCGGCGGCGAGCCAGCTCGCCGCGATCTGCAGTCGCGATCGCCGCACCCGCTCGGGCTCGTCGCATTTGACGAGCGCGTGCAGGTCGGCCAGGAACAGGAAGGAGTCGAAGCGCGCATCGCGGCTCGCGCGCACGGTGGGTCGGATCGCGCCGACGTAGTTGCCCAGATGGGGCGTGCCGGTGGTGGTGATCCCGGTGAGAACGCGTGGCTTCATGCGCCCTCTTCGAGCAGGCGACGCAGCACGTATTGCATGATTCCTCCGTGACGGTAGTAGTCGGCTTCGGCCGGCGTGTCGATGCGCACCACCGCGTCGAATTCGACGCGGCCGGCGCGCACGTGCACGACCGCCGGCGTGAGCCCTTCGTTCAGCGCGACGATGCCTTCGATGTCGAAGCGCTCCTCGCCGGTCAGGCCGAGCGCATCGACGCTCGCGCCGGCGGGGAACTGCAGCGGCAGCACGCCCATGCCGATCAGGTTCGAGCGATGGATGCGCTCGAAGGACTCCGCGATCACCGCACGAACGCCGAGCAGCATCGTACCCTTGGCCGCCCAGTCGCGCGACGAGCCCGAACCATATTCCTTTCCGGCGAGCACGACGAGCGGCGTGCCGGCCGCCTGGTAGTTGCCCGATGCCTCGAAGATCGTGCACACCGGCGCGCCCCCGCGCGTGAAGTCGCGCGTGAAGCCGCCCTCGGTGCCGGGCGCGAGCCGGTTGCGCAGCCGGATGTTCGCGAAGGTGCCGCGGATCATCACCTCGTGGTTGCCGCGACGCGAGCCGTAGGAGTTGAAGTCGGCCGGCGCGACGCCGGCGGCGACCAGGTATTCGGCCGCCGGCGAGCTGCGCGCGATCGAGCCCGCCGGGCTGATGTGGTCGGTGGTGACCGAGTCGCCCAGCAGCGCGAGCGCGCGTGCGCCCCGGATGTCGGCCACCGGCGGCGGCGTACGCCGCATTCCTTGGAAATAGGTCGGGTGGCGCACGTAGGTGGAACTCTCGTCCCACGCGAAGAGAGCGCCCTGCGGCGTGGGCAGCGAGCGCCAGCGCTCGTCGCCGGTGAACACGTCCGCGTAGCAGTCGACGAACATCGACGAGGCGAGCGACGCGTCGACCGCGGCCTGCACCTCGGCGGCGCTCGGCCAGACGTCGCGCAGGAAGACGTCCTTGCCGTCCCTGTCGCGCCCCAGCGGCTCGTGCATCAGGTCGATGTCCATCGTGCCGGCCAGCGCGTAGGCGACGACGAGCGGCGGCGACGCGAGGTAGTTCATCTTCACCTCTGCGTGGATGCGCCCCTCGAAATTGCGGTTGCCCGAGAGGATCGCCGCCACCGACAGGTCGTTCTCCCGCACCGCGCGGCTCACTTCCTCGATCAGCGGGCCCGAGTTGCCGATGCAGGTCGTGCAGCCGAAGCCGACCAGCTCGAAGCCCAGCTGCCGCAGGTACTTCAGCACGCCTGCCCGCTCGTAGTAGTCGATGACCACCTTCGAGCCGGGCGCCAGGCTCGTCTTGACCCACGGCCGGCGTTCGAGGCCGCGCTCGACGGCCTTCTTCGCCAGCAGCGCGGCCGCCATCATCACCGACGGATTCGACGTGTTCGTGCACGAGGTGATGGCGGCGATGACGATCGCCCCATGGTCGATCCGGGCCGTCGCGCCGTCCAGGCGAAGGGTCGCCGGCCTGCGGGGACGCTGGCCGTCGGATTGCGCCGCGTAGTCGCGCGGGGCTTCGCTGTGCCGCGGGATGGGCGCTGCCGTCGTGCCGGAAGCGCCGGCGCGATGCTCGACTTCGAAGGCGGGCGTATCGGAAGCGGGGAAGCTTTCGGCCACCGCCTCGTCGTAGCCGCTCTCCTTGCCTTTCTCCGTGGGCTCGCTCACGTACGCGGAAAGCGCGCCGCGGAAGGCCTGCTTGGCCTGCGACAGCAGGATTCGATCCTGCGGCCGCTTCGGTCCGGCGATCGACGGCACCACCGAGTCGAGATCGAGCTCGAGCCGCTCGGAATAGCGCGGCTCGGCGTTCGGATCGTGCCACAGCCCCTGCTCGCGCGCGTAGCGCTCGACCAGTGCGATTCTCTCGGCCGGACGGCCGGTCAGTCGCAGGTAGCGCAGCGTCTCGTCGTCGATCGGGAAGATCGAGATCGTCGAGCCGTACTCGGGGCTCATGTTGCCGATGGTCGCGCGATTGGCCAGCGGCACGGCCGCCACGCCCGGTCCGTAGAACTCGACGAACTTCCCGACCACGCCGTGCCGGCGCAGCATCTCGGTGATCGTCAGCACGAGATCGGTGGCCGTGGTGCCTTCGCGCAGGCGGCCCGACAGCTTGAAGCCGACCACCTGCGGAATCAGCATCGACACGGCCTCGCCGAGCATTGCCGCCTCGGCCTCGATGCCGCCGACGCCCCAGCCGACCACGCCCAGGCCGTTGACCATCGGCGTGTGCGAATCGGTGCCCACGCAGGTGTCGGGGTACGCGATGCGACGGCCGTCGCGTTCGTCGACAAAGACGACGCGCGCCAGGTACTCGAGGTTCACCTGGTGGACGATGCCGGTGTCGGGCGGCACGACGCGGAAGTTGCCGAAGGAGCCCTGCCCCCAGCGCAGGAACTGGTAGCGCTCGTGGTTGCGCTGGTACTCGATCTCGATGTTGCGCTCGAAGGCCTGCGGCGTGCCGAAGACGTCGACGATCACCGAGTGGTCGATCACGAGCTCCACGGGTGCGAGCGGATCGACGCGCGACGGGTCGCCGCCCAGCGCGCGCATCGCGTCGCGCATCGCCGCGAGGTCGACGACCGCCGGCACGCCGGTGAAGTCCTGCAGCACGACGCGGGCGGGCGTGAAGCGGATCTCGGTGTCGGGCTGCGCGGCCGGATTCCATCCGGCGAGCGCGCGGATGTCGTCGGGCGTGACATCGGCGCCGTTTTCGTTGCGCAGGAGGTTCTCGAGCAGGATCTTCATCGAGTACGGCAGGCTCTTTACGTCGAAGCCCGCGCGCTCGAGCGCCGACAGCCGCCAGATCTCGTACGAGAGGTCGCCCACCGCGAGGGTGTCGCGCGCCGAAAAGCTGTCGGTTCCGTTCATCCGGATCGTCTCCACGGGAAGGGTTGCCACAACGCGTGCATCGCTCCGATGCTATAAGGGTGCAGCGACGCGGAGGGGGAAATGACCTTGCCCATACTACGACCGTTCGTGCGACCGTTCCTGCTCGCCTGCACCGGCGTCGCTGCGATCGCGGTCGCGCCGCTCGCGCAGGCCCAGCCCCGCGTGCATATCGAAGCGCCGGCCGACGGCGCGAAGCTCGATGCCATGGAGCAGAACCGCCTCGTCTACGAAGTCGACCCGGGCCCGCGCGGCGACCACGTACACGCCTACGTCGACGACAAGGAAGTCGCGATCCTGCGCGAGCGCAAGGGCAGCTACACGCTCGAGACGCTGCCGCCGGGCCCGCACCGGTTGTGCGTGAAGATCGTCAACAAGGCGCACACGCCGATCGGGGTCGAGGATTGCGTGAAGGTCGTCGTCGAGTGAAGGGCGAGGTGCGCGCGACCTGCCCCGGCGGTTGAGCGCAGCCCAGGGAGAACCTCGGCAGCGCATGGAGAACCTCGCCTACGCGCTCGTGCAGCTCTTCCACAACTTCGGTGCGGTCGCCGTCACCGCGGCGCCGATCGCCGCGTTGCGGCCGGCCTGCGCATCGGACTCGGCCCGGGGCGCGCTCGCCCGGCTCGTCGTCGCCGCGTGGGTCGTGCAGATCGCCAGCGGCGTTTCCTTCGGGCTGACGAGCCTGCACTACTACGGCGTGCTGCCCGACCTGAGCGCGATCGCGCGAACCGCGCTCGTCGTCAAGGTGCTGTGCGCCGCCGCCGGCCTGTCGCTCTCGGCGCTGATGCTCGCTCGCGGCGCGCGCTGGAGCGCGCGCGCACGCGATCGCGGCTGGCACGCGCTGGCCGGGCTCGGCGCGACGGCGCTCGCCGGCGCCGCCGTGCTGCGCTGGTTCTCGTGAGCTGCGCGAGCCGTGCGGGCAGGCAGGGCGCTCGCGGCCGCGTCGGGCGGCGAGCGCCGCGGGTTCAGGCCGTTTCGGGCAGCCGGTAGTCGGCGAACTGCTCGCGCAGCTTCGTCTTCAGCACCTTGCCGGTGGCGCCCAGCGGAATCTGGTCGACGAACTGCACGTCGTCGGGCGTCCACCACTTGGCGACCTTGCCTTCGTAGTACGCGATGAGTTCGTCGCGGGTCACCTGCGCATCGGGCTTCTTCACCACGACCAGCAGCGGACGCTCGTCCCACTTCGGATGCGGCACGCCGATGACGGCGGCGTTGGCCACGGCCGGATGCGCGAGCGCCAGGTTCTCCAGCTCGATCGAGCTGATCCACTCGCCGCCCGACTTGATGACGTCCTTGCTGCGGTCGGTGATGTGCATGTAGCCGTCGGCGTCGATCGTGGCGACGTCGCCGGTGGGGAACCAGCCGCGCCCGTCGGCGTCGTAGTGCAGCGGATCGCCCCCCTCGCCGCGGAAATACTCCTTGACCACCCACGGCCCGCGCACCATCAGGTTGCCGAAGGTCTGGCCGTCCCACGGCAGTTCGTTGTCCTTGTCGTCGACGATCTTCATGTCGACGCCGAAGATCACGTGCCCCTGCTTCTCGAGCAGCTTCTGCTGCGCCGTCTCGGGCAGCTTCAGGTGCTTGTTCTGCAGCTTGCACAGCGTGCCCAGCGGCGACATCTCGGTCATGCCCCAGGCATGGATCACCTCGACGCCGTATTCCTCGCGGAAGGCGCGGATCATCGCCGGCGGGCATGCCGAGCCGCCGATCACCGTGCGCTGCAGCGTCGAGAACTTCGCGCCCGTCTGCTTCATGTGCTGCAGCAGCCCCAGCCAGACGGTGGGCACGCCGGCCGAGAAAGTGACGCCCTCGGCCTCGAAGAGTTCGTAGATCGACTTGCCGTCCAGCTGCGGCCCGGGGAACACGAGCTTGGCGCCGACCAGCGGCGCGGAGTACGGCACGCCCCACGCGTTGACGTGGAACATCGGCACGACCGGCAGGATCGAGTCGCGCGACGAGGCGCCCATGCCGTCGGGCAGCGCCGACGCGTAGGCGTGCAGCACGGTGGAGCGATGCGTGTACATCGCGCCTTTCGGATTGCCGGTGGTGCCCGAGGTGTAGCACAGGCCGACGGCCGTGCGTTCGTCGAGCTGCGGCCATTCGAAGGCTTCGCTGCCCTGCTCGAGGAAGCTCTCGTAGTTGACGAGATTCGGAAGCTTGTCGGATTCCGGCTGGCGATCGGCGTCGCACATCGCGATCCAGCTCTTCACGTTCGGGCAGTGTTCGGCGATCGCTTCGACGATCGGCAGGAACGTGAGGTCGAAAGCCAGGTGCTCGTCGCCGGCGTGGTTGACGATCCAGGCGATCTGCTGCGGATGCAGCCGTGGATTCAGCGTGTGGATCACGGCGCCCATGCCGCCCACCGCGTAATACAGCTCCAGGTGCCGGTAGCCGTTCCAGGCGAGCGTCGCGACGCGGTCGCCGATGCCGACCCCGGTGCGCACGAAGGCGTCGGCCAGCTTGCGCGCGCGCCGCTCGCAGTCGGCATACGTGTAGCGGTGCAGGTCGCCCTCGACGCGGCGCGACACGACCTCGGTGTCGCCGAAATGGCGCGCCGCGTGCTGCAGGATGCTCGATACCAGCAGCGGCATGTCCATCATCAAGCCTTGCATGTCTCCCTCTCCTGATCTCGTGGGTCCCGTTCGCGCCGCGCCGGGCGCCGGTTCAGCGGAATTCTAGCTTTCGACGCGCGCAGTCCGGGCCTTCCCCACGAGCGGCCTAGAATGAACCGATCGAATGGAGCGGATCGAAACGGAGGTCAGCGGCCCATGACCAGCCCGAAAGCCGAAACGACACCCCGGCGCGTGGAGAAGACCGACGAGCAGTGGCGCGCCCAGCTCTCGCCCGAGGAATACGCGATCGCGCGCCGGGGTTCCACCGAGCGCGCGTTCAGCGGGCGCTACTACGAGCACCACGAGGCGGGACGCTACGTCTGCGTGTGCTGCGGCACGCCGTTGTTCGCGTCGCAGCGCAAATACGAGTCGGGCAGCGGATGGCCCAGCTGGTGGGCGCCGATCCGCGAGGAGAACCTCGCCCGGCGCGTCGACACCAGCCACGGGATGCGACGCGTCGAGGTGCTGTGCGCGGCCTGCGACGCGCACCTGGGCCACGTCTTCGAGGACGGGCCGCCGCCCACCGGCCTGCGCTACTGCATCAACTCGGCGTCGCTGCGTTTCGAGCCGGAGACGGGCGAAGCGCCCGGATGAAGCGCCTGGCCGCGGCGCTCAGCTGCGCTTGACCTTCTCGAGCATGCGGAAGATCGGTCGCTTCGAGCCGTTGAAGAGGCGCTTGAGCGACTTGGGGAGGCAACGCCGCTCGAGCGTGTTGCGGCGATTTCGGGTACGTTCGGCCATCGGAATCTCCAGCGAATCCGCGATCATATACTGACGACATGAAGCTGCTCTTCGACCTGTTCCCGATCGTCCTGTTCTTCGTCGCCTACAAGGCGGCGAACATCTACGTCGCCACCGGCGTGGCGATCGTCGCGAGCATCGGGCAGATCGGCTGGCTTCTCGCCCGGGGCAGGCGCGTCGAGGGGATGCAGTGGGCGAGCCTGGCGATCATCGTGTTGTTCGGCGGCATGACGCTGCTGCTGCAGGACGAGACCTTCATCAAGTGGAAGCCCACGGTGCTGTACGGCCTGTTCGCCCTGGTTCTCGGCGCGGCCCAGCTGCTGTTCGGCCGCAACCTGGTCCGCTCCGCGATGGGGAAGCAGATCGCGCTGCCCGAGTCGATCTGGTCGCGGCTGAACCTGCTGTGGATGGCGTTCTTCGTCGTGATGGCGGCGCTGAACCTGTTCGTCGCCTACCGCTTCCCGACGGACACCTGGGTGAACTTCAAGCTCTTCGGCACCACGGGACTGACGCTGGCGTTCGTCCTCGTGCAGGCGCTGTACGTCGGGCGCCACGTGCAGGAAGAAAGCCCGTGACGGAGCACCTGAGGGAGCACCTGAGGCGTCCCACGCTCGACGAGATCCGCGAGCGGCTGGCAGGCGCCTTTCCCGACGCCGACATCGCCCTGCGCGACGACAGCGCGCTTCATGCGGGTCACGCGGGAGCGGCCGGTGGCGCCGGGCATTTCCACGTCCGCATCGTCAGCAGCCGCTTCGACGGACTGCGCACCGTGCTGCGCCATCGCCTCGTGTATGATGCCGTTCACGACTGGATGCCGCAGCGCATTCACGCGCTCGCGATCGAAGCCCTCACGCCCACCGAGAGACCCGACGGTTCTTCCGCCGAAGCCTGAGCCGCCCTTCCCCGCGGCCGTCCCGCCGATCTGCGCAGTCCGCGCATCCTTCATGCCTGTACGAGGATCCTTTATGTCGCACCGGAACCGTTCGCTGCGTCTCGCGCGGACCGCAGCGCTCGTGCTGCTTCCGATCGCATCGTTCGCCTTCGCGCAGAACGCCGCGATCGTCAACAACAAGCCGATTCCCAAGGAACGGGTCGACGAGTTCGTCCAGGTGCTCGCCGCGCAGGGCCGCTCCGATACCCCGGAGCTGCGCGCCGCGGTGCGCGACGAGCTGATCGCTCGCGAGCTGTTCGTCCAGGAGGCCGAGAAGAAGGGCCTGGCGCGCAACAGCGACGTGCAGCGGCAACTGGAGAACGCGCGCCAGGAAATCCTGATCCGCGCGACGATCCGCGACCACCTGAAGGCGCACCCGATCACCGACGAGGAGATCCAGGCCGAGTACGACCGGCTCAAGACGCAGGTCGGCGAGAAGGAATACCGGCCCAGTCACATCCTGGTCGAGACCGAGGACGAAGCCAAGGCGATCATCGCGCAGCTGAAGAAAGGCGCGAAGTTCGAGGAGCTGGCGAAGAAATCCAAGGACCCGGGTTCGGCGCAATCCGGCGGCGACCTCGACTGGAACACGCCCGGCACCTTCGTCAAGGAGTTCTCCGACGCGATGGTCAAGCTCGAGAAGGGCAAGTACACCGAAGAGCCGGTGAAATCGCAGTTCGGCTGGCACGTCATCCGGCTGGACGACGTGCGCGAGGCGAAGGCGCCGCCGCTCGAGCAGGTCCGCCCGCAGATCCAGCAGGAACTGGAGCGCAAGCGCGTGCAGCAACTGCAGCAGGACCTGCGCGCGAAGGCGAAGATCCAGTAACGCGTTCGTCGCGCGAAGCGCAAAGCCCGGCGTGACCGGGCTTCGCAGGGAAAGCCCGGCCACGCCGGGCTTTTTTTCGTCCCCGCGACCGGACTCAGTGGCGCTGCTGCGATCCCGTCGGCGACATCGTCGTGCTCGCGCCCGTCGCCCCCTTCGACGACGGCGTCGAGATCTCCTCGAGCGCCTCCTCGACCTGGTCGCCCGAGCGCTGCACCGCCATGTCGCCCAGCGAGACGATTCCGGTCAGCTTGTGGTCGCGATCGACCACCGGAATGCGGCGCACCTGCTGTTCGCCCATCTTTTCGAGAACGTCGGCGATGTCGTCGTCCTCGTAGCACCAGAACACCTCGGCGGTCATCGCCTGCGAGGCCTGCGTGCGATCGGCGGGCAGGCCCGCGGCGACCACGCGCACGGCGATGTCGCGATCGGTGACCATGCCCTGCAGGCGCTGGCCGTCGCATACCGGCACCGAGCCGACGTCCGCGTCCTTCATGATCTGCGCGGCGTGCTGCACGGTGTCGTTCGGCGACACCGTGATCGGCTCGCGCGTCATCACGTCGCGCGCCTTCGTACCCGACTCGAAGCCGAACAGCTGGCCCCAGAAGCCGCCCGAACCGCGCGCGTCGTCGCGACGCACGCGGATCTGGTTGTCGACCTCGCGCACGCCGGCGCAGTCGTCCGCCACGTCCTCGATGCGATGCTTGTCGCTGCGCTGGACCACGCCGCCGGTCAGGCGCACCTTGCCCTGCTCGACGGAAACGCTGACGTCCGAGACATCGACGTCGTCGAGCGCGGCCAGCCTTTCGCAGACGTCCTCGCGGATGCGCTCGTCGGAACGCTGCCAGTTGCGCGGGCC
>QEVN01000046.1 GCA_003576795.1 Burkholderiales bacterium
CTCGAGCGGCGCGCGATCGTGAACCTCGGCGGCATCGCGAACGTGACGCTGCTGCCGGCCGACTGCGGTTCGGAGGAGCCCGTACGCGGCTTCGACACCGGCCCGGCGAACACGCTGCTCGACGGCTGGTGTCGGCGGCACACGGGGCGCGCGTTCGACGCGGACGGCGAGTGGGCGCGTAGCGGGACGGTGCACGACGCGCTGCTCGCGCGGATGCTGGCCGATCCGTATTTCGCCCTGCCGCCGCCGAAGAGCACCGGGCGCGACCGGTTCCATGCGGACTGGCTGCGGCGTGCGGTCGATGATGCGTGCGGCGGCAGTGGTGGCGGTGCCGACCGCGGCGGCGGCGGAAGCGGCGGAAGCGGCGGCGGTAACGGCAAGAGCGGCCGCGGCAGCGACGAACCCGACCCGGCCGACATCCAGGCGACGCTCGTCGAGTTGACGGCGATCGGCGTCGCCCGCGCGTGCGCCGACCACGGCGCGCAGGCGGTCTACGCCTGCGGCGGCGGCACGCGCAACGCGTTCCTGATGGAGCGCCTCGCCGATCGGCTGGCGCCGGCGCCGCTGCAAACGACCGCGACGCTGGGCATCGATCCGCAGGCCGTGGAAGCCGCGGCCTTCGCATGGCTCGCCGCGCAGCGCGTCGATGCGAAGGCCGGCAACCTGACAGGGGTGACCGGCGCGCGAGGCCCGCGCGTGCTGGGGGCGATCAGCGACCCACGCGTGGCGCGCGGCTGAGGCGATCGCAGGTCGGCGCGAAGGCGGCACCCGCCCCGCGCCGGCGAATCAGGGCCGGTCGATCAGGAGAACGACGACCCGCAGCCGCAGGTGCTCGACGCGTTCGGGTTCTTGATGACGAACTGCGCGCCGTCGAGGTCGTCCTTGTAGTCGATCTCGGCGCCCATCAGGTACTGCAGGCTCATCGCGTCGATGAGCAGCGTGACCCCGCCCTTCTGCAGCACGGTGTCGTCCTCGGCGGTTTCCTCGTCGAAGGTGAATCCGTACTGGAAACCCGAGCAACCGCCGCCCTGCACGAACACGCGCAGCTTCAGCTCGGGGTTGCCTTCCTCGTCGATCAGCGACTTCACCTTGACCGCGGCCGCATCCGTGAACACCAGCGGATCCATCGTTTCGGCGACAGCTTCCATTCGATACCTCCGATTTGTCTCTATTGTACGGCGGGCGCCGCGTGCGCGGCGTGAAGCGGCGGGGCGCGGAGCGTAACCGCTCGGCTGTCCGGGGCCGCAAAATCGACCCCCAAGCGCCTCGTCGCTGCCGGGGCGCATAGGGCCGCGCTACGCGATGTAGCGCATCCGCCTGTGGAAGGAGTTCCACAGCGGCAAACGCAACATTTCGTCGCCACTCCCCAGCTTGCCCGACAAGCGCCTGGCCGTCGCTCGACCGCGAAGCGAAGCGACTGGGCGTCACCCGCCAGTCGATCATCAAGGTATGGATCGCCGAAAGGCTCGAGCGCCAGGCGGATCGACCCGCGGCGAAATGAGCTCCGCTCAGGGCAGGATCGGCACCTGCGTGAGCCCGGCGTCCTCGGGCAAGCCGAACATCAGGTTCATCACCTGAACGCCCTGCCCCGAGGCGCCCTTCACGAGGTTGTCCTCGACGACGAGCACCATCAGCAGGTCGCTGTCGGGCGGCCGATGCACGGCGATGCGAACGAAATTCGACGCGCGTACGGAACGCGTTTCGGGCGCGGAGCCGGCCGGCATCACGTCGACGAAAGGCTCGGCCGCGAAGCGCCGTTCGTACAGCGCCTGGAAGTCCAGCTCGCGCGCGCGCGGCGTGATACGCGCGTACAGCGTCGAGAAGATGCCGCGGATCATCGGCACGAGATGCGGCGTGAAGGCGAGCTTCACCGGCTTGCCGACGACGGCCTCCAGCCCCTGCCGGATCTCCGGCAGATGCCGATGCCCGGCGACGGAATACGCACGGAAGTTGTCGCTCGCCTCGGCGAGCAGCGTGCCCACCTCCGCCTTGCGCCCCGCCCCCGACGCACCCGACTTGCAGTCGGCGATCAGCGAATCCAGCTCGACGAGGTCGCCGCCGGCGACACGCGCCGCTTCCGGATCGAGCACCGGCAGGAAGCCGAGCTGCACCGACGTGGGATAGCAGCCCGGCAGGCCGATGACGCGCGCGCGGCGGATCGCCTCGCGGTTCACCTCGGGCAGTCCGTACACCGCCTCGGCGAGCACCTCGGGGCACGAGTGCGGCATCTTGTACCAGCGCTCGAATTCAGCGGTGCTCTTCAGGCGGAAGTCGGCCGCCAGGTCGATCAGCCGCACGCCGGCGGCCAGCAGTTCCGGCGCCTGCGCCATCGCCACGCCGTGCGGCGTAGCGAAGAAGACGACGTCGCATTTCGCGAGCGGCGCGGACGCAGGATCGGTGAAAGCGAGATCGACGCGCCCGCGCAGCGACGGAAACATCTCCGCCACCGGCATGCCGCTTTCCTTGCGCGAGGTGATCGCAACCAGCTCGACGTGCGGATGCTGCGACAACAGGCGCAGCAACTCGACACCGGTGTAGCCGGTGCCGCCGACGATTCCGACCTTGATCATCGCGTCCTCCGCAAAGCGCTCCGCGGGAGCGCTCGAACGTCTGCGAGTTTCGCGCGCCGCCCGCAGCGCGCCCGGAATCCTTGCGCCGGGCGCGACGGACAGCGGCAGCGCCGGATCAGCGCTTCGAGAACTGCTTGCGCCGGCGCGCCTTGTGCAGGCCGACCTTCTTGCGCTCGACCTCGCGCGCATCGCGCGTAACGAGCCCGGCATTCGACAGCGCCGGCTTGAGCGCCATGTCGTAGTCGATCAGCGCGCGCGTGATGCCGTGGCGCACCGCGCCCGCCTGGCCCGACTCGCCGCCGCCGTGCACGTTGACCTGGATGTCGAAGGACTCGAGGTTCTGCGTGAGGTCGAGCGGCTGGCGCACGATCATGCGGCCGGTTTCGCGCGCGAAGTAATCGTCGAGCGGCTTGCCGTTGACGACGATCTTGCCGCTGCCGCGCTTCAGGAAAACGCGCGCGACCGAAGTCTTGCGCCGGCCGGTGCCGTAGTTGTAGTCGCCGATCATCGGAATCAGACCTCCAAAGCCTTCGGCTGCTGCGCCGTATGCGGATGCGTGGCCTCGCCGTACACCTTGAGCTTCTTGATCATCGCGTAGCCGAGCGGGCCCTTCGGCAGCATGCCCTTCACGGCCTTCTCCAGGGCGCGGCCCGGATGCCGCGCCTGCATCTTCGCGAAGCTCTGCTCGCGGATGCCGCCGGGGTAGCCGGTGTGGCGGTAATAGATCTTGTCGTCGGCCTTGTTGCCGGTGACCTTGATGCGCGCGGCGTTGACGACGACGATGAAGTCGCCCGTGTCGACGTGCGGCGTGAATTCGGGCTTGTGCTTGCCGCGCAGGCGACGCGCGATCTCGACGGCCAGGCGCCCGAGCACCTTGTCGGTGGCATCGACGACGAACCAGTCGCGCTGAACCTCTTGCGGCTTGGCGGAGAAGGTCTTCATGAGAGTCTCTGTCGAGAGCGGCGCGCGAGCGCTTCGCCCGGAAACGGCAGGCACGGCGCTCAGCCAAGCGCCAGCCGCAGAAAAGCCTTTGATTGTAGTGCCTGGAGGTGCCGGCGTCAAAGGACAGGCGCCGGCGAGCGGCGTGCCTCCTTCCTCCGGCCTCGACGGACCGCCCGTACGGCGGCACGCTGTCGGGCAAAAAAAACCCGGACGCTAGGTCCGGGCTGAATCCACCAAAGGAGGAGGAGGTGGAGGAGACGATTCAACTATAGCGAAACCGATGGTGCAGTGCAAGAGGCGAGGCCCGTTCCGTCTTCGCCGAACCACGAATCGATGGCACATCTTTGATCTAGCTCAAGGTGTTTCCCCTCGTAAAATTTTCTCCCCGAGGGAGGTGGAGATGCTGTCGCCGTTCTCCAGCCGGTCCGTTTTGCGGCGCAGCACGAACAGCGCTCCAACGCGACCTTCCGGAAAGCGGGGAGAATCGAACCCGACCCTCAGGAGCGGCCGATGCAGTGCACAGTGAAATGGACGGGCCCGGGTGGCATGAGCTTCCTGGCCGAATCGGGAAGCGGCCACGCGGTAGTGATGGACGGCGCGCCCGACACGGGCGGACGCAATCTCGGCCCGCGACCGATGGAGATGCTGCTGATCGGCACCGGCGGCTGCACCGCCTCCGACGTCGTCGTGATCCTCAGTCGCAGCGGACAGGACGTTCGCGGATGCGAGGTCCGGTTGAGCGCCGAACGCGCGCCCACCGACCCCAAGGTCTTCACGCGCATCCATTTCCATTTCGTCGTGCGCGGCCGATCGCTGAAGCCCAATGTCGTCGAACGCGCGATCCGGCTGTCGCACGAGAAATACTGCTCGGCGTCCATCATGATGGGCCAGACCGCCGAGCTGACGCACGACTGGGAGGTCGTGGAAGACTGACCTACACCTACAGATAGTGCGCGGTGGTCGTCATCACCTTCGACGCCGCGCGCATCGCCCACCGCGCCGGCGCCGGCAGATCCACTCCGCCCAGTCGCCGCGCATGCTCGCCGTGCCGTGCCTCGTCTTCCTGCATCGCGGCGACGATCGCACGCGAACGGGAATCGCTGGGGGGCAGACGGTCGAGATGTCGCGCGAGATGCGACTCCACCTGCCGTTCGGTCTCGGCCATGAAGCCGAGACTGATCCGGTCGCCCATTCGGCCGGCCGCCAGCCCGATCGCGAACGAGCCGGCATACCAGAGCGGGTTCAGCAGCGACGGGCGCGCCCCCAGCTCCCGCAAACGCTCGCGCGTCCACGCCAGGTGATCGCCCTCCTCCAGCGCCGCCGCGCGGAACTCGCGTTCGAGCGCCGGATCGGCCGTGCTCGCCGCCTGCGCCTCGTAAAGCGCCTGCGCGCATACCTCTCCGACGTGATTCACGCGCATCAACGCGCCCGACAGCCGCCGCTGCGACATTTCTACCGGCTCGTCGGCGTCGGCGTCGGCGCCCCGAACGGGCAGCGGCCGTGAACTGGGAGCGGCGCCGGCCAGCGACGCCAGCGCGCGCCCGAATGCCGCCAGGGCGCGGTCGAAAGGACCGGGGTTGCGCAGGGGATCGTAGGGAGTCGTCGGCATTCGGGATCTGGGCATCGACGGACGAGGTGTTGTCATGCTGCCACAGAAAACGCCGTCTGAAGCCTCCGGAGGCGCCCGATTCTTTGCTCCCCCGGTGAATTTCGGGAGAATACGTTGGACTTCAAACCGAGGATCGCCTGCCGGCCACTCGGGGAGTTGCGGCGGCACACCACGCCGATGATTGATTCCAGAAACCTAGGAGAACCTTCAATGAAGAAAACGCTTCTCGCAGTGGCTGTCGCCGCAGCGCTGCCGGCAGCGGCGTTCGCGCAAACGAACGTCACGCTGTACGGGATCGCCGACGCGGGCGTGGGCTTTGTCGACACCGACGGTCCCGGCGCTGATGCGGCAATGGTCGTCGAGTCCGGCTATCAATCGACGAGCCGTTTTGGAATTCGCGGCACGGAAGACCTCGGCAGCGGCCTCAAGGCGACGTTCAACCTGGAGGCAGGGGTCAAGTTCGATACGGGTGCAAGCGACGCCGCCGGCTTCTGGCAGCGCCGCGCGGTCGTCGGCCTGGCCGGTGGGTTCGGTGAAGTGCGCTTCGGCCGTGACTACACCCCCGGGTTCTCGGCCATGGGTACGACGGACGTCATGGGCTACGGGCTGCTGGGCAACTGGCTGACCTACACGGCGCAAGGCGGGATCTCCACGCGCGTCAGCAACGGCGTTCATTACACGGGTACTTTCAGCGGCCTGACCATCCGCGCGATGTACGCGACGGGTGAAACGAACGACGCGTCTTCCGGTGCGATGGCCGGCGACAAGGACATCGACGACGCGTTCGGCATTTCGGCTGTCTACGCCGGTGGCCCGCTGACCATTCAGGGCTACTACCAGGAAGTGAATGGCGGCCCGCTTAACGCTGGCGGCGGCATTTTCAATAGCAGCGGCACCGGTGACTCCGTCAAGCAGATGGGTATCGGCGCAGGCTACAACTTCGGCGCCTTCCGCGTGACGGTAGCGTACGGTATCGCCGACGCAGATAGCGGCGCCACGGTTACCACCATGGCGGGCGACAAGCTTCAGGCACTTGGCCTGGGCGCGGGGCTGAAACTGGGCGCGGGCGAACTCCTGGCGCAAGTCATCCAGCTGAAGGTCGACAACCCGGCGAACGGACTGCGTGATCCGAAAGGCACGAGCTTCGGCATCGCCTATGTCCACCCGCTGTCCAAGCGCACCAATCTGTACGCCACGTACGGCATGATGCGCAACAACGCCAATTCGCAGTTCGCCGTTCTCGCATCGGACAACCGCGCAGCGGCCGGTGCGCTGGGCGCCGACCCGCAGGGTGTTGCGATCGGTATCCGCCACCTGTTCTGATCGCGCACCGGCTCACGCCGGTACACGAAGCAGGTGTGAAAGCGCCGGGGAAACCCGGCGCTTTTTTTTCGTCGTACTAGCCCCGTCGATTCGATTGAGGCCCGAACAGTTCAACCCTAAACTGTCGCGCATGCCCTCGCCCGACACGTCACCGTCCCCGCCCGACCACGAAACCCGGCTGCAGGCGCACGACCACACGGCGCTGCGCCTGTGGCTTCGCCTGCTCACCTGCACCAGCCTCATCGAAGGGTCGGTTCGCCAGACCCTGCGCACCGACTTCGACAGCACGCTGCCGCGCTTCGACCTGCTCGCGCAGCTCGACCGGCATCCGCAAGGACTGCGCATGAGCGAACTGTCGCAGCGGCTGATGGTCACCGGCGGCAACATCACGGCACTCGCCGACCAGCTCGAGGCCGAAGGGCTGCTGCACCGGGAACCCGTGAGCAACGACCGCCGCTCGATTCGCCTGAAGCTCTCGGCCGCGGGCCGCAAGCGCTTCGCCGAGATGGCTGCCGGGCACGAACGCTGGGTCGTCTCCCTCTTCGAGGGGCTGTCGCAGGACGAGCAGCGCCAGCTGCTTTCCCTGCTGGCGAAGCTCAAGCCGGGGCTCGTCGAAGGCAAGCGACGTGCCGACGAGCAGCGAGCGACGAGGGGCCGGGCGCGTCCGGCAGGCGCCTCGCGCAACGTGGCCTGAACGCGCGACCCGCAGGTCGCGAGGCGCTGGCCCGACTCGTCGAACACGAACTCCCAAGGTACGATCCGCAGCGACGCCGAACAACAAGGAACGAGGAGAACCCGATGCATCGATCCGCCCATGTCGACCGCTTCGCGCGCGACAACCTGCCCCCGCCCGAGCAGTGGCCCGAGTTCCTCGAGTCGCCCGACACGCGCTATCCGGCGCGGATGAACGCGACGGTCGAATTGCTCGACCGCATGGTCGCCAGCGGCCACGGCGACTCGATCGCGCTGCGCACCGACGAGGCGAGCTGCACCTATGCGCAACTGCAGGCGCGCGTCGACGCGATCGCCCACGTGCTGCGCGGCCGGATGGGCCTGGTGCCCGGCAACCGGGTGCTGCTGCGCGGCACGAACAACCCGATGATGGCCGCCTGCCTGCTCGCCGTGATCAAGGCGGGGCTCGTCGCCGTGCCGACGATGCCGCTGCTGCGCGCGAAGGATCTCGCTCCAGTCGTCGAGAAGGCGCGCGTGTCGGCGGCGCTGTGCGATCTGCAGTTGCGCGACGAGCTCGACCGGCTGCGCGAGCAGTCCGATGCGCTCGAGCAGGTGATGTTCTTCAACGACGGCAGCGGCGAGGACGACGCGCTCGAGACCTGGCTCGCCGGCACGCACGGGGCGTTCGAGGCCTGCGACACCGCACAGGACGACGTCGCGCTGATCGCGTTCACCTCGGGCACCACCGGCAAGCCGAAAGGCACGATGCACTTCCACCGCGACATCGTCGCGATGTGCGATCTGTTCCCCCGGCACATCCTGAAGCCCACGGCCGACGACATCTTCTGCGGTACCCCGCCGCTGGCATTCACCTTCGGGCTGGGCGGCATGCTGTGCTTTCCGCTGCGCGTGGGCGCTTCGGTGCTGCTGCTCGAGCGCGGCACGCCCGAGTCGCTGCTCGGCGCCATCGAACAGCACCGCGCGACCATCGTCTTCACCGCGCCGACGATGTATCGCCAGATGGCGATGATCGCCTCGCGCTACGACCTCTCGTCGCTGAAGAAGAGCGTCTCCGCGGGCGAAGCGCTGCCCGACGCCACGCGACAACTGTGGAAGCAGGCGAGCGGCATCGAGATGATCGACGGCATCGGCTCCACCGAGATGATCCACATCTTCGTCTCGTCGGCGCCCGAGGACGTGCGCCGCGGCGCGATCGGCAAGGCGGTGCCCGGCTACATCGCGCGCGTGGTCGACGACGAGATGAACGAGGTGGCGCACGGCGAGATCGGCAAGCTCGCGGTGAAGGGGCCCACCGGGTGCCGCTATCTCGCCGACCCGAGGCAGCTCGACTACGTGCGCGACGGCTGGAACCTTCCCGGCGACGCGTTCGCGATGGACGAGGACGGCTACTTCTACTACCAGGCGCGCGCCGACGACATGATCATCTCGGGCGGCTACAACATCGCAGGGCCCGAGGTGGAAGCGGCGCTGCTGATGCACGAGTCGGTCGCGGAATGCGGCGTGGTCGGCGTGCCCGACGAGGCGCGCGGGCAACTGGTGAAGGCCTTCGTCGTGCTGAAGAAGGGCTGGCGCGGCGACGACGGGCTGATCGCCACGCTGCAGGACTTCGTCAAGCAGACGATCGCCCCGTACAAATATCCGCGGGCGATCGAGTTCTGCGAAGCGCTGCCGCGAACGGAGACGGGGAAGCTGCAGCGGTTCCGGTTGCGGGAGGGGTAGCCGTCGCCCCGGGCGCCCGGCGGCTCGGGCTCGATCCCTACGCCGCCTGCGCCTCCTTCGCCTTCTCCTTCAGCGTCTCGTCCCGCAGTTCCCTGCGCAGGATCTTGCCGACGTTGGTCTTCGGCAGTTCCTTGCGGAACTCGATGTACTTCGGCTTCTTGTAGCCGGTGAGGTTCTGCGCGCAGTAGTCGCGCAGCGCCTGCTCGGTGAGGCCCTCGTCGCTCTTCACCACGAAAAGCTTCACCGCCTCGCCGGAGTTCGCGTCGGGCACGCCCACCGCCGCCACCTCGAGCACGCCCGGGTGCGCGGCGACGACCGCCTCGATCTCGTTCGGATACACGTTGAAGCCGGAGACGAGGATCATGTCCTTCTTGCGATCGACGATGGTCGTGTAGCCGCGCTCGTCCATCACGCCGATGTCGCCCGTCTTGAAGAAGCCGTCGGGCGTCATGACCTTCGCCGTCTCGTCGGGCCGGTTCCAGTAGCCGGTCATGACCTGCGGGCCGCGGATCGCGATCTCGCCGCGCTCGCCCACCGGCAGCTGGTTGCCTTCGTCGTCCAGGATCGCGACTTCGGTGGACGGGAACGGCAGGCCGATCGTCCCGCTGAAGACGTCGGTATCGGTGGGATTGCCGGTGGCCGCGGGCGAGGTTTCCGACAGGCCGTAGGCCTCGCAGATCGGGCATCCGGTCACGGCGAGCCACTTCTTCGCCACCGCCTCCTGCACGGCCATGCCGCCGCCCAGCGAGACGCGAAGGCCCGAGAAGTCGAGCCTGGCGAACTCGGCGTTGTTCGCCAGCGCATTGAAGAGCGTATTCACCGCCGGGAACAGCGTGAAGCGGTACGGGCGGATCTCCTTGATCAGCGCCGGCAGGTCGCGCGGGTTGGGGATGAGGATGTTCAGTCCGCCCAGGCGCATGCCGATCAGGTAGCACGCGGTGAGCGCGAAGATGTGATAGAGCGGCAGCGCGCAGACCCAGACGAGCTGCTCGGGCAAGGGGCCGCGCTTCGTGTTCTTCAGCGCCGGCTGGATCCACTCCTCGGCCTGCAGCACGTTGGCGATGATGTTCCGGTGCACGAGCGTGGCGCCCTTGGCCACGCCGGTGGTGCCGCCCGTGTACTGCAGGAAGGCGACGTCCTCGTGGCCCAGGTCGGGCTTGGCGAGCTCGAGCCGGCCGCCGTCGGCGAGCGCCCGGTTGAATCGCACCGCCTTCGGCAGGTCGAAGGCCGGAACGAGCTTCTTCACGTGGCGCACGACCGTGTTGACCAGCATGCCCTTGGCGAAGCCGAGCAGGTCGCCCATCGAGGCGACGACGATGTGCTCGATCGCCGTGCGCGGCAGCACCTGCTGCAGCGTGGCGGCGAAGTTCTCGAGCAGGATGATCGCGCGCGCGCCCGAGTCCTTCATCTGGTGCTCGAGCTCGCGCGGCGTGTACAGCGGGTTGACGTTGACGACGACGAAGCCCGCGCGCAGCACGGCGGCGATCGCCACCGGGTACTGCAGCACGTTCGGCATCATCAGCGCGACGCGATCGCCTTTCTTCAGCCCGCGCGACTGCAGCCATGCGCCGAGCGCGCGCGACATCTCGTCGACTTCGCCGAAAGTGATCGACTTGCCGAAGCCGACGTAGGCATTGCGCTGGCGGAACTTCGAGAACGACTCCTCCAGCAGCTCCACCAGCGAGCGGTACCGGTTGTGGTCGATGTCGTGCGGAACGCCCGCAGGGTAGTTCTTCAGCCAGAAGCGATCCATGTTCCTCTCTCCGGGTGGCGGTCTGCCGCTCGATGGGTCGCGTTGGCGCCCTTCCGGGCCATTATGCCGGCGAAAGGCAGGCCGACGATGCCGATCGGATCAAGGTTCGAGCGCCCCCAGCGCCGCGCTTCGCTCGCCCTTCGGCAGCTCGCCGATGCGCCGCACCGCGGCGTAGAACGCCGGCAGGTCGCCGCCCTCGCGACGCAGCAGCGCGCGGAACGCCGGCACCAGATCGTTGTAGGTGGCGATCGACGCGAGATGCGCGTTGGTCAGCGGTTGCGCGAAGAAGCGATCGTAGCCGGCGAAGCCGCCCCAGGAGCGCTTCAGCGCCTCGTAGTCGCGCCTGAGCTGCGCGAAGATCTCGCGCTTGCCGGCCCGCTTCGCGTCGTCCGGTTCGGGCGAGGCATACAGCGCCTCGAGCGCCGCGCGGTGCCGCTGCAGCAGCGCGAGGAACTGCCGTCGACGCATATCGAAGGTCTCCCACTCGTCGCTCAGCTTCGTGTCGTGCGTGCGCTCTTCCACCGCGACGAGCCAGCGGCGCACGCCTTCGCGCTCGACCGTGGTGGCGAACGACTCGTTGAAGGTCGTGTCGCCCTTCACGTACAGCTCCTGGTGCGCCAGCTCGTGGAAGATCAGGCGCGCGACCTCGGCTTCCGGGTAGCCGATGAAGGTGTTCAGCACCGGGTCGTCGAACCAGCCGAGCGTCGAATAGGCGGGGACGCCGCGCACGACGACGTCGAGCCCTTCGTCGCGCAGCCGCTGCGCGAAGCGCTCGGCGTCGTCGCGGTCGTAGTAGCCGCGATAGGCGACGCATCCGACGAACGGGAAGCACCACTGCTCGAGGCGCATCGACAGCTCGGGCGTGGCGAACACGCTCCAGACGACGAAGGGACGGCCGAGGTCCGCATATCCGGTGTAGCTGCCGTTGCGCGGCAGGCCGAGATCGTCGCTGGCGAAAGCGCGGATCGCGAGCACGTCCTCGAGCCGCTTGCGCAACGCGGGCGAGGTGTGCGGATCGTCGACCACCGACGCGATCGGCCGCGCCCTGCTCATCAGCGACAGATGACCGGCGATCGACTGCAGGTAGTACCCCGGACCGTCGTTCCACGCGGCGCAACCCGACAGCAGCGACAGCGCGAGCAGCGCCGCCAAAACGCCGATGGGCCGGCACAGGCGAGCGCCCGCGCGGCGCGCAGCGGCGCTTCCGGCCCGGTTATCCGCGTCGAGCGCAGGCGTCATCCGGCGATGCTAACGTAGGGCGTTGTCGCTTCATCGCCCGCGAGGTTCCGGATGCAACTGGTCGACCGTATCGCCGAGTTCCACGACGAGATCTGCGCGTTGCGCCGCGACCTGCACGCGCATCCCGAACTGGGCTTCGCGGAGGTGCGCACCAGCGAGACGATCGCTTCGCGGCTCGCGCAGTGGGGCATTCCGGTGCACCGCGGGCTCGGCGGAACCGGCGTCGTCGGCATCGTGCAGGGTCGTGCCGATACAGAGCGTGGCAGCACGGAGCGTGCCGCCACGGGGCGCGCGATAGGCCTGCGCGCCGACATGGACGCGCTCCCGATCACCGAGCGCAACGGCTTCGCGCACGCATCGACGAATCCGGGGCGCATGCACGCCTGCGGACACGACGGGCACGTGGCGATGCTGCTCGCCGCGGCGCGCCACCTCGCGAAGCACCGCGATTTCGACGGCACCGTCTACCTGATCTTCCAGCCGGCCGAGGAAGGCGGCGGCGGCGCGCGAGCGATGATCCGCGACGGCCTGTTCGAGCGCTTCCCGATGGACGCCGTGTTCGGCCTGCACAACTGGCCGGGCCTGGCCGTGGGCGATTTCGCGCTGTGCGCCGGGCCGATGATGGGCTCGTCGAACGAGTTCCGCATCACCGTGCGCGGGCGCGGCTCGCACGCGGCGCTGCCGCACGACGGCGCCGATCCGGTGCCGGTGGCCTGCCAGATCGTGCAGGGGCTGCAGACGATCATCACGCGCAACAAGCGCCCGGTGGAGGCCGCCGTGCTTTCGGTGACGATGATCCACGCCGGCGAGACGACGAACGTCGTCCCCGACATCGCGACGATGCAGGGAACCGTACGGACCTTCACCACGCAGGCGATCGATCTCATCGAGCGGCGCATGCGCGAGATCGCGTCGCACACCGCCCGCGCCTTCGACTGCGAAGCGGAAGTGGAGTTCGCGCGCAACTATCCGCCGACCATCAACCACGAGAGGGAAACCGCGTTCTGCCGCGAGGTGGCCCGCGATCTCGTCGGCGCCGGGCGCGTAGGGGCGTTCGAGCCGACGATGGGCGCCGAGGACTTCGCCTACTTCCTTCTGGAGAAACCGGGCTGCTACCTGATGCTCGGCAACGGCGACGGCGAGCATCGCGCGGGCGGCCACGGCGAGGGGCCGTGCACGCTGCACAACCCGAATTACGACTTCAACGACGACCTGATCCCGCTGGGTGCCGCCTACTGGGTGCGCCTCGTCGAACGCTGGTTCGCCGCTTCGTAGCGCGCGAGCAACTGATCCGGCGCGCCGCGCCGCCGCGCGTCCCCTGCGGCTGCCGTCCACAGCCGCACCGCGGGTGCCGGCATGCGCTTCCGTCGTACACTGCCATCGAGGAATCCGTTTCGTCGATGCGCACACCGATCGCACTCGAAGCCCGTAGCGAAGCGCCAGGACAAGCCTGCGCCGGATCGATCGCCGCCCGCCCCGTGCCGCCGGCGCCACCCTCCGAACCGAGCGCCGCTCTCCCCCGATCCACCTCGCCGGGCTCGCCCGCTTCGCAGCGCGTGCTGCAGGCGATCGGCGCCTGGCAGCGCGAACTGGCCTCGATCCGCCAGGCGCTGCACGCGAACCCGGAACTCGGCTTCGAGGAACACTTCACGTCGGAGCTCGTCTGCCGGCAGTTGCAGCGCGCCGGCGTGGACGAGATCCATCGCAACATCGGCCGCACCGGCGTCGTCGGCGTCATCCGCGGCCGGCAGACGCGCAGCAGCCGCACGGTGGGCCTGCGTGCCGACATGGACGCGCTGCCGATGCAGGAAGACGGCGAGCACGCGCATCGTTCGCGCAAGGCGGGCGTCATGCACGGCTGCGGACACGACGGACACGTGACGATGCTGGTCGGCGCCGCGCGCTACCTCGCCGCGAGCCGCGATTTCGACGGCACGGTCCACCTGATCTTCCAGCCCGGCGAGGAAGGACACGGCGGCGCGAAGGCGATGATCGACGACGGGCTGTTCGAGCGCTTTCCCTGCGACGCCGTCTACGCGATGCACAACTGGCCGGCGTTGCCGCCCGGAACCATCGGCGTGCGGCCCGGTCCGATCATGGCGGCCGCGGACCGCGTCACGATCGCCATCGAGGGCCGCGGCGGGCACGGCGCGCATCCGTATCTCACCGTGGATCCGGTGCTGGTCGCCGCGCACATCGTCACCGCGGCGCAATCGATCGTCTCGCGCAACGTCAGTCCGATCGATTCGGCGGTGGTCAGCCTGTGCTCGATCCAGGCCGGGCATCCGGGCGCGATGAGCGTCATCCCGCACGAGGCGAAGCTCGTCGGCACCGTGCGCACTTTCCGCGAGTCGACGCAGGCGATGGTCGAGCAGCGGCTGCGCGCGCTCGTCGAGTCGGTGGCCGCGGGCTTCGGCGCGAAGGCCTCGCTCGTCTACGAGCGCGTGTATCCGGCCACGATCAACAGCACGCGCGAGGCGCTGTTCGGCGCGGCGGTGGCCGACGAGCTGGTCGGCGCCGCGAACGTGGTGCGCGATCTCGACCCGAGCATGGGCGCCGAAGACTTCTCCTTCATGCTGCGCGTGCGTCCGGGCGCGTATTTCCGGCTCGGCCAGGGCGGCGCCGCCGAAGGCTGCCTGCTGCACAGCTCGCGCTACGACTTCAACGACGCGGTGCTGCCGGTGGGGGCGGCGCTGTTCGTGCGCCTGGCGGAGCAGTCGATGCCGCTCGCGTAAACACGCGTCGGCGTGCAGGTTGCAACGCACGTCGGCGGGCGCGCCCCGGCGGACGCACGTCGGCGTAAGCACGCGTCGGTGGCGCTTCGACGCAAACTCGCGCTACCGCCTGTTGCCTTTTCTCTCGTGGAATGCATTCCACGACGAAAAAGGCAACCTTTGGTAGCTCAATCTGAAGTCCGC
>QEVN01000047.1 GCA_003576795.1 Burkholderiales bacterium
CGCGAGCTGCAGGCCTTCGTCGCGCATACGAAGGCCGACGAGCTGATCGTCGCGTCGGCGATCTTCGACCCGGCGGCGCGGCGCCGTTCGTACGAGTTGCTCGCGGACGTGTGGATCGGCGAAGCAATCTAAGCCGGGAGTTTACTTTTCTCGCATCTCATGTTGAGATACGGTTGTCTGATGAGGATCATCAGCAACCGGGCTCTGCGGGAGTTCGCGCTCATCCATCCGGATTCGAGCCTGCCGCTTCTCGGATGGCGACGGGTAATCGAAGCAAACAGCTTCGACAACTGGGCATCGCTGAAACGGGCATTCAACAGCGTAGACCGGGTAGGTGAGCTTGCGGTATTCGACATCGCAGGTAATCGATACCGGCTGGTGGCCTACGTTCGCTTCGAGCGGCAGATCGTGTACGTCAAGTCGGTGATGACGCATTCGGAATACGAGAAGGGACGATGGAAGCCATGAACGCGCCCATCGACATTCGAAATCTGATTCCTGCCTGGGAGGCCTTCCGGCAGGCCACCGATATCCGGCCGATTCGCAGCGAACGACACTATCGGCGCATGGTTGTGATGCTCGAAGCGTTGCTCGAGCAGGGCGCCGAATCGAGCGTGGCCCGCGGAGCGGATGAGTTGATCGATGTCGTGGGCGAACTGATCTCCGAGTACGAGGCACGTTGCCATCGACTTCCCGAGACGACCGGCGTGCAGGCGTTGTCCTTTCTGATGGAGCAGCATGGATTGCGACAGGCCGACCTGCCCGAGATCGGCAGCCAGGGCGTCGTTTCGGAAGTGCTCGCCGGCAGGCGTGCGCTGAACGTGCGACAGATCCGGGCGCTTGCGCAACGGTTCGGGGTCAGCGCGGCCACTTTCCTCTGACCGGCGATCCTGGTTGCGTTCCCGTAGACGGGAGTGGGCCCATTTGACATCCGCCGCCCGGCGGACGTACCTTTGACCCGTTTCATCGCGCCGATTTGAGGATCAGCTTGCGGGCGCGTTACAAGTACGGCTAAAGCGGCCTGGTTCATTCCGATCGAGCCCGACCCGCCAGCAAGCCGGTCGGGTTTTTCGTTTTCGGACTTCGAAGTTGGACGCGTCGGACTCTCCTGCCCTGCACCCTCCCGGCTCGGTCGGCATCGTCGAGCCGCGGCGCATGCGCTTCGCCGAGCCGCTCGCGCTCGCCAGCGGCGCGTCGATCGCCGACTACGAACTCGTCTACGAGACCTACGGAACGCTGAACGAAGCGCGCAGCAATGCGGTGCTCGTCTGCCATGCGCTGAACGCCGGCCATCACGTCGCCGGCATCCACGCCGCGTCGAAGGAGGTCGGCTGGTGGGACAACATGGTCGGACCCGGCAAGCCGGTCGACACCGACCGCTTCTTCGTGATCGGCGTGAACAACCTGGGCAGCTGTTTCGGCTCGACCGGTCCGATGCATCCGAACCCCGCCACCGGCAAGCCCTACGGTCCCGACTTCCCCGTCGTGACGGTCGAGGACTGGGTGCACGCGCAGGCGCGGCTGGCCGATGCGCTCGGCATCGAGCGCTTCGCCGCGGTGATGGGCGGCAGCCTCGGCGGCATGCAGGCGCTCGCCTGGTCGATGCTCTATCCCGATCGAATCGCGCACTGCGTGGCAATCGCCACCGCGCCGAAGCTCTCCGCGCAGAACATCGCGTTCAACGAGGTCGCGCGCCGGGCGATCGTCACCGATCCCGACTTCCACGGCGGGCGCTTCTACGAGCACGGCGTGGTCCCCGCGCGCGGACTGCAGGTGGCGCGGATGATCGGGCACATCACCTACCTGTCCGACGACGTGATGGCCGAGAAGTTCGGCCGCGCGCTGCGCCGGCACGTCAGCGACACGGCGCTGCGCAGCGAGTACCGCTTCACCTTCGACGTCGAGTTCGAGATCGAGTCGTACCTGCGCTACCAGGGCGAGAAGTTCTCGTCGTATTTCGATGCCAACACGTACCTGCTGATCACGCGCGCGCTCGACTACTTCGATCCGGCGCTCGCCTACGGCGGCGACCTCGCACGCGCCTTCGCCGGCGCGACGGCCGACTTCCTCCTCGTCTCGTTCACCACCGATTGGCGTTTCGCGCCCGAACGCAGCCGCGAGATCGTCGAGGCGCTGCTCGCCAACGGGCGGCGCGTCACCTATGCGGAAGTCGATGCGCCGCACGGGCACGACGCCTTCCTGCTCGAGGATCCGCAGTACGTCGCGGTGATGCGCGCCTGGTTCGATCGCATCGCGACGCACGTGGAGGTCGCACGATGAGCGCGACGCCCGTTGCGATCGCCTCGGCGCCTGCGGGCGAGCGCGTCCGGACCGGCGAGCTGCGCGCCGACCTCGCGTTGATCGCCAGCTGGATCACGCCGCGCTCGCGCGTGCTCGACCTGGGCTGCGGCGACGGCGCGCTGATGGCGCATCTGCAGCGCGCGAAGGGCTGCCGCGGCTACGGCGTCGAGATCAACGGCGGGCAGTTGCTCGCCTGCATGCGCCGCGGCGTCGACGTCATCCAGCAGAACATCGAAGCGGGCCTGGGGATGTTCCACGCGCTCGCCTTCGACGTCGTCGTGCTGTCGATGGCGATCCAGGCCACGCGCGAGACCGAGCGCGTGTTGCGCGAGATGAGCGAGGTGGGCCGCGAAGGCATCGTCTCGTTCCCGAACTTCGGGCACTGGTATCACGCTTGGTCGATCCTGCGCGGTCGCATGCCGGTGTCGCGCGAGATGCCCTACGCGTGGTACGACACGCCGAACCTGCACCTGTCCACCGTGCGCGACTTCGAGGACTTCCTCGACCGGCTGGGGCTCGACGTCACGGCGCGCGCGTTCCTCGTCGACGGCCGCCCGGTGCATCGTCTGGCCGGGCTGCGCGCCACGCAGGCGATCTACCGCTTCCGGCGCCGCTGAAAGCGGCCGGCCACGGTCGCCGACAGCTGCGCCGGCAGCCGCGCTCGCCGGCGCCGCCGCAGCCCGCCGCTCAGCGCACGTCGGCGAACTCCGGCATCCGCTCGAGGACGGCCCGCGCGAACGGGCATGTCGACCGCAGCCGCAGGTTCCCGTCGCGCGCCCACTGCACGATCTCGGCCACCAGCCTTCGCCCGCAGCCGGAGCCGCGCAGCTCGTCGTCGATCCAGGTGTGGGTGATGGTCGCGTAGCCCTGCGCTCGCGTGTACGTGAGCTCGGCGACGCGTTCGCCCCGGCGAACGATGCAGAACGTGCCGCCGGCGGGGTCGCCGGTGTGCAGGATCGGGTCTTCGCAACGGGGTGTGGTCATGCCCGGACTCCCGGTTCGTTCAGGATGGCGCCCCCGGTTCGAGGCGCAACAGGCTGCCGTCGTCTTCGTCGGTGAGCAGGTACAGCAACTCGTCGCAGGACGCGCGCACGTCGCGCACCCGCTGCCGCAGGTCCTGCAGCAAGCGTTCTTCCTGCACGACCCGGTTGTCGGCGATGCTCAGGCGCGACAACAGGCGGAACTTCAGCGAACCGACGAACGCGTCGCCGCGCCACTCGGGGAATCGATGCCCCAGGTAGAAGGCCAGCCCCGACGGAGCGATCGACGGCGTCCACTGCCATAGCGGCGGCGTGACGTCGGGCCGCTCGGTGCCCTCGCCGATCGTGAAGCCGGTCACGTATTCCTTGCCGTAGGTGATCACCGGCCAGCCGTAGTTGGCGCCGGCGCGAACGATGTTCACCTCGTCGCCGCCCTGGGGCCCGTGCTCGTCGGTCCACAGTTCGCCGGTGGCCGGATTCAGCGCCGCCCCTTGCACGTTGCGGCACCCGTAGGCCCAGATGTCGGGCAGCGCCCCTTCGCGTCGGACGAAGGGGTTGTCGTCCGGAGCGCTGCCGTCGGCGCGGATGCGGACGATCTTGCCGAAATGGTTGTCCAGCTGCTGGACGCGGTCGCGATGCGAGTAGCGGTCGCCCATCGTGACGAACATCGTTCCGTCGCGCGCGAACACGATACGGGAGCCGAAATGATTGCCGCCCGTCGAGGCGTCCTTCTGTGCCCAGATGCGCGTGACGGCGCGCAACGCGGGCGTGGGGCCATCGACGAATTCCGCGCGCGCGACCGCGGTGCGTGCGCCGCCGTCGACCGGCTCGGCGTACGACAGGAAGAGCGCCGACGACGTCTCGAAGTCGGGCGCGAGCACGACGTCGAGCAGTCCGCCCTGGCCTTGCGCGTATACCTTCGGCACGCCGTCGAGCGGCTTCGACAGCCGGCCGGCGAGCGACACGACGCGCAGCCGCCCGGGGCGCTCGGTGACGAGCATGCGGCCGTCCGGCAGGAAGGCGAGCGACCACGGATGCTCGAGTCCGGAGGCGACGCGAACGACGCGCGGCGCGGGGGAAGCGCGCGGGGAGGTGCTCAATGAGGTGCCGGATGAGTCGCCCGCCGAGGTGCCCGATGAGGCGGGCGCCTGCGCCCGCGCGCTTCGCACCGCGGCCGTCCACCCGGTTGCCGCGCCGGCGCCGGCGAGCGCGCCGCGCGAAAGCATGCGCAGCGCGTCGCGCCGCGCTGCATCGCGAAGATCGTTTCGATTCATCCGGTCTCTCCTGCAGTACGGATGAATGCCGCGATCGCCGGATCGGCGCGCAGCGCGGCGAGTTCGGCCTCGTCGGGCAGATGCGGGCGGTCGCGCTCGCGGTTCACCAGGCACAGGAAACCCAGCGGCTGGTCGTCGGCGCGAAACTGGTGCCAGGTCTGCGGATCGATCGAAACGAGGTCGTGCTCGGCGATCTCGTGGATGCGATCGCCCACCAGGCAACGTCCGCGCCCGCGCAGCACCAGCACCGCGTGGCGGTGCTGGTGGCGCTCGAGCGTCGAGTGTCCGCCCGGGGCGATCTCGAAGTAGCGCAGTTCGCAACCCAGGTCGGCCTCGTCGAACAGCAACTGGCGCGTGATGTCGCGAAACGGGGCGCTGCCCGCGTCCTTGTACGGCGCGAGGGTGACGCCTTCCCAGCGTGCGGGGGCGGTTCGGCGTCGCAGCGGCGAGTCAGCCATCGAATCGCTCCGCTCGGTCCTCGCCGGTGGTTTCGGTCTCGACCCGGCCCGCGCCGGCCACGCGCCGCGCGAACTGCGCCGCACGTTCGGCGAGCGCGTCGCCGGCGCGCAGCAGGTCGCCGCCGATCAGCAGCATCGTGTCGGGGCCGTAGGCCTCGACGATCTCGTCGACGCGCTCCAGCCGCATGCCGCCGGCCGGCACCGGCAGCGCGGGTCGATGCGCGGCCAGCGGCTCGCGCGCACGCTCGGCGATGGCCAGGCACTCGGCGCGCGAGTGGGGGAAGCGCCCGCCCCAGTTCGGGAAGATCGTCGCGTCCGCGCCGAACAGCCGGAACAGTCGTCCGAGCAGCAGCGGCGGCGCGATGCGCAGGTGTCCGGCGAGGGCAGGATGGGCGAGCAACGGCACGCCGGCCTCGGCGCGGGCCAGCTCGGCGAAGGCCGGAACGCCGATGATCATCGGGCAGCACAGCAGGGCGCCGACGCCTTCGTCGCGCGCGAGCGCGAGTTGCGCGGCGAGCCGTCGCGGGCCGCCGGAGAGCGTGGGCGCGTAGATCGACCGATGCCCGGCAAGCGCGCCGCCGGCTTCGCGCTTCTCGCGATTGGCGCGTTCGATCGCGCGCTGCACCAGCGGCACCCGCTGCGCGAAGGGCGCGCAGGCCTGGTCCGCGATGCCGTGATCGTCCTTGACGACGTCGATGGCCGCGCGCGCGAGGACGTAGGCGAGCTCGGCGAGGGCCGGCGCATCGAGCCCCTGCGGCTTGAGTGCCGTGCAGCTGAGCGCGCGGCCTGTGCCCTCGCGCCCTTCGCCGACGGGGGAGACCGCGGCGCGCCAGCCGGCGATGCCGAAGCGCGGGCCCGGCAGCTTCGCCAGCGTCGCCGCCGGAAGGTCGAGATCGATCAGCTCGACGTCGGGCTGCAGCGAGCAGTTGCCGAACACCATGTTGAGCATCTGACCGGGCTCGTCGCCGGTCGTCTCGATGGCGAGCGCGAGCACGACGTCGAAGCGATCGTGCTGCTGTGCCGACGGCTCGATGCCGACGACTTCGCCGACGATCTCGGTGCGCACGCGTTCGTCGCGCACGGCCTCGATGGGCATCTCGATCGACTGCTCGATGGCCAGCGCGCGCGCCCGCGCGTCGATCGCATCGGCCGAGCACTGCAGCCGGTAGCGGACGGACATCCGGGCAGACATGGGTCAAGCATACCGCCGGCGCCCGGGTGGCTCGGCCCAAGGCCTTGGTGGCTCGATCGAAGGCTTCGTCCGAAGGCGTATCGCTCTCGGCCCTGTGGACGACGCGTCGATCGAACGGACGAGCACGGCGCGACCTGTGTCGGATGGCGGGCACGAAAGGTCGCGAATAGCCTGGCGACATGGATCACGACCGTCCTCTGCCGGATCGCGCTTCGCGTCGCGACGATACGCGCGCCGCCTTCGTGCGGCGGCTTCGCGGCCTGTCGCGCCTGCTGGCCGCCGGATGGTTCTTCCTTTCGTGGGCTGCCGCGAACGGCGCCGACGGGCTCGCGTCGATCCTCGGCGGAGCGCAGGAGCGGCCGGGCAGCTGCACGGCGGCCGGCGGCGCTCCCGGCGGTGGCGGCCTGCCGTTGCCGATCGGCGGCGGCATCGGCATCGGCGTCGGCGGCGGGGCGATCGCGGAGTTCCTCGCCGAGATCGAGCGGGCGAGCCGCCCGCCGCGGCCGGCGCCGGTGGGCTGCGATGCCGCGGGCGTGCCGATCCGCGAGCCGGCAAGCCTGCCGTCCACGTCGATCGATCGCGCGGCGGGAAACCCGGTCGACGTCGTCACCGGAAACAAGTACGAGCGGCAGGTGGACGTCGCGCTGGCGCACGCGCAGTCGAGCGTGCTGTCGCCCGCGGGTCTCGCCGATGCCTTCGGCCTGCCGCAGGACGACACGCTGAACCTGCTCTTCGCGCGGCACTACAACAGCCGCAGCGACTTCGCGCTGTCGCTCGGGCGCGGCTGGAGCCACAGCTTCGAGACGCGGCTGGCGCGCATCGCGCGCGACGGCCGCGTCGAGCTGCAGGTCGTCCAGGCCGACGGGCGCCGCATCGTGTTCCGGCCTTCCGGCGCGCAGGCGAGCCGCGCGGCGCCCGACGAACCGCGGCGCTACGCGTCGCGCACGATCGACGACGGCCTGGTCGACGAGCAGCGCAGCGACGGCGCGCCGGTTTCCTGGGTCTGGCGCTGGCCGGGAGGCCGGCTGCTGCATTTCGACCGCGACGGCCGGCTCGATTCGATCGTGTCGGCCGACCTTGACCGGATCCGCGTCGCTCGCGACGACCGGGGTCGGGTGGTCGAAGTGCGCGACGACGCGCAGCGAACCATCGGTTTCGAATACGACGACACCCGGCTCGTCGCCCTGCGGCTGCCCGACGGACAGCGGATCCGCTACGAGTTCGATGCGCATCGCCAGCTGGTCGCGGTGCGATATCCCGACGGACGCGCGCTTCGCTACGAATATGGCGACCCCCGCGCGTTCCACCGGCTCACGGCGGTCGTCGACACCGACGGAAGACGCAGCGAATATCGCTACGGCGACGACGGCCGGGTGGCCAGCTCTCGCGGCATCGGCGAGATCGACGGACAGGCGCTGCGCTTCGAGTACGAGCTGCCGACCAGGGCCGGTGCGCGCGGTACGACGACGATCCGCGTCGGCGCAACGGCCACGCGCTATCGCTGGATCGACGCGCGCGGCGAACCGAGGCTCGTCGAGTCCGACGGCGACGGCTGCCGGCGCTGCCCGCCGGTCGGGCTGCGGGTGCGCGTGGGCGCCGCCGGGCGCGCGGTGGCCTTGGGCGAGATGCGCATCCGCCACGACGCGAACGGCCGGGTGGTCGAGCGCCGGATCGAGGCGCGCGACGGCCGCCCCGTCTGGTTCGAGCGCTTCGCGTACGCCGCCGGATCGCCGTGGGCGGCGCCGATCCGCATCGTGCGACCGAGCGTGGTTCCCGGCCGCGAGACGAGGATCGAGCTGCGCTACAACGAGCGGATGCAGATCGTCGCCGTCGACTTCGACGGTCATCTGCCCGATGAGGACGGCGTGCAGCCGTTGCGCGCGACGGTGCGCTACGAATACGCGGGCCGGGACACGCGGCCGGAGCGGGCCGCGGTGCGCGGGCGACTGGCGGCGATCGTGCGCGTCTCGCCCGACGGCAGCCTGCAGCGGACCACGTTCCGGCACGACGCGAAACGCCGTCTGGTCGGCATCGAGGCGGAGGCGACGATCGCGCACCGGATCGAGCGCGACGCGCTCGGGCGCGCCGTCGCCGAGCGCCTGCCCGACGGCGCGACGCGGCGTCGCAGCTTCGACGCGGCCTGGCGGCTGGCGAGCACCTCCGTGCGCGGAACGACGATCTCGTTCGGCTACGACGAGGCGGGGCGGCCGCGCACGATCGACTGGTCGGGCGGCGAGCGATGGACGATCCGCCTGGCCGAGGCTGCCGTCGAGATCGAATCGAATCACGGATGGCGCGAACGGATCGTGCCCGGCGCGAAGCGTGCGGTTGTGCCGGGTCTTCCGGTGGCGCTCGCGCGCGTCGAGCCGGGCCGGCACGTGCTCGTCGATGCACGGGGCCGGCGCACCGAGCGCCTGTACGACGACCTCGGCCGGCTCGTCGAGACGCGTTCGCCGCACGAAGGGCGCAAGCGCTATCGCTACGACGGCTTCGGCCGGCTGTCGAGCATCGCTTTTGCCGACGGCAGCGTCGATACCCGCGAGCACGACGCGGGCGGCCGCCTCGTGCGCCGCCTGCAGCGCTCGGCCGACGACCGCGTGGAAACGACGTTCCGCTACGACGGCGCGCAGCTGTTCGCCGTCGAGCACGAAGGGCAGCGCTCGATCGTGCGGCACGACGGCGAGGGCCGCGTCGTCGAACGGCTCGAGACGCGCGAGGGCCGCGACTATCACGAGCGGCTCGAGTACGACGCGCGCGGCCGGCTGTCGATGCAGTGGCTCGCCGACGGATCGCGCCTGCGGCATCGATACGATGCGCAAGGACGCCGCGAAGCGCTCGATCTGGCGGCCCCCGAAAGCGCCGGCTTCCGCACGCTCGTGCGACGCGTCGCGACCGCCGATGCCGACGCCACCATGTTGGAGCTGGGCAATGGCATCCGCTTCGAGCGGCGCGACGATGCGGCCGGGCAGCCCGTGTCGCTCGCCTGGCGCAGGGGCGGCGAGGCACCGGGCGAGCGCCCCGTCGAAGCGGCGCAGGCGCTGCCTTTCCGCCAGTTGCGCTGGGATCCGGCAGGCCTGCCGTTGTCGATCGCGCACGAAGCCGGCGAAGACCGCTACGCCTACGACCGTTTCGGGCGGCTGATCGCGCGCGAGCGGCACGCGTCGGCCGCCGACCCGGTCGATGCGCGTCGCGCGGCGCACGTCGAGTACTTCGCGCTCGATGCGATGGGCGAACGCGTCGCGGTCCGGCGTCGCGACGGCAGCGATGTCCGGGGCGCCGCCGAGGCGGAGCGCGATGCCACCGGCCTGCCGAAGCGGAACGGTCCGCTGGCGCTGCGCTACGGCGCGCAGCGTCGCATCGTCGAGGTGCAGGGCGCCGCCGCGCACGCGCGCTACCGCTACGACGCCTTCGGCCGCAGGGTCGCGAAGCGGATCGAGCGCACGGACGATCCCCGCGACGCATCGCCGGTGCAGAACGCCGCGACCGACATCGCCTCTCGGGGCTTCCTGTACCGCGACCAGCGACTCGCCGCGGAAACCGACGGCGACGGCAGATTGCTGCGCCAGTACGTCTACTGGAACTCGTTTCCGATCGCCGTGCTCGAGCACGGCGCGACGAAGACCTCGCTCGCGTGGCTGCACAACGACCACCTCGGCGCGCCGATCGCCGTGACCGACGAGGCGGCGCGCGTCGTCTGGCGAGGCGAGCGCGACGCGTGGGGTGCGCTCGTGCAGGAAGAAGGCGCGTTCCGCCAGCCGCTGCGCCTGCCCGGCCAGTATCACGACGCGGAAACCGGGCTGCACGACAACCTGCTGCGCAGCTACGACCCGGACGGCGGGCGCTATCTCGAGCCCGATCCGCTGGGGCTGGCCGCCGGCCTCGACCCCTACGCCTACGCCGACGGCAATCCGCTGGTCGCGGTCGATTCGCTCGGGCTGCTGCTGTTCGCCTTCGACGGCACCGGCAACGGCGCGAGCGACATCGGCGACGACATCTCGAACGTGCGCAAGTTCTTCGAGGCGTCGAACGACCCCGACAAGTGGTACATGGCGGGCGTGGGCCGCGACGACTATTCGAGCGGCATCCCGGCGACGCCGCTCGACTGGGCCGAGGCGCGCACCGCGCGCGAACGCGTCGACTGGATGATCGGAACGCTCGACCGCTTCCTCGACGACGCGTGGATCGGGCGTGTCGCGCCGATCGACGTCATAGGCTTCTCGCGAGGAGCAGCCATGGCGCGCGATTTCGTCAACCGGGTCACGTCGATGATCGATGCCGGTCGATTCCGCGACCGCGGCGTCTGCGTCGACCTGCGCTTCCTCGGATTGTGGGACACCGTCGCGCAGTTCGGCCTGCTCGGGGCGGAGAACCAGGGCTGGGAACTGGCGATACCGTCGTCGGTGCGCGCGACCTTCCACGCCGTCGCACTGAACGAGCATCGCACGCTCTTTCCGCTCGAATCGGCGCTCGGCAGCGGGGCCTGGGTCGTCGAGCGCGGATTCGTCGGCAGCCACTCCGACATCGGCGGCGGCAACGCCGAGGGCGACCTGTCCGACGTCACGCTCGTCTGGATGACGCGCATGGCGCAGTCGCTCGGCGTTCCCGTGCGCGATCCGCTGCCGGCGTACCTCGTCGTCAGCGAGCCGCTGGTGCACGGCCGCGACTACGTCGGCAGGACCGACCGCAGCGTCTACCGTCGCGACCTGGGCGGGCGCGTCGTCCAGCAGAGTTCGCAGCGCAAGGCCGTGGTGCCCGGGCTCGACTGGAAGGAGTCGCTCGCTTTCCTCGTGCCGTTTCCGCAGCGCATGCGCGACGCGGGCGGCTGGCCGTCGCTGGTCGGCCGCGTCGACATGGAAGCCTACGGCGCGTGGCTCAAGACTTCGTACGGCATCGAACTACAGCGCTGAACGATTCCCGGAACCAGATCGCGCCGCAACTGCATCAGGACCTCGGCCGGCACCGGCGCATGCCATTCATAGCGCGGATGCGAGCAGCCGAACGACGCCGTCGCGCCGGCGAGCGCCGCCTCGCGCAACGCGCCCGGCAGGGGGAAGCGCAGGAAATGCACGCCGCTCGGCCTGGCCAGATGGCGATCGCACTGGTCCTCGTTGGCCAACGCGAAGATCCGCGCCTGCGTCCCCACCTGCACGTAGATGCGGTGTGCTGCCTCGCTCAACGCCGGCAGCTCGCGCGCCCGTTCGCCGGGGTCGGGCAAGCCGATCAGCAGCGACGCCTTCCATTGCGTTCCGTCGGGAAGCAGGCGCGCGTACGCGTCGATCTCCTGCTGGGCGGCCGCCGGGTCCGACACCTGTTCGGCGTGCAGCACCTCCTGGATCTGGTACCGGATCGTCCACACGTCCTCGAACTGCAGTCGCATCGCCGGCCCGAGTTCCATCGTGCGCGCCTGCCGGTGCGCGATCAGCCGCGGGCGGTGTTCCCGGCGGTACAGGCCGTAATCCCGCAGGGTCATCAGGTCGTCGACACCGAGTTTCATGGGGGCGATCGCTTGGTGGGGGGGCTGCGGCGGAGGGGTTCATCAGGATCATAATGAGAATGGATCTCATTCGCAACTGATATCGAGCCCCCGGTGCCGGCGTCACGCCGTCACCTCTTCAATCCATCGCCAGCCCCACCTTTCGATAGCGCCCGTTGACGTAGAGCAGCGGCGGGCGCGCGAGCACGTCGACGCGCTCGACCTCGCCGACGAAGAGCAGGTGATCGCCGGCCGGCTGCGCCGAGTGCATCCGGCATTCGATGTGCGCCGAGCAGCCTTCGAGCAGCGGCACGCCTTCGATGCCCGGTCGCATCGGCACGCCGTGGAACTTGTCGCGCGCCTTCGCCGCGAAGCGGCGCGACAGCCACGCCTGGTCCTCGGCGAGGACGTTGACCGCGAAGTGCGTCGCCGCCTCGAAGGCGCGCAGGCTGGCGCTGTGCGATCCGAGCGCCCACAGCACCAGCGGCGGATCGAGCGACAGCGAGGTGTACGAGTTGACCGTCAGCCCGGCGAAGCTGCCGTCCGCCGTGCGCGTCGTGACGACGGTGACGCCGGTCGGGAAGCAGCCGAAGGCCCGGCGCAGCATCAGCGAATCGGGAGGGGAGTGCGGGGGCATCGTCGTTCGGTTTCAGCCGATACTACATGGGGCGTGCCCTCCCATCGCCCCACCTTCCGGACGCACGGGCCCTGCGACCCTACACTACGGGTTCGCAGCCATTCCCCGGGAGCGCGCATGACCGACCTCTCCGACCAGAAGCAGCTGGCCGACTACCGGCTGAAGAACAAGGTGCGCTTCGTCACCGCCGCCTCGCTCTTCGACGGTCACGACGCGTCGATCAACATCATGCGGCGCATCCTGCAGAGCCTGGGCGCCGAGGTGATCCATCTCGGCCACAACCGCTCGGTGCGCGAGATCGTCGACTGCGCATTGCAGGAAGACGCGCACGCCATCGCCGTCTCGTCCTACCAGGGCGGCCACGTCGAATATTTCGAGTACATGATCGACCTGCTGCGCGAGGCGGACGCCGGCCACGTGAAGGTGTTCGGCGGCGGCGGCGGCGTCATCGTCCCGGCCGAGATCCAGCAGCTGCACGACTACGGCGTGGCGCGCATCTACAGTCCCGAGGACGGCCAGCGCCTGGGGCTGCAGGGAATGATCCGCGACATGCTCGCGCGCTGCGACGAGGACCTGTCGAAATACGCCCCGCTCACCGTCGACGAGATCGCCGGTTCGAAGCGCAGGCTCGCGCAGGCGATCACCGCGCTGGAGCTGGGCCATGCCGACGGGCGCGACGAGGCGCAGTTCGCCGCCTGGCGCAACGAGCTGCACCGGCGCGCCGACACGATCGCCACGCCCGTGCTGGGCATCACCGGCACCGGCGGCGCCGGCAAGAGTTCGCTCACCGACGAGCTGGTGCGCCGCTTCCGGCTCGACCAGGACGACCGCCTGAAGCTCGCGATCCTGTCGGTCGATCCCACCCGGCGCAAGAGCGGCGGCGCGCTGCTGGGCGATCGCATCCGGATGAACGCGATCGACCACCCGAACGTCTACATGCGCTCGCTCGCCACGCGCGATGCCGGCAGCGAGATCAGCCCGGCGCTGCCCGATGCGATCGCCGCCTGCAAGGTGGCGGGCTTCGACCTGATCGTCGTCGAGACCTCGGGCATCGGGCAGGGCGACGCCGCCATCGTGCCGCTGGTGGACGTGTCGCTCTACGTGATGACGCCCGAGTTCGGCGCCGCGAGCCAGCTCGAGAAGATCGACATGCTCGACTTCGCCGACTTCGTGGCGATCAACAAGTTCGACCGCAAAGGCGCGATGGACGCGCTGCGCGACGTCTCGAAGCAGTACCTGCGCAACCGCGAGGCCTTCGGCAAGCGCCCCGAGGAGATGCCGGTGTTCGGCACGCAGGCTTCGCACTTCAACGACGACGGGGTCACGGCGCTGTACCAGGCGATGCTGCCGAGGCTGATCGAGATGGGACTGGACGTCGCGCTCGGCGAGGACGGCGCGCCGAAGGGGAGACTGCCGCGCGTCGATACCCGCCACTCGACGAGCCGCGTCGTCATCGTGCCGTCCGCGCGCGTGCGCTACCTCGCCGAGATCGCCGAAACCGTGCGCGGATACAAGCGGCATGCGCGCGAGCAGGCGCGCATCGCGCGCGAGGTGCAGCAGCTGCGCGCCTCGGCGCGCATGCTCGAGGACGAGGACCGCGATCGGCGCGGTGCGCGCGACACGGTCGGCGCGCTCGCCGATCGGCGCGAGCAGGCGCTGGACGCCGCCTCGAGGAAGCTCTTGGCGATGTGGCCGCAGATGCAGAAGGCCTACTCGGGCGACGAGTACGTCGTGCGCATCCGCGACCGCGAGATCCGTACGAAGCTCACGTCCACGTCGCTCTCCGGCACGAAGATCCGCAAGGTCGCGCTGCCCGCCTGGGAGGACCACGGCGAGCTGCTGAAGTGGCTGCTGCTGGAGAACGTTCCCGGGTCGTTCCCCTACACGGCGGGCGTCTTCGCGTTCAAGCGCGAGAACGAGGACCCCACCCGCATGTTCGCCGGCGAAGGAGACCCGTTCCGCACCAACCGGCGCTTCCAGCTGCTCTCCGAAGGCATGCCGGCCAAGCGCCTGTCGACCGCCTTCGACTCGGTGACGCTGTACGGCAACGACCCCGATCCGCGGCCCGACATCTACGGCAAGGTGGGCAACTCGGGCGTGAGCATCGCCACGCTCGAGGACATGAAGGTGCTCTACTCGGGCTTCGATCTGTGCGATCCGGCCACCAGCGTGAGCATGACGATCAACGGCCCGGCGCCGACGATCCTCGCCATGTTCATGAACACGGCGATCGACCAGCAGATCGACAAGTTCCGCACCGACAACGGCCGCGAGCCCACCGACGACGAGCTGGCCAAGATCCGCGCCTGGACGCTGTCCACGGTGCGCGGCACCGTGCAGGCCGACATCCTGAAGGAGGACCAGGGGACCAGGGGCAGAACACGTGCCTGTTCTCCACCGAGTTCAGCCTGAAGGTGATGGGCGACATCGCCGAGTACTTCGTGCACCACGACGTGCGCAACTTCTACTCGGTGAGCATCTCGGGCTACCACATCGCCGAGGCCGGAGCCAACCCGATCAGCCAGCTCGCGTTCACGCTGTCGAACGGCTTCACCTACGTGGAGGCGTATCTCGCCCGCGGCATGCACATCGACGATTTCGCGCCCAACCTGTCGTTCTTCTTCTCCAACGGCATGGACCCCGAGTACAACGTGATGGGGCGCGTGGCGCGGCGCATCTGGTCGGTGGCGATGCGCGATCGCTACGGCGCCAACGAGCGCAGCCAGAAGCTGAAATACCACTGCCAGACGAGCGGGCGCAGCCTGCACGCGCAGGAGATCGCCTTCAACGACATCCGCACGACGCTGCAGGCGCTGATCGCCACCTACGACAACGCCAACAGCCTGCACACCAACGCCTACGACGAGGCGATCACCACGCCCACCGAGGAGAGCGTGCGC
>QEVN01000048.1 GCA_003576795.1 Burkholderiales bacterium
ACCGATTCGATCGCGGCGGCGAGCGCGGGAATGCCGTGCTCGCCGCGCGCCGTCGCCTCCTGCCAGCGCACGCGCACCGGCTGCCACAGCAGCGCGGCGAACAGGAACCCGGGCGATACGCTCTTGTCGGCGAGCACGCGCGCATCGGTGGCGGCCAGCGCGGCCTGCACGAAGCGCTCGTCGTCGGGCTGCTCGAGAATGACGTCGAGCATCGGCAGCAGGCCGTGATGCAGGCCCTGGCGGCGCAATTCCTGCAGGCAGGCCATCGACTTGCCCGACAGCAGCAGCTTGAGCATCTCGTCGAACAGGCGCGCGGCGGGCACGTTGTGCAGCAGGTCCTTCAGTTCGCGGATCGGCTGCTGCGTCTTCGGCTCGATGGTGAAGCCGAGCTTGGCGGTGAAGCGCGCCACGCGCAGCATGCGCACCGGGTCTTCGCGATAGCGGGTGAGGGGGTCGCCGATCATGCGCAGCACGTGCCGCTGCATGTCCTTCACGCCGTCGTGGTAGTCGAGCAGGGTGTCGGACACCGGGTCGTAGTACAGGGCGTTGATCGTGAAGTCGCGGCGCGCGGCGTCCTCGGCCTGCGTTCCCCAGACGTTGTCGCGCAGCACGCGGCCGTGCTCGTCGGTGTCGACGTCGGCCGCCGGCTGCATCGAGCGGAAGGTGGACACTTCGATCGTGTCGCGCCCGTGCAGCACGTGCACGATCTGGAAGCGGCGTCCGATGATGCGCGAGCGGCGGAAGAGCTTGCGCACCTGCTCGGGCGTCGCGTCGGTGGCGACGTCGAAATCCTTCGGCTTCAGGCCGAGCAGCAGGTCGCGCACGCCGCCGCCGACGATCCACGCCTGGAAGCCGCCCTGCTGCAGCGTTTCGCAGGTGCGGATCGCCGCCTGCGAGACGTCGGCCAGCGGCATTCCCTGCTCGCTGCCGCGATAGCGCTTCGGACGCTTGCGCAACGGCGAGCGGCTCGCTTTCGCCAGCACGCGGTCGATGAGCCGGCGGATCATTCGAACAACTGCATCGTTCGCCAGCCGCGCTCGCGCGCGAGCGCGGCCAGGCGGGCATCGGGGTTGGTGGCCACCGGATCGGTGACGCGCTCGAGCAGCGGCACGTCGTTGGCCGAGTCGCTGTAGAAGTGCGAACGCGCGAAGCCGCTCCACGAGCGGCCGAGCGAGGCGAGCCACTCCGCGGTACGCTGCACCTTCCCCTCGCGGAACGACGGCGTTCCCAGCGGCCGGCCGGTGTAGCGGCCGTCGGCCGTCTCAATGCGCGTGGCGACCAGGTGCTCGATGCCGAATTCGTCGGCGATCGGCCGGGTGACGAACTCGTTGGTCGCCGTGACGATCGCGCAGAGGTCGCCGCGCGCCCGGTGCCGATCGACGAGCGCCCGGGCGGCGTCGACGATGCGCGGGCGGATCACCTCGTCGACGAAACGCTCGCGCCAGGCGTCGAGCTGCTCGACCGGGTGGGCGGCCAGCGGCGCGAGCTGGAAGGCGAGAAACTCCAGGATGTCGAGCGTGCCCGCGTGATACTGCTCGAAGAACGCGTCGTTGCGCCGGTCGTATTCGGCGCCGTCCACCACGCCGAGGCGGATCAGGAAACGCGCCCACTCGTAGTCGCTGTCGATCGGCAGCAGCGTGTAATCGAGATCGAAGAGCGCGAGATCGAAGTGCGCGAGGTCGCCGGGCGCGGCGGGCGAAGCGCCGGGCGCTTCGGGATTTCGGTCGGGAAGGGGCGTCACGGTCGGCATTATGAAGGCAGCGTGTCGCCGCCGCCGGATGCCGCCGGTGCGGGCATGGCGCCGGTCTCCTGCAGCAGCTCGCGCAGCAGCGGCAGCGTGATCGCCCGGCGGCGCTCGAAGGCGCGGCGGTCCAGCGCGTCGAAAGTGCGCAGCAGCGCGCGGATGTCGCGCGAAGTGTGCGCGATCAGCCAGGGAATGACGTCGGACGCGACGGTGACGCCGCGCTCGCGCGCGACGCGCTCGAGGGCGGCGGCCTTCTCCCGGTCGTCGAGCAGCTGAAGCCGGAAGACCAGCCCGGATCCCAGCCGCGTGCGAAGGTCGTCGCGCAGCGCCAGGCCCAGCGGCGGCTGTGCGCCGGTGGCCAGCACCGTGCTGTCCGGTTGGGCTCGCGCCCGGTTGATCAGATGGAACAGCAGCGACTGGCGCGCTTCGTCGAGGCGTTCGACGTCGAGCACGGCGACGATGCGCGGCTGCTCGGCGGCGTCGGCGATCAGCGCTTCGAAGGCGGCGCGCGGCGCGTCGGCGGCAAGCGCGCGCCCGGCGTCGGCGGCGGCCGTCGCCAGGTGCGTCTTGCCGCAGCCGGCTTCGCCCCAGAGGTAGACGAGCGGGATGCTCGCGCTCGGCGGCACGCTTGCGCTTGGCGGCGCGCTCGCGCTCGCGCTCGGCGTTGGCGTCGCGCTCCGCGCTCCGCGCAACGCGCGCAGGCACGCGAGCACCTCGCCGTTGCGGCCGGCGACGAAGTTGTCCAGCGTCGGGGCTTCGACGCGATGCAGGTCGAGTGCGATCTGGTGCATCGGGGCGCGGAGGCGGATTCGGAGATCGGCCCGCGGGCGAGCGGCTACAATCGCCCGAACCGATCGCGGACCCGCGCCGGGGCGCGTGCGGTTCGCCATTCTATCGGGCGCCGTCGGTACGGCGCCGCACGACCGAGCCGGATTTTCCCATGGGTTCCACGAAGGCCAGCACGCCCCTCTCGTATCGCGATGCCGGAGTCGACATCGACGCGGGCGATGCGCTCGTCCGCCGCATCGGACCGCTGGCGCGCCGCACGATGCGCGAAGGCGTCCTCGGCGGCATCGGCGGTTTCGGCGCGCTGTTCGAGGTGCCGCGACGCTATCGCGAGCCGGTGCTCGTCTCCGGCACCGACGGCGTCGGCACCAAGCTCAAGCTCGCCTTCGCGCTCGACGGCCACGACACCGTGGGCATCGATCTCGTCGCGATGAGCGTGAACGACATCCTCGTGCAGGGCGCCGAGCCGCTGTTCTTCCTCGACTACTTCGCCTGCGGGCGGCTCGACGTCGACGTGGCCGCGCGCGTCGTCGCCGGCATCGCGCGCGGCTGCGAGCAGGCGGGCTGTGCGCTGATCGGCGGCGAAACGGCGGAGATGCCCGACATGTACCCCGACGGCGAGTACGACCTCGCCGGCTTCGCCGTCGGCGTCGTCGAGAAGGCGAAGATCATCGACGGAGCGGCCATCCGGCCGGGCGACGTCGTGCTCGGACTGGCGTCGAGCGGCGCGCATTCGAACGGCTATTCGCTGGTGCGACGCGTGATCGAGCGCACCTGGGGCTCGATCCGCGCGCCGCAGCTGCAGGACGATTTCCACGGCGTGCGCTTCGCCGACGCGGTGCTCGCCCCCACGCGCATCTACGTGCGCCCGATGCTCGACCTGCTCGCGCAGCTTCCGGTCAAGGGAATCGCGCACATCACCGGCGGAGGGCTGATCGAGAACGTGCCGCGCGTGCTCCCCGCCGGGGTCCAGGCGGTGCTGCATCGGGACGCCTGGACGCGCCCGCCGCTGTTCGACTGGCTCGAACGTCACGGCGCGATCGATGCGCACGAGATGCATCGCGTGTTCAACTGCGGCATCGGCCTGGTCGTCGTCGTCGAAGCGGCCGACGCGCAGCGCGCGCAGGCGGTGCTGGCGCAGCACGGCGAGACGGTGTTCCGCATCGGCGAGATCGTCGAACGCCCCGACGGCGCCGCGCCCGCGGTGGTGGTCTGAGAACGTGCGCGCAGCGCCGGCGACGCGCCTCGCGCATCGGGCGCGTCTTCCGGTCCTGCGACGGCTCCTCCGCGCGCTCGCCGCGCCCGTCGCCTTCGCCGTCCTCGGGCCGCTGGCGCCCGCTTCCGCGGCGGCCGCTCCCAACTACGAGCTGAAGGTCGACGCGCTCGGCGAGCTGGTCGAGCCGATCCGCACCCGCACGCTGGTCGGGCGCTGGATCGACGACCCCGGCTTCGATGCCGAGCAGATGCCGCTGTTCCTCGAGCGGGCGAAGACCGAAGCGGAGGCGATCGCGCAGGCGGCCGGATTCTTCTCCGCGCACGCGGAAGTCTCGTACGAGCCGGGCACGGCCGGCCGTCTTCCGGTCGTGCGCATCGACGTCGATGCCGGCGCGCGCACCACCGTGAACCGCTTCGATTTCGTGCTGGAAGGTCCGCCGCAGGTGCAGGCTGGGTTGCAGAAACTGCGCGACCGGCTGCTCGAGCGCTGGCCGCTGCCCGAGGGCAGCTTCTTTCGCAGCGCGCCCTGGCAATCGGGCAAGCGGCTGCTGATCGACGCCCTGCAGCAGCGCGGCTACGTGCGCGCGCGCATCGTCGACAGCGAGGCGCGCGTCGATCCGGGCAATACCACGGCGGCGCTGACGATCCGCATCGACAGCGGGCCGCGCCTGGATTTCGGCCCGATGACGATCGAAGGGCTCTCGCGCTACGACGCGTCGATCGTCCGCGCGCTCGCGCCGTGGGAGGCCGAGGGCCGGCAGCCCTACGATTTCGACGAGGTGCTCGCGTTCCAGGCGCGCCTGCGAACCTCGGGCTACTTCGATTCGGCCGAAGTGCTGCCCGACTTCGCGGCGGTGCTCGCCGATCCGCGGCTCGAAACGGTGCCGCTGCGCGTGGAGCTGTCGGAGCGGCGCGAGCAGCGCGTCACCCTCGGCGTGGGCATCAGCTCCGACGAAGGCCCGCGCGCGCTGCTCGGCTACGACCACCGCAACGTGTTCGACAAGGGCTGGCAGCTCGAGTCGGGCGTGCTGCTGCAGCGGGTGCGGCGACGCGTCTTCGCCAGCCTGCGGACGCCGCAGAAGGCGAGCGGACATTACTACCAGGGCGGCGTGCGCCTCGAGCGTTTCGACGTGCAGGGCGAGCTGACCGACAAGCAGACCGCGTTCATCGGGGAAGGCAAGCGCAGCGGCGACACCGACCGCTTCCTGTCGTTGCAGTTCCAGACCGAGCAGCGCAACGTGCGCGGCATCGGCGACGTGGAATCGACGCGCGCGCTGACGCTCGGCTACACCTGGAGCACGAAGCGGCTCGATTCGCTGCTCGATCCGCGCCGCGGCTACACGATCGATGCGCAGGTCTCGGGCGCGTCGCGCTCGCTGCTCAGCGATCGCAGCTTCGTTCGCGTTCACACGCGGGCGATGCGCTTCTGGCCGATGCCCGGCGATTCCTTCCTCGACGGCGGCATCCTGATCGGGCTCGCCGAGATCGGACAGGTGTTCGCCGCCGGCCGCGACGGCATTCCCTCCGAGAACCTGTTCCGCACCGGCGGCACCAGCACGATCCGCGGCTACGACTTCCTGTCGCTCGGCGTGCGCGAGGGCGATGCGATCGTCGGCGGTCGCGTGCTCGCGCTCGGCAGTCTCGAATACCAGCACCCGGTGCGCCGCGACTGGTACGCGGCGGCCTTCGTCGACGCCGGAGACGCGGCCGACACGTGGGGACGCTACCACGCGGTGGCCGGCTACGGCGTGGGCGCGCGCTGGCGCTCGCCGGTCGGTCCGGTCAGCATCGATCTCGCCTACGGCGAGGCGGTGCGCGACTGGCGCGTGCATTTCTCGGTCGGATACGCGTTCTGATGGCCGCACGCGACGCGTTGCGCTGGAGCCTGCGCGCGCTGGGCATCGTGCTCGCGGTATTGCTGCTGGCAGCAGCGGCCGCCGTCTGGTGGGTCGGCCAGAGCACGTCGTTCCTGCGCTGGTCGCTCGAGCGGGCGGTGGCGGCCAGCGGCGGCGCGCTCGAAGCGGGTGCCGTTCGAGGCACGCTGCTCGGCGGCTTTCGCATCGATTCGCTGCGCTGGCGCGACGAGGCGCGCGAACTGCGGCTCGAGGGGCTCGCCGTTTCGCTGCGCCCGGCGGCGCTGCTGCACGGCGAAGCGCGCGCGAGCCGCCTCGAGATCGCGCAGGCGCAGGTCGCGCTGCAGCCGGGCGCCGACGAGGCGCCGCCCGCGCTGCCGCAATCGCTCGAGCTGCCGATCGACGTGCGCATCGATGCGCTCGGCATCGGCCGGCTGACGATCGTGCCCGACGCGACCGCTGCGGCCAAAGCGATCGTGCTCGAGCGCGTCTCGTTCGCCGGGCGCTATCGCAACGGCGCGTATCGCGTCGACCGCCTTGCCGTTGCCGCGCCCGCCTGGGGCGAAGCGAGCGTGCACGGAACGCTGGGCGCGCGCGCGCCTTTCGAGCTCGCGGCCGTGATCGAGGCCACGCCACGCATCCCGCTCGCCGCGCAGCCCTCGCTCTCGTTGCCCGCCGTCCGGGCGCTCGCCGACGGCACGCTCGAGAACTTCTCGCTGGTCGCGCAGGCGCTGCCGCCGGCGGGCGTTGCGACGGGCGTGTGGATCGGCGTCGACACCCGGGTGCAGCCCTTCGCGACGGCGCTCTCCGACCGGCTCGCGCCGGTGGAACTCGCCTTCGATGCGGTCGAACCGGCGCAGTTCGGGTTGCGCGGCGTGCCCGATGCGCGCATCTCGGGCAGCGCCACGCTGCGGCTGCGCGAAGACGGCTTCGACGGCGCGCTGCGCCTGGAGAATGCGCGGCCGGGGCCGCTCGATCGCGACGCCGTTCCGCTGCGCACGCTGCAAGGCGCCTTCGACTGGAAGCCGTCGGTGCTGGCGCTGCACGACCTGCACGCGACGCTGCCCGGCGACGCGAGCGTCGACGCCACCTTCTCGATCGACTTCGCGCAGCCGCTCGAAGCCTTCGGTCGCAGCATTCCCGCCGTGCGCGGCGAGGGACGGCTGCGCGACGTCGACCTGTCGCAGCTGCAGACGCAACTGGGCGGGACGCGGCTCGGCGGCGAACTCCGTGCCGAGCGCGACCGGCTCGAGCTGGACCTGGCCGACGCCAGCCGCGAGGACATCGGGCTGGCGGCGGCGCTGCGCATCGAAAGCGACCGATTGCACATCGAGCGTGCGCGGTTGCGCAGCGCCGCCGGCTCGCTCGCGGCGAGCGGCAGCACGACGACGTCGTCGCCGTGGCAGGTCGATCTCGCCGGCCGCTTCGAGGCCATCGACCCCGCGCGCATCGAGGCGCTGCTCGCGCGCCTGCGCGTGCTCGGCGCGCCGCCCCGGCTTCAGCAATGGGACGGAAGCCTCGGCGGGCGCTGGAGTGCGCGCGGGCGGGCCTGGCCCGACCCCTCGCTCGCGACCCGCCTCGCCGTCGAGTCGGGCGCGCTGGCCGGTCGGAACCTGCGCCTGCAGTGGCGCGGCGACGTGACGACGACGCGCGTCGCGAAGGTCGAGGCGACGATCGATTACGGCGGTGCGCAGGCGAGCGCGCGCGGCGATCTCGGCCTGCCGGGCGATCGACTGCAGCTCAGCGCGCGCGTGCCGGCGCTGCAGCGCCTGGACGAGCGGGCAGCGGGCTCGGCGAGCGCGCAGGGCGAGCTGCGCGGCGGCTGGCATGAGGCAGCGCTCGGGCTCGTCGGGCGGATCTCGGCGCGTCAGCTCGCCTGGGACGAAAGGCTGCGCATCGGCTCGGTCGAGGCGCGCGTGGACCTGCCCGATCTGTCGCGCGGGCGCGTGGACGCCGAGCTGAGCGCGAACCGGCTGGTCGCCGACGGTCGCCGCATCGACCGTGCGAGCGTGCGAGCCGAAGGCGACGTCGATGCGCACACGATCCGTGCCGACGTCGCGGGACCCGATCTGGCGACGCGCGTGTCGGCCGAAGGCTCGCTGGCGCGCGCGGGAGCCGGCGGCGAATGGCGCTGGCAGGGCCGGCTCGTGCGCATCGAGGCCGACCGTCCGATCGCCGTGCGGCTGCTCGACTCCGCGCCGCTGCAGGCCGACGCGCGCGGGTTCTCGCTCGGCGCCTCGTCGTGGCGGGTCGACGGCGCGCCCCTGAATATCGCCGCGCTCGACTGGCGCGACGGCAGCTTCACGTCGCGCGGCGATGCCGCTTCGCTGCCGGTCGGACGCTGGATGCTGCGCTACGCGCCGGAGACGGCGAACGCCGTCGAAGCGGCCGAAGCGGAGATCGAGGCGCTGTCGCTCGATGCCCAATGGGATCTGCACGGCGACGACGCGAACCGGCCGAGCGGCCGCGTGCACGCGGTGTTGCAGGGCGGCGCCGCGGGCGAGCAGCGCGGCGAGGCGAGCGTCGCGCTCGACGAGGGCCGGCTCGACGGACGCATGACGCTGAACGTGCCGACGCTCGCCTTCGCCAACCGCATCATCGGTCCGACCTGGGCGGTGGCCGGGCGCCTGCGCTTCGCCGGCGATCTGGGCGGAACCGTCCAGGCTCCGCGCGTCACCGGCGATCTCGACGGACGCTCGCTGGCGCTGCTGCAGCGCGAGCTGGGCTGGCGCCTGACCGGCGGCACGCTGCAGGCCCGCTTCGAGGGCGACCGTCTCGTGCTGCAGCAGTTGCGCCTCGAATCGGGCGAGGGCTCGATCACGATGACCGGCGCATTGCTGCTGGACGGGCTGCAGGGCGACTTCGAGTTGCGCGCCGACCGCCTGCCGGTGCCGCTCGGACCGGGCGAGCGCATCGTCGTCTCCGGCACGAACGCGATCACCAGCCGCGGCACGGCGCTGCAATGGAGCGGCGGGCTGCGCGTCGACGAAGGCCTGGTCGAGCTGCGCGGCGGCGAGGCCCCGCGCCTGCCCGACGACGTCGTCGTGGTCGGCGAGGGGCGGCGGGCGCCGGTCGCGTCGAAGGCGAATGCGGTCGAGAAAGCGAAGGCCGCCGAGGAAGCCGACGGCCTGCGCGTTTCGGCGAACCTGAAGCTCGACCTCGGCGAGAAGCTGCGCATCCGCGGCAGCGGTGTCGACGTGCTGCTGGCCGGCTCGCTGGAGCTGCGCGGAGTGCTGCCGGCCGACCCGCTCGCCTACGGAACGGTGCGCGTGGCCAAGGGCACCTACAGCGCCTACGGCCAGGAGCTGCAGATCACGCGCGGGCGCGTGATCTTCGACGGACCGATCGACAACCCGGTGCTCGACATCGTGGCGATGCGGCTGGGCACGCCGGTGAAAGCGGGCGTGGCGGTCACCGGCACGGTGCTGTCGCCGCGCGTGCAGCTGGTTTCCGAGCCCGAAGTGCCCGATTCCGAGAAGCTGTCCTGGCTCGTGCTCGGCGTGGGCTTCGACGATGCGCGCAGCGGCGCGCAGATGGCGGCGCTGCGCGCGGCTGCCGCCTCGCTGATGGGCAGCAGCGGCAACGGCGTCTCCGGCGGCCTGGCGCACTCGCTCGGCCTCGACGTGCTGACGATCCGCAGCGCCAGTTCGGGCGAGGCCTTCGATCCCGATTTCGGCGCCAACTTCCCCGGGCAGAATGCGTCCGCCACGACCACGCCGACCGCGGCGCAGAACGTCGTGGCGATCGGCAAGCGGCTCAGCTCGCGCGTGCTGGTCACCTACGAGCAGGGACTGCGCGGCGTGTGGAACCTGCTGCGGATCCAGTACGAGATCACCGACCGGCTGTCGGTGCGCGCGCAGACCGGCACCGACACGGCGCTCGATCTGCTCTATTCGTTTTCGTTCGACTGATCGAGAACGTCGACTACCCGCTCGAAGGCGTCCGGCGCGAAGGGATCGATCGCGATGCGTCCGTTCATCGAGCGCAGCCAGGTGAGCTGGCGCTTGGCGAGCTGGCGGGTGGCGGCGATCGCCCTTTCCCGCAGCGTCTCCAGGGAGGCGCCGGCATCCAGGCACTCCCACGCCTGCCGGTAGCCGACGCTGCGCATCGAAGGCAGCGCCGGCGAGAGATCGCCGCGCGCGCGCAGCGCGCGCACTTCGTCGACGAATCCGGCGGCGAGCATCGCGTCGAAGCGCGCGGCGATCCGCGCGTGCAGCGCTGCCCGATCGGCGGGTTCGAGCGCGATGCGCACGATGCCCGCGCCGCCGGCGGGCGAGGGCGGCGGCGGCGCGGCGAGCCAGTCCGACATCGTGCGGCTCGTCGTCTCGAAGATCTCGAGCGCGCGCTGGATGCGTTGCGCGTCCGACGGCTCGATGCGCGCCGCCGCGCGCGGGTCGACGCTCGCGAGCCGCGCGTGCAGGGCCGGCCAGCCTCGCGCGCGCGCTTCGTCCTCGAGGCGCGCCCTGAGCCGCGGGTCGGCGCCGGGCAGCGGGTGCAGCCCTTCGGCGAGCGCGCGCGCGTAGAGCATCGTGCCGCCGACCAGCAAGGGCAGCCGCCCGCGCGCGCGGACGTCGGCGATCGCCGCGAGCGCGTCCTCGACGAAGCGCGCGGCCGAATAGCGTTCGGTCGGCTCGACGATGTCGATCAGATGGTGCGCGACGGCCGCGCGCTCGGCGGCGTCCGGCTTGGCGGTGCCGATGTCCAGGCCGCGATACACCTGCGCGGAATCGACGCTGACGATCTCGATCGGCCGGCGCTGCGCGAGACGAAGCGCGATCCCGCTCTTGCCCGAGGCGGTCGGCCCGAGCAGCATCACGAGGGGCGCGGCGGCGCCCGCGCGGCTCACGAGGCGCTGCCCGTCGTCGTGAGCGCGGCGCTGCGCGTCGTCTCGTTGCGCAGCAGCGTCCACGCCGAGAGCGCGCTGAAGCACGCGCTCGCGGCGACCGCCCAGGCGAGCGGGCGTACCGTCCCGTCGTGCAGCGCGCCGACCAGCCAGCCGGCGAAGGCGGCGATCGTCAGCATCGTGAAGCCCATCAGCGCGGTCGCCGCGCCGGCGTGTCGCGGGAAAGGATCGATCGCGCCGATCTGGCAGCACGGCTGGATGAAACCGTGCGCGGCGGTCACGAAGCACATCGGCACGAGCACCGCCGCGAGCGACTGCACGCCCAGCGCCGCCAGCAGCGCCATCGTGGAGCCGGCAACGAGCCCGACCGTGGCGCCGAGCCGGATCGATCGCGTCAGCCCGAGCCGGCCGAGCACGCGGCGCACGGCGATCGTGCCGAGCAGGTAGCCCAGCGTGACGAGCGCGTAGGTGAAGCCGAAAGCCCGTTCGCTGACGCCGAACAGCTCGATCAGCACGAAGGACGACGCCGAGATGAAGCAGAAGAGCGCGCCGTAGCTGCCGGTGATCGGCAGCGCATTCGCCCAGAAATTGCGCGACGACGCGACCAGCGCGTAGTTGCGCAGCAGCGGGCCGAGGTCGGTGGCGTGCGGATTGCGATGCCGGTTCGTTTCGGGCAGCACGCGCAGCGTCGCCGCCAGCATCGCGGCGCCGCCCGCGGCGAGCACGATGAAGTTCGCCCGCCAGCCGAAGGCCGATTGCACGAGTCCGCCGAGCACCGGACCGGCGATCGGCACGACGCCCATCCAGCTGAGCGCGCGCGACATCACGCGCGCGCCGGGCTCGGCCTCGTAGAGATCGCGCACGATCGCGCGCGCGCAGACGACGGTGCAGCAAACGCCGAGCGCCTGCGCGATGCGCGCCGCGACCAGCACCGCGAGCGACGGCGCGAAGGCGCCGAGCAGCGACCCCGCCAGGTAGAGCGCCGCGCCGCCCAGCGCCACCGGGCGCCGGCCGAAGCGATCGGACAGCGGTCCGGCGAGCAGCTGGCTGATCGCGAATCCGGCCAGGAAGGCCGACAGCGTGAGCTGCACCGACGAGACGGGCGCATCGAAGTGCACGCGCAACGCCGGCAGCGACGCGAGATACAGGTCGGTCGACAGCGGCTGCAGCGCGAGGAATCCGGTGAGCAGGAACAGCAGGCCGGCCGATATGGCGGCGTCGACGCGCGGCATCGATTCAGCGTCCGCGCAGGAACCAGCGGTCCAGCTCGTCGAGCGGAACCTGCAGCCAGGTCGGACGGCCGTGGTTGCATTGATCGGCGGCGGGCGTGCGCTCCATCTCGCGCAGCAGCGCGTCCATCTCTTCGATCGTGAGCCGGCGGTTGGCGCGCACCGATCCGTGGCAGGCCATCGTCGCCAGCAGCGCATCGCTTCGTTCGGCGAGCGCGCGCGAGACGCCGTGCTCGCGCAACTCGGCGAGCACCGATCGCGCCAGCGCCTCGGCGTCGGCGCCGGCGAGCGTCGCGGGCACCGCGCGCACCGCGATCGATTGCGCGGACAGCGCCGTGAGTTCGAGCCCGAGCGCAGCGATCGCTTCGCCTTCGTCGTCGACGAGCGCCACGTCGAGGGCGTCCGCGCGGAAGACGACCGGAACCAGCAGCGGCTGCACCGCGACCGAACGCTGCGCGTAGGCCGTCTTCATCCGTTCGTAGACGACGCGTTCGTGCGCGGCGTGCATGTCGACGACGACCAGGCCGTGGCGGTTCTGCGCGAGCACCCAGGTGCCGTGCAGCTGCGCGAGCGCGTGGCCGAGCGGCGCGTCGTCGGTCGCGTCCTGCGTGCGCGGCGCCGTGTCCGGCGCAGGGAACGATGTCACAGCGGTCGATGGAGACGCCGGAGACGGCATCGCAGCCGGCGAGCCTCCGGCCGTCGTCGCGGCCGGCAACGCGACCGGCAGCGCGGCCAGGGCCGACGGCGCCGCATACGTCGATGCCCGCGGCTCGCGCACGAGATCCAGGCTCGCCGTCGTCGGCCCTTCGCGCAACGCCTGCGACGGCTGCCGCGCGACCGCGGCAAGGGCAGCGACCGGATCCGCGCCGCCCCGCTCGCTCGCCGAAGCGCGCAGCGCCGCCTCGACGGCATGGAAGACGAACGAGCGCACGCCCGCCGGATCGCGGAAGCGCACCTCGATCTTCGCCGGATGGACGTTGACGTCGACCTGCGACGGGTCGATCGAGACGAACACCGCCCACGCCGCGTGGCGGTCGCCGTGCATCAGGTCGGCATAGGCCTGGCGCAGCGCGTAGCCGAGCATGCGGTCGCGCACGAAGCGGCCGTTCACGTAGAGGAACTGCCGGTCGGCGCGCGCGCGGTTGTGCGTCGGCAGCCCGAGCAGCGCGCGCACCCGCAGCGCACCCGCCTCTACGTCGACGACGCGGTGCGCGCTCGCGTACTCGTCGCCCAGCGCCGCCAGCGCGCGCTGCGTCCAGTCGGCCGGCTCGAGCGTCTCGATGCGCCGGTCGTCGACCTGCATCTCGAAGGCGACCGACTCGTGCGCCAGCGCGATGCGCCGGAAGGCTTCCACGCAATGCGCGCTCTCGGTGGCCGCGCTGCGCAGGAACTTGCGCCGCGCCGGCGTCGCGGAAAACAGATCGAGCACTTCGACCTGCGTGCCGCGCGCCCCCGGCGCGGGCTCGACCTCGCCGGTGTCGGCGTCGATGCGCCAGGCGCAGTCGTCGCCCGCCGCGCGGCTGGTCAGTCGCAGCTTCGCCACCGACGCGATCGAGGCGAGCGCCTCGCCGCGAAACCCCAGCGTGCCGACCCGCTCCAGCTCGGCTAGCGAGGCGATCTTGCTGGTGGCGTGGCGTTCGAGCGCCAGCGCGAGCTGCGCGCGCGCGATGCCGCAGCCGTCGTCCGAGACGACGATGCGCCGCACGCCGCCTTCCTCGATGCGCAGGCGCACGCGCGAGGCGCCCGCATCGAGCGCGTTCTCGAGCAGTTCGCGCACGACCGACGCCGGCCGCTCGACGACTTCGCCGGCGGCGATCTGGCTGACGAGTCGATCGGCAAGCCGCGCGATCGGACGGCTCGCCGCGCCGGGAACGGCGGGCGCAGCGGAAGGCATCGCGCGATTATAGGAGCGCGCCGTGTACCATCGCGGCCGATGGACGTCTCGCAGCTGCTCGACCTGTTCCTGCACCTCGATCGGCACCTGGCAGCGGTCGTCGAGCAATACGGCGTCTGGGTGTATGCGATCCTGTTCGCCATCATCTTCGTCGAGACGGGCCTGGTCGTCATGCCGTTCCTGCCGGGCGACTCGCTGCTGTTCGTCGCCGGAACGCTGGCCGCCGTCGGCGGGCTCGACATCCGGGCGCTGGTGGCGCTGCTGATCGTCGCCGCCGTGCTCGGCGACGCGCTGAACTACTCGATCGGGCACTACTTCGGGCCGAAGGTCTTCGGCTGGGAGAAATCGCGCTTCTTCGACCGCGCCGCCTTCGACCGGACGCATGCGTTCTACGAACGACACGGTCCGATGACGATCGTGATCGCGCGCTTCCTGCCCTTCGTGCGCACCTTCGCTCCCTTCGTCGCCGGCGTCGCCCGCATGCGGTACCCGCGCTTCGCGCTCTACAACGTCATCGGCGCTACGCTATGGGTCGCCGGGCTGAGCACGATCGGCTACCTGTTCGGCAATACCGCCTGGGTGAAGGAGCACTTCGAGTGGGTGACGCTGGCGATGATCGTCATCCCCGGCCTGCCGGCGCTGATCGAAGTGCTTCGCCATGCGCTGCGAGCGAGCCGGGAACGTCGTTCGCAGCGCGCGGCGCGGGGGTCGACGCCCGGCTGAGCCGCCGGTTGCCCCGCAACGCCGCCGGCGCGCCTCCGGCCAACGCGGATACCGGCACGCGCCTTGCTCGTGACCATTCCGAAGGTCCGCAGTTGCAGGGATCGACAGGAAAGAACCGGGTCACGCCTATGAAAACGCTCGTCGTCACCGATGCCCCCGACGCGCCCAGCCGCATCGTCGCGCCGCTGCGCGACGCCGGCCTCGACGTGGAGGCGGTCGCCGATACCGAAGAACTCGATCCGCTGCTGCGCGTCGCGCCGGCCGGCGCGATCGTGCTCGACCTGCGGGAGAACGCCGGCACGCCGCTCGAGTGGCTGCGCGGCGTGCGCGGGCGCGGAATCCGCGTGCCGGCGCTGATCCTCACCAGGGCCGCGCCGCGCTCGATGCCGGCGCGAGCGACTATCTCGCCGGCGAGTTCGAGCCGCGCGAACTGGTCGCGCGCAGCGCGGCGCTCGTTCGCCGGCGCGAGGCGGGCGCCGCCGACGTCCTCTTCTGCGGCGAGCTGGTCGTCGACAGCCGCAAGCGCGAGGTGCGTTGCGGCTCGACGCCGATCGACCTGACGCCGCGCGAGTGGTCGATCTTCGAGCAGCTCGTGCAGCACGCGGGCACGCCGGTCACCAAGGAAGACCTGATGCAGGCGATCACCGGCGCGGACGAGCGCCTGGCGCCGAACGCGATCGAGGTCTACGTGTCGCGGCTGCGCGCGAAGCTCGCCGGCACCGGCGCGCGCATCAGCACGCTGCGCGGCATCGGTTACCGGCTGGAGAATCCGCAGCCCGCGCCGGCGCGCGCCGGCTGGTGAAAGGCGGCCGGCGCCGCGAGAGCCGCATTTTCTCGCGCCGGTTTCGTCGCCGGTGCGCCTTCAGGTCGTCTGCGCCCTCGCAGGCGGCGGATGGCGGCGCAGATACGCGGCGAGCCCGCGATAGATCGCGTCCGCCACGCGCGCCTGGTACTGCGTGCTGGCCAGCCGGCGCTCCTCCTGCGGATTGCTGATGAACGCCGTTTCGACGAGGATCGACGGGATTTCGGGGGCTTTGAGCACTGCGAAGCCGGCCTGCTCGATCGCCGGCTTGTGCAGCGTGCCCACGCCGCCCAGCTCGGCGAGCACCATCTGGCCGAGGCGCGACGAATCCTGGATCTGCGCCTTGGTGGACAGCTCGAGCAGTACCTGCCGCGCCTCGGCATTGCGCGTGGCGAAACGCGCGCCGCCGATGCGGTCGGAATCGTTTTCCCGACGGGCCAGCCAGCGGGCGGCGGCGCTCGTCGCGCCGCGTTCGGAGAGCACGTAGACGGAAGCGCCGCGCGCCTCGGGGCGCACGAAGGCGTCGGCGTGGATCGACACGAACAGGTCGGCCTGCACGCGTTGCGCCTTGGCCACGCGGGTGGCGAGCGGCACGAAATAGTCTCCGTCGCGCACCATGTACGCGCGCATCGACGGTTCCCCGGCGATGCGCTCGCGCAGGCGCTGCGCGATGCGCAGCACGACGTCCTTCTCCCTCGTGCCGTGGCGGCCGATCGCCCCCGGATCCTCGCCGCCGTGCCCGGCATCGATCGCGATGGTCACCATCCGCGTCATTGCCGCGCGCGGCGCGCGCGCCGGTCGCTTCGACGCGCTGCCCGGCGTGTGTGCCGGCGAGCCCGCCGGCGCCGCGCGCGCGGCCGGCGTGGCATCGGCGAGCG
>QEVN01000209.1 GCA_003576795.1 Burkholderiales bacterium
CCGCCGTGCGCGCGCCGGCGCGACCCGATGCGGGCTGCGCGACCGCGTTCGTGCCGTCGTCGACAGCCGCGCCGGAGCCGGAAGCCGGGCGCTGCAGCAGCCAGTTCGCGTAGTCGTCGAGATCGCCGTCGAAGGCTTCGACGCGTCCGTGGGCGACGAGCACGAAGGCGTCGACCGTCGAGCGCAGCAGGTAGCGGTCGTGCGAGACGAGCAGCAGCGCGCCGTCGAATTCGGCGAGCGCGTCGGCCAGCGCATCGCGCGCCTGCGCATCGAGATGGTTCGTCGGCTCGTCGAGCACGAGCAGTTGAGGCCGCGCGTGCAGCGTCAGCGCCAGCAGCAGGCGCGCCTTCTCGCCGCCCGACATCGGACCCGTGGGCCGCGTCGCGTCCTGGCCGGAGAAGCCGAAGCGCCCGAGATAGTCGCGCAGCGACTGCTCGCGCTCGAGCGGCGCGATGCGCTGCAGCTGCAGCAGCGGCGAGTCGCCGGGACGCAGCGAGTCGATTCCCTGCTGCGCGAAGTAGCCGATGCGAATGCCGCGCGCCGCCTGCACTTCGCCGGCCAGGGGCGGCAGCTCGCCGACCAGCGTGCGCACCAGCGTGCTCTTGCCGGCGCCGTTGCGACCGAGCACGCCGATGCGCGCCGCCCGCCGGATCGTCAGCTCGACGCCGCGCAGCACCGGGCGCTCGCCGTAGCCGGCGTCGAGCGCTTCGGCACGCAGCATCGGATCGGGGCAGTCGCCGACCTCGTGCAGCGGGAAGTCGATTCCGCGCAGTTCGCGCACGGGCGCCACCTCGGCCATCCGTTCGAGCGCCTTGATGCGGCTCTGCACCTGGCGCGCCTTCGTCGCCTTCGCGCGAAAGCGTTCGATGAATGCGTTCAGGTGGTCGATGCGCTGCTGCTGCGACGCGCGCTCGCGCTCGGCCTGCATCCGGCGCTGCGCGCGCAATCGCTCGAAGGCGCTGTAGCCGCCCGCGTAGCGCACCAGCTTCGCCTCGTCCAGGTGCAATGTCGCGGTGGCGACGCGATCGAGGAAATCGCGGTCGTGCGAGACGACGACGATCGTTCCCGCATAGCGCAGCAGCCAGCGCTCGAGCCACAGGATCGCGTCGAGGTCGAGGTGGTTGGTCGGCTCGTCGAGCAGCAGCAGCTCGCTCGGCGCGAACAGCGCGCGCGCCAGGTTCAGCCGCATGCGCCAGCCGCCCGACAGCGCGTCGACCGGCGTCGTCGCCTGCGCCGCGTCGAAGCCCAGCCCGGCCAGCAGCGTGCGTGCGCGCGCCTCGGCGCTCGCGCCTCCCGCATCGAGCCAGCGTTCGTGCGCGAGCGCGATCTCGATGCCGTCGCCCGCGTGCTGGGCCGCATCCAGCGCCTCGGTGGCCGCGCACAGCGCCTCGTCGCTGGCGACGAGGAACTGCCAGGCCGGCAGCGGACTCGACGGCAGCGACTGCTCGAGGCGCATCGTCGCGCGCCAGGGCTGCAGCAGGTCGCCGCCGTCGGGCAGCACCTCGCCGGCGAGCGCGGCGAGCAGGGTCGTCTTGCCGCTGCCGTTGCGGCCGATCAGCGCGATGCGTTCGCCCGGCGCGATCGAAGCGCTCGCGCGCTCGAGCAGGAGCCGCCCGCCGCGCGACAGCGTGATGCCGTCGAGGCGGATCACGCAGGCGACGGAAGCGCGGCCGCCTCGATCAGCACGAGCAGCTGCTCGCCCGCTGCCGTCGGCAGGTAGTGGAACTCGAGCGTCGGAAAGGCGGCTTCGAAATGCGCCGCCTCGTGTCCGATCTCGAGCAGCAGCAGGCCCTCGCGCGCGAGATGCGCGCGCGCGCCGGCGACGATGCGTCGCACGAGATCCATGCCGTCGTCCCCTCCGGCGAGCGCATCGCGCGGCTCGGCGCGGAACTCGGGGGGCAACGCGCGCATCGACGCCTCGTTCACATAGGGAGGGTTGCAGACGATCAGGTCGAAGCG
>QEVN01000049.1 GCA_003576795.1 Burkholderiales bacterium
TCGCTGCGCGTCATCGTCACCGCCGCGAGCAGCGCGGCCTCGGTGTGCACGACGCGCATCCCGCGGCCGCCGCCGCCGCCGGCCGCCTTCACGATCACCGGATAGCCGACCGTGCGCGCGATGCGCAGGATCTCCTTCGGGTCTTCGGGCAGCGCGCCTTCCGAGCCGGGCACCACCGGCACGCCGGACTTCTTCATCGCCTCCTTGGCCGAGACCTTGTCGCCCATCATCCGGATCGTCTCGGCGCGCGGGCCGATGAAGACGAAGCCGCTCTTCTCGACCCGCTCGGCGAAATCGGCGTTCTCGGACAGGAAGCCGTAGCCGGGGTGGATCGCCTCGGCGTCGGTGACCTCGGCGGCGCTGATGATCGCCGGCACGTTCAGGTAGCTGTCGCGCGACGGCGCCGGCCCGATGCAGACCGATTCGTCGGCGAGCTTGACGTATTTCGCCTCGGTGTCGGCCTGCGAATGCACGACGACCGTCTTGATGCCCAGTTCCCGGCACGCGCGCTGGATGCGCAGCGCGATCTCGCCCCGGTTGGCGATCAGCAGCTTCTCGAACATCGGGAGTCTGTCGGGGCTCGCGTTATTCGATGACGAACAGCGGTTGCCCGAACTCGACCGGCGATCCGTTGTCGACGAGAACGGCCTTGATCGTGCCGCTCCGGTCGGCCTCGATCTCGTTCATCAGCTTCATGGCTTCGATGATGCACAGCGTCTCGCCTTCGGTGACTTCGCTGCCCACCGAGACGAAGGGCTCGCTGCCGGGCTGCGCCGATCGATAGAAGGTGCCCACCATCGGCGAGCGCACGAGGTGCCCCGATGGGGTCTCGGGTGCGGGCGTCGGCGCCGGCGCGGCCGGCGCGACGGCCGGCGCGCCGGAGATCGTCGACGGCGTCACCGGCATCGGGGCGGCGGGCGCGGCGGGGGCCGCGACCATCACCGGAACGTTCTTGACGATGCGCACCTTGCCCTCGCCTTCGGTGATCTCCAGCTCGGAGATGCCCGATTCGGAGACGAGGTCGATCAGGGTCTTGAGTTTTCGCAGGTCCATTTCGCTTTCAGCCTTTGGGGACGCGCCGCCGCGCCTCGGCGGACCCGGGAGCGGCCGCCCGGGCCGCGGCCGGGGAGGGCGGGCGCGGGGGCGGGGGCGAGGGCATGCGCAGCGACTCGATCGCCGCCTGCATGGCCAGCCGATAGCCGATCGGCCCCAGCCCGGCGACGATGCCGGCGGCGAGGTCGGAGAAATACGACCGGCGGCGGAACGCTTCCCGGCGGTGGATATTCGACAGATGCACTTCGATGAACGGAATCGCCACGGCCGCGAGCGCATCGCGCAGCGCCACGCTCGTGTGCGTGAACGCCGCGGGGTTCAGCACGATGAACGCCACCTCGCGCTCGCGCGCCTGCTGGACGCGGTCGACCAGCTCGCCTTCGTGGTTCGACTGGAAGCTCTCGAAGCGATGGCCGTGCTCGGCGCACAGGCGCGCGAGGCCGTCGTCGATTTCGTCGAGCCGGGTCGAACCGTAGACCTCCGGCTCGCGCGTACCCAGCAGGTTCAGGTTGGGCCCGTGCAGCGCCCAGAGCAGTTTCGATGACGTGGTCAAGCAGGTACGCAAGCGGGAATATCGCGCTTTTGCGGGAAGTTGGACGCCTTTATACGCCGGTTGGACGATGAACGCCAGCAGCGGGTGAAATCGCGCGGGCGCGCTCGTTCGCCTCGGTGCGCCGGCCGATGCGTCTCGATGCGTCTTCGCGTCTCGGTGCGCCGCTCAGAGCGTCGCAGCGATCGCGGCGCGCAACTCGGCGTTGTCGAAGCGGCCGAGGATCCGGTGGCGGATGCGGCCGTCGCGATCGACGACGGCAGTGAACGGCAACGAGCCCGAGGTGTTGCCGAAGCGACGCGTCAGTTCGGTGCCGCCGGGGCCGGCGACGAGCAGCGGGTAGCTCATCGGCGTCTTCTCGGCGAATTGGCGGATGTTCTTGTCCGAATCGATGCCGATGCCGATGATCTGCAGCCCGCGAGCTGCGTAGTCGCGCTGCATCTCGCTCAGCTCCGGCATTTCCCCCACGCAGGGCGGGCACCACGTGGCCCAGAAGTTCACGACGAGCGGCCGGCCGCGCCAGTCGGCGAGCCGCACTTCGCGGCCCTGCGCATCGGGCATCGCCAGCCCGAACAGCAGGTCGACGGCGGAGTTGTCGGCGGTGGCCAGCCGGTACTGGCGCGACGCGACCCAGGCGCCGAAGCCGCCGAAGCCCAGCGCCAGCGCCGCTGCGCCGATCCAGACGCGTCGCTGCGGTTTCATGCCGCTTCGCCGAGCCGCCCGAGCAGCGCGCGCCGATCGCCGCGCTCCGGACCCGCGTCGCTGCCGCGCGCGCCCTTCAGCGCGCCGCGCAGGTCGTCGTGCCGGTACAGCGACAGCAGCACGGGCGCGTCGGCCATCCAGAAGGTGATCGCCTCGACGTCGGGTCCGCCGCGGAAGTGGGGCATCGAGCCGACGTCGAAATCGACGCCGCGATTCAGCAGGTCGATCTGCACGTCCTTGGTGTTGTCGTGGAAGAGCTGCAGATGGATCGGCGCATGCTCGGTGACGATGCCCTTCCAGACGGCGCCGGTGAGGTATGGCTGGTATTCCTCGAGCCGCTGCATCAGCTCGGCGGCCGTGCGCCGGCGCCGCAGGACGCGCTCGGCGTGACCGGCGTCGAACAGCTCCAGGTGTTCGAGCAGCGCCGCGTCTACTTCCTCGTTGTCGGGCATCGACCCCTTCGGCGCCGAACGCTCGCCGAGCACGCGCTGTGCGGCCTTGCGCTTGGCGCTCGCGTAGTCGGTGGCGCCGTCGGCGAGCAGCCGGGCGGCCGCTGCGGCGATCTCCAGGCGCAGGGGATCGGTGTTCTCGTTCATGGTCTGTAGAATCCGCAACCGCACATTATCGCCCCTCGATGCACATCCACATCCTCGGCATCTGCGGGACGTTCATGGGCGGCATCGCCGCGATCGCGACGCAGGCCGGCCATCGCGTCACCGGCTGCGATGCGAACGTCTATCCCCCGATGAGCGAGCAGCTGCGCGCGCTCGGCATCGAATTGATCGAGGGCTACGACGCCGCGCAGCGCTCGCTCGCCCCCGATCTGTGGGTGGTCGGGAACGTCGTGTCGCGCGGCAATCCGCTGATGGAGGCGATTCTCGACGCGCGCGACCCGTTCACCTCGGGGCCGCAATGGCTCGCCGAGCACGCACTTGGGAAGAAGTGGGTGCTTGCCGTTGCCGGAACCCACGGAAAGACGACCACCGCTTCGCTGCTCGCCTGGATTCTCGAAGCGAACGACCGCAGGCCCGGCTTCCTGATCGGCGGCGTCGCGCGCAACTTCCCCGTCTCCGCGCGGCTGGGCGAGGGCGAGCACTTCGTCATCGAAGCCGACGAGTACGACACGGCGTTCTTCGACAAGCGCTCGAAGTTCGTGCACTACCGCCCGCGCACGCTGCTGCTGAACAACCTCGAGTTCGATCACGCCGACATCTTCGCAGATCTCGCGGCGATCGAGACCCAATTCCATCATCTCGTCCGAACGGTCGCGCGCAGCGGACGGATCGTCCACAACGCTGCCGAACCGGCGCTCGGCCGGGTGCTGGCCCGCGGCCTGTGGAGCGAAAGCGAGTCCTTCCTGTCGGCGGAGGGCTGGCACCTGGACGCGGTCGAGGACGACGGCTCGGCCAGCCGCTTCGACGTGCATTTCCGCGGCGAGCGGCTGGGCCGCTGCCGCGTGGCGCTGGCCGGCGCGCACAACCGCGCCAATGCGCTCGCCGCGATCGCCGCGGCCCGGCATGCCGGCGTGGCGCCGGCTGCCGCGATCGACGCGCTGGCCGCTTTCGAAGGCGTGCGCCGCCGTCTGGAGACGCGCGGAACGGCAGCCGGCGTCACCGTCATCGACGATTTCGCGCACCATCCGACGGCGATCGCCACCACGGTGGCGGGCCTGCGCGAGCGCGTGGGGCCGCAGGCCCGCATCCTCGCCGTGCTCGAGCCGCGCTCGAACACGATGAAGCTGGGGACGATGGCGGCGCAGCTGCCCGAATCGCTGCGCCGGGCCGATCTCGTCTACTGCCACGCGGCCGGGCTCGACTGGGACGTCGCCGGCGCGCTCGCGCCGCTCGGCGCGCGTGCGCGCGTGGAGCGCGACCTGCCGGCGCTCGTCCGGGCGATCGTCTCCGATGCGCGCCCGGGCGACTACGTGCTCGCGATGAGCAACGGCTCCTTCGGCGGCATCCACCAGCGGCTGCTCGATGCGCTGGCCGGGCGGGAAAAGGGGGAACGACTCGCGCAGGATGCGGGAACCGGGGGCCGGCCCGGCGGAGGGGCTGCGGTCCCGTGCGCACCGGCAGTGCGAACCGCGGGCCGCCTCGTCTACCTGCACGGCTTCCGCTCGTCGCCGCAATCCTTCAAGGCGCGCATCCTCGACGAACGCCTGCGCGCGCTCGGCCTGGCCGAGCGCTTCGTCTGCCCGCAACTGCCGCCGTCGCCGGCCGAGGCCGTCGCGCTCGTCGAGCGCGAGATCGCCCCCGGCCCCGACGACACGCTGGTCGGCAGCTCGCTGGGCGGCTACTACGCGACCTGGCTCGCCGAGCGCAGCGGTGCGCGCGCCGTGCTGCTGAATCCGGCGATCGATCCGGCGCGCGACCTCGCGCCCTACGTCGGCGAGTTGCGCGGCTATCACGACGATCGGCCCTTCCGCTTCGAGGCGCGCCATCTCGACGAGCTGCGGGCGCTGCACGCCGGAGCGCTGCGCGATCCGGCGCGCTGGCTGCTCGTCGCCGCCAAGGGCGACGAAGTGCTCGACTGGTGCGAGATGCTCGCGCGCTACCCGGGCGTCCGCGCGATCGTGCTCGAGGGCGGCGATCACGGACTCACCGATTTCGATTCGCTGGCCGACGAGGTGCTCGGCTTCGCGGGTTTCGATGCACGCGCGGCGAACACCCGCGACGAACCGAAGGAGTGACATGAGACTGAAGGGCAAGACCGCGATCGTCACCGGTGCCACCGGCGGCATCGGCATGGCAACGGCACGCAAGTTCGCCGCCGAGGGAGCGGCGGTGGTCGTCGCCGACCTCGAGGCGGCGCGCGTGGACGAAGCGGCGTCCTCGCTCGCCGATTCCGGCGCCCGGGCGATCGGCGTGCGCGTCGACGTCACCGACCGCGCGAGCGTCGAGGCGATGGCCGCGGCCGCGCTCGCGGCCTTCGGGCGCATCGACTGCCTGGTGAACAACGCCGGCATCACGCAGGACGCTCGCCTGGTCAAGATGAGCGAGGAGCAGTTCGATCGCGTGATCGACGTGAACCTCAAGGGCGTGTTCCTGTGCACGCAGGCGGTGGCCGACGCGATGATCCGCCAGGGCTCGGGCGTGATCCTGAACGCCTCTTCGGTGGTCGGCCTGTACGGCAACTTCGGGCAGACGAACTACGCGGCGACCAAGGCCGGCGTCATCGCCTTCACGAAGACGTGGGCGCGCGAGCTGGGGCCGAAGGGCGTGCGCGCGATCGCCGTGTGCCCGGGCTTCGTGCGCACGCCGATCCTCGCGTCGATTCCGCCGGCGGTGATGCAGAAGACGATCGACAAGGTGCCGCTGGGAAGGCTCGGCGAGCCCGAGGAGATCGCCGCCGTCTACGCGTTCCTGGCGAGCGACGAGGCGGCCTACATCAACGGCGCCGTCATCGAGGTGTCGGGCGGCATCATGCTGTAGGGTCGTGCCGACGGCGGCAGCGGGGCGCCGCGCGGCGCGTCGCCGCGGGTCCGGCAGGCAGGCACGCCTCTATAATCGGCCGGCAACGACTCCCCGCAGATGAAGCATCTCCTGTTCGAGGACAACGGCGATTTTCGCGCCGGCACGGCATTGTCGGAGACGGGTGGCAGCCTGCAGGTCGAGACGGCCAGCGGCAAGCGCACGAAGGTCAAGGCGAGCCACGTGCTGCTGCGCTTCGATGCGCCCGCGCCCGATGCGCTGATCCCTGCCGCGCGCCAGCTCGCCGATTCGATCGACGTCGACTTCCTGTGGGAGTGCGCGCCGCAGGCCGAGTTCGGCTTCGGCGAGCTGGCCGACGAATACCACGGCCATCGCTCCGATGCGGTGGAGGCGACGGCGCTGCTGCTGAAGCTGCATTCGGCGCCGGTCTACTTCCATCGCAAGGGACGCGGGCGCTATCGCGCCGCCCCGCCCGAGGTGCTGCGTTCGGCGCTCGCCACGCTCGAGCGACGCCGGCGCGAGCAGGAGCGCATCGAGGCCTGGGCCCAGGCGATGCGCCGCGGCGAGTTGCCCGAGGAGGTCGCCGTGCAGGCGGCCCAGCTGCTCGCGCGTCCCGATCGCAACTCGGCGGCCTGGAAGGCGCTCGAGCTCTCGCTTTCGCCCGAGCATCCGACGCCCGAGCGGCTGCTGTGCGCGCTCGGCGCCTTCGAATCGCCGCGCGCGATGCACGTGGCGCGCTTCGAGGCCGAGCATTTCCCGCAGGGCTTCGGCGTCGCGCTGCAGGGCGACCCGCTGGCCGACGCGCATCGCGCGATCGACGCGCTGCCTCTCGCCGACGTCGACGCGTTCTCGATCGACGACTCGACGACCACCGAGATCGACGACTGCCTGTCGGTGCAGCCGCTGCCGGAGGGCGGCTGGCGCGTCGGCATCCACATCGCCGCGCCGGGCGTGGCGATCGAGCACGGCGGCGAGGTCGACGCGCTGGCGCGCGCGCGCATGGCCACCGTCTACCTGCCCGGCGACAAGATCACGATGCTGCCGCAGCCGACGATCGCGTCGTTCTCGCTCGACGCGGGGCGCGAGGCGGCTGCGCTGTCGCTGTACGTCGAGGTCGACGCGAGCGGCGAGCGCATCGTCTCGAAGACCTCGCGCGTCGAGCGGATCGTCGTCGCCGACAACCTGCGGCACGACGCGCTCGATGCGCGCTTCGACGAGGCGTCGCTGGATTCGGGCGCGCCGATCGACCATCCGCGCGCCGACGCGATCCGCGTGCTGTGGCGGCTGGCCAAGGCGCTGTCGGCCGAGCGCGACCGCGTGCGCGGCAAGCCGGAGACGCGTTCCGGCGCCGACTTCAGCTTCTACATCGATCGCGAAGGCGACGCCGAGCACGTGCGCATCGTGCAGCGGCGCCGCGACGAGCCGCTCGACCGGATCGTCGCCGAGGCGATGATCCTCGCCAACAGCGAATGGGCGCGGCTGCTCTCGCTCGCCCGCGTGCCGGGCGTGTTCCGCGCGCAGCAGGCCGGCCGCGTGCGAACCGCGACGCACGCGGCGCCGCACCAGGGGCTGGGCGTGGCGTATTACATGTGGTCGACGTCGCCGCTGCGCCGCTACGTCGACCTGGTCAACCAGCGGCAGCTGCTCGCCGTGCTCGCCGGGCGCAAGCCGCCGCTCGCGGCGAACGACACGGAGCTGTTCTCGATCGTCTCGGCTTTCGAGGCGCGCTACGGCGCCTATCTCGATTTCCAGCAGCGGATGGAGCGCTACTGGTGCCTGCGCTGGATCGAGCAGCGTCGGCTGCGCCGCGCCGATGCGGTGGTCGTGCGCGACGATCTCGTGCGGCTGGCCGACGCGCCGCTCTATTTCCGCCTCGCGGGGGTGCCGGCGCTGGCCCCGGGCCGGCGCATCGTCGTCGACCTGCTCGCCGCCGACGAGATCGACCTGTCGGTGCAGGCGCGCTTCGTCGACGTCGGAAGCGCCACGGCCGCGCCGGAGGATCCGCCGCCGGGCGACCTCATCGCCGGAGACGAAGGCGAGGAAGCGCTCGCCGAGCCGACGCTGCGATGAAGCGCCTGATACGCAGCTTCGAGTCGGCGCAGGCCGGCGGGATCGCCGCGCTGTGGCGGCGCGATCCGCTCGCGTTCTCGATCGGCGCCTCGATCGTGCTGCACGCCTTCGCGCTGGCGCTGCGCTTCGCGCCGCCCGCGCCGGTGTCGTTCGCGCCGATCGATCCGCAGCTCGAAGTGGTGCTGGTCAATGCGAAGACCGACGCGCGCCCGCTGAAGCCGGAGCTGCTGGCGCAGGAGAACCTGGTCGGCGGCGGCGAGCACGAGCACGGCCGCGCGCGTTCGCCGCTGCCCGCGCAGGCGACGGTGCAGGACGGCGACGCGATCGCGCTGCAGCGTCGCCGCGTCGCCGAACTGGAGGCGCAGCAGCGTCAGCTGCTCGCGCTGGCGCGCGGACCGCAGTCGTACGTGCAGCCCGAGCGACCGGTCGAGCCGTCGCCGATCGTCGAGCCGGGGCGCGACGCCGAAGACACCGATGCGGCGATCGCCCGCCTGCAGGCGCAGATCGACCGGCAGGTTTCCGACTACAACAAGCGGCCCAAGCGGCTCACCTACGGCGTGAACGCCACCGGCGTGAGCTACGCGCGCTACGTCGACGACTGGGCGCAGCGCATCGAGCGGCTCGGCACCGAGCGCTATCCGCGCGAGGCGCGCGGACGCATCTACGGGGCGCTGATCATCACGGTGGAGATCGATCGCAACGGCAACGTCGTCGACGTGATCGTCAACCGCAAGTCGAAGCACGACGTGCTCAATCGTGCGGTGCGCGACATCGTGCAGGCCGGCGCACCGTACGAGCGCTTCACCCCCGAGATGGCGCGCGACGGCGACATCCTGCAGATCGTTCGCACCTGGAACTTCACCAACGACGTGCTCGAGACCGCTGCGCTGCGGCCCGGCGCGCTCGACGAAGCCGCGACCGCCGAGGCCGACGAAGGGGCGACGCGAGGCAAGGCGGGGCAGGGCCCGCGCGCTGCCTCCGAACGCAAGGGCAAGCCGTCCGCGCAGCGCGAGCGCGCGCGCACCGCCGCGGCAACGCGCGAAGCGAGGCAGCGATGAGCTGCGGAGCGACGAGCGTGCGAAGCCCGATGAGTCCGACGAAACGACGATGAACCCGCCGACGCGAAGATGAGCCTGAAGTACGCCGTCATCGGCAATCCCGTCGAGCACAGCCGCTCGCCGGCGATCCACGCGCAGTTCGCGCGGCAGACCGGCATCGACCTCGAATACGGTCGCATCCTCGCGCCGCTGGACGGCTTCGTCGAAGCGGTCGAGCGTTTCCGCGACGCGGGCGGCAGCGGGCTGAACGTGACGCTGCCCTTCAAGCTCGACGCCTTCGCCTGGGCCGCGCGTCACAGCGCACGCGCCGGGGAGGCGGGCGCCGTGAACACGCTGCGCTTCGATGCCGGCGCCGAAGGCGCCTGGGGCGACAACACCGACGGCGCCGGGCTGGTGCGCGACCTGCGCGAGCGCCACGGCTTCGAACTGCAGGGACGATCGGTGCTGCTGCTCGGCGCCGGCGGCGCCGCGCGCGGCGTCGTCGGACCGCTGCTCGATGCGGGCGTCGCCCGCCTCGTCGTCAGCAACCGCAGCCGGGCCAACGCCGAACGACTCGTCGAGAAGTTCGCGGCGCGTGCGGCGCCTCCCGTCTTCGTCGCACTGGACGCGGTCGAGCCGGGCTTCGACCTGCTCGTCGAGGCGAGCGGCAGCGGGCTGCGCGACGAGCCCGTCGCGCTGGCGAACCAGATCTTCGCCGCGGCCTCGCTCGCCTACGATCTCTTCTACGCCGACGCGCCCACGGCCTTCGTCCGGCAGGCGCGCGACGCCGGCTGTCGCAGTGCCTGCGACGGGCTCGGCATGCTCGTCGAGCAGGCGGCCGAGTCCTTCCTCGCCTGGCACGGCGTGCGTCCGCAGACCGAGCCCGTGTACCGGACGCTGCGCGAAGCGCTGCACGCGGAGCACGTCGCGCCGCGAACGCCGGCGCGATGAAGCGCAGGTCCCGCGCGCGCGCCGCGAGCCGGCGGCGCCCGCTGCGCCTGTTCGCGTGGGGCGCGGCGCTGCTCGGTTGCGCGGTGCTCGCGCTGCAGCTCTGGTATTTCGCCCACGTGCTGTGGTGGAGCCGCTTCGATCCCGGCTCGACACGCTTCATGCGCACCGAGCTGGCGCGCCTGCGCGAGTCCGACCCGCAGCGCGAACTGCGCCATCGCTGGATCGACTACGACCGGATCTCGCCGAACCTCAAGCGCGCGGTGATCGCTTCGGAGGATGCCAACTTCGCCGACCACGACGGCGTCGACTGGGACGCCATCGAGCGCGCCCGCGAGCGCAATCGTCGCCGCGGGCGCGTCGTGCTCGGCGGCTCGACGATCACGATGCAGCTCGCCAAGAACCTGTTCCTGTCCGGCGAGCGCAGCTATCTGCGCAAGGCGCAGGAGCTGGTCATCGCCTACATGATCGAGACGGTGATGACCAAGCAGCGCATCCTCGAGCTGTACCTGAACGTGGCCGAATGGGGCGTCGGCGTCTTCGGCGCGGAGGCCGGCGCACGGCACCATTACGGCGTCTCGGCGGCCCAGCTCGACGCCTGGCAGGCGGCGCGCATGGCGGCGATGCTGCCCCGGCCGCGCTACTATGACGCGCACCCCGATTCGCCCGCGCTGGCCCGGCGCTCCGCGATCGTCGCCCGCTGGATGGGCGGCGTCGATCTCCCCTGAAGCCGCAGCGACACCCGATGCCCGAGCCCCAGCTCGACGAGGCTTCCGAAGCCGCCGTCGATCGACCCGAAGCGCCCCGAGCCGCGCAGCCGCGCGACCCGGAGGAGGCTTCGCGCGCGCTCGCCGCGGTGCAGGAGCTGCTGCGCCGGCACAACCAGACCGTCGAGGCCGCCGAGCGCGAGCGCGGCGACGAGGACGACGCGACGCACGCGGGGCCGGTCGCGGCGCCGATCGACCAGCAGTACCTGCACGACCTGGGCGCGCGGATCCAGCGGCTGCACCCGGCGGACATCGCCTACATCCTCGAGGCGCTGCCGCCCGACGACCGGATGCTCGTCTGGGACCTGGTGCAGTCCGACAAGGACGGCGAGATCCTGCTCGAGGTCTCCGACTCGGTGCGCGAGACGCTGATCCGCTCGATGGATCGCGCCGAGCTGGTCGAGGCGGTCGAGACGCTGGACGCCGACGAGATCGCCGAATTGGCGCCGGACCTGCCGCGCGACGTGGTCGAGGAGGTGCGCCGCGGCCTCACGCAGCAGGAGCGCGAGCAGCTGCGCGCGTCGATGTCCTTTCCCGAGGGCTCGGTGGGCGAGCTGATGGACTTCGAGGCGATCACCGTGCGCCGCGAGTACACGCTCGAAATGGTGCTGCGCGAACTGCGCCGGCTCGACGAGCTGCCCGACCACACCGACCAGGTCTACGTGGTCGACGAGCGCGGCGAGCTGCAGGGCTCGCTGCCGCTCGACCGGCTGCTGATCAACCAGCCCGAGGTGCAGGTCGAGGACGTCATGCAGCGCGACGTGCTCACGCTGCAGACGCTCGACGACGCGGCCGACGCAGCCCAGGCCTTCGAGCGCTACGACCTCGTTTCGGCGCCGGTCGTCGACCCGAGCAATCGCGTGATCGGGCGGGTGACGGTGGCCGAGGTGCTCGATCTCATCCGCGAGGAGGCGGAATCCGAGATGCTCGCCAAGGCGGGCCTGCGCGAGGAGGAGGACATCTTCTCGAGCGTCTGGGCGTCGGCGCGCAACCGCTGGCTGTGGCTCGCGCTGAACCTCTGCACGGCGTTCATCGCGTCGCGCGTCATCGAGGCCTTCGAAGGAACGATCGAGCGCGTCGTCGCGCTCGCGACGCTGATGCCGATCGTGGCCGGCATCGCGGGCAACTCGGGCAACCAGACGATGACGCTGATCATCCGCTCGATCGCGCTCGGCCAGGTGAACGCCGGCAATGCGCGACGGCTGCTCGGCAAGGAGATCGCCGTTGCCGCGCTGAACGGAATCGTCTGGGGCGGCATCGCCGGCGTGGCCGCCTGGCTGCTGTATCGCGATACGCCCTACGGTGTCCTGCTCGGAATGACGATGACGCTGGCGATGCTGCTGAACCTGCTGGTGGGCGCGCTGATCGCGCTCGTCGTGCCGCTGACGCTCGAGCGCCTGGGGCGCGACCCCGCGCTCGGTTCGTCGGTGCTGCTCACCTTCAGCACCGACAGCATGGGCTTCCTGATCTTCCTCGGCCTGGCGACGCTGCTATTTCGCTAGACGCCGGCCTTCACACGCTCGTTTTCCCCCTTCCCCCTTCACCTCCCGCAAAACACCGGCGTCGTGAACGAGCGCGCGCGCACCGCGATCTGCTCGTTCTCCAGCGGCGCCGCGTGCGCGCTGCCGCCGTTGTACCGAACGCCGTTGGCGTCGAGCAGCGCCTTCAGCGGCGCGAGCTTCACCGCGAAGTTGATGTTCTGCGGGATGTCGCCCGTCATCTGCGCGATGCGCAGCGCATTGAGCTTGGCGACGACGACGCCGACGACGAGTCCGCGCCGATCGAGCAGCGGCCCGCCGCTGTTGCCCGGCTGCACCGGCACGTCGATCTGCAGGTGGCCGGGCTGGTCGCGCAGCCCGGCCAGCGCCGACACCATGCCCGCGCCGAGCTGTCCGGACGACGAGAGCACGCCCTGCAGCGGATAGCCGTAGGTGAGGACCGGTTCGCCCTGCTGCGCATCGGGCGCGACGCGCAGCAGCGCGGAATCGACCACCGGCGGACCCTTGAGCAGCGCGAGATCGTTCTTCGCGTCGGCCGCCACCAGTTCCAGCGGCGTGCCGTCGCCGCGCGCCAACCGCTTGCAGCCTTCGACGACGTGGTGGTTGGTGACCAGATAGCCGTCGTTGGCCACGTAGAAGCCGCTGCCGCTGGAGACGTGCATGCGCTTCGCGGGCTTGCCGGCGGGGTTGTCCGGCTGCGCGGAACGCGGCGCGGGGATCGACTCGGGCAGGCTGCTGCCGCCGCGGTCGAGCAGCGAACCGGGCACCGGCGTGGGCGCGTCGGGCAGGCCCTGCGCGACGGCGAGCGGGGCGGCGGCCGCGGCGACGGCGAGCAACGCCGCAACGGCCCGCGGCGATGCGGCCGCGCGACGCGCGCCACGGCTGCGCGGAAGGAAGGAAGCTAGGATGTCTCTCATCGTCGCACTGTAAGCGAGCACGGCGATGGTCGTCCCGTTTCCCGATGCGAGTAGTGACTTTGTGCCGCCGGATTCAGGCCAGCGGCCGGATCAGCAGGCCGGTCGTCGAGACGCGCAACTCGTAGCGCGCCGCGGCGTCGGCCGGCACGAAGCTCGCCGAGCCGTATTCGGCGTCGTATAGCGGCGCGAGCGACGCGAAGCGGCGACGCAGCGCGAACAGATCGACCAGCGCGTCGCCCTGCAGCGGATGAACGGTGCGCGGCTGGCTGCGCTCGTCCTCGATCGAGCGGTACCGGCCCGAGACGCGGTCGAGCGCCCACAGCGTGTGCAGCCCCAGCAGGTTCGCGAAGGGCTTCCATTTCAGGATGCGCGCGTCGACCTGGATCTCGTCGCCGGCCAGCTCGTAGCGCGCCTGGCGGCCGTCGACGAAGCGGAAATGCGCTTCGAAACGCCGCTCGCCGAGCGGCTCGACGGTGATCTGCGCGATCGCCTCCTCGTGCGCCAGCGAGCGATAGCCGTGCAGTCCGCCGGCGAGCGCCGCGCAGGCCAGTCCGACGGCGAGCAGCAGCGCGCCGGGCAGGCTGCGCAGCGCGAAGCGTCCGAGGCGCAGCCGGGCGAGCGCACCCAGGGCGGCAAGGATCGCGGCGAGGCCGACGATCGCGAAGGCGGCGGCGAGCAGCCAGAGGGTGTCGACGGTGCGGGCGACGTCGGGACCGGGCATGGGCGCAGGCGGTTCGGAAGTCGGATCAGAATAGTCCCCCGCAGGGGCGGGTGGGTCCGAAACCCGCGTCCGCCGCCCCGGGGCGATCGGTTTGCCGATCGGTTATGATTTGTAACTGATTGGGCATCGTGGCAGAGCTGCCTGCGGGCGAGGAGAAAAGGGATGGGCGATTCGATCGCACGCATCGAGGTAAACAGCGGCGTCGCCGCGATCCGCGTGAACAATCCGCCGGTGAACACGATCGACGCGAAGGTGCGCGCGGCGCTCTCCGAAGCGCTCGCGCAGCTGAAGGCGCGCGACGACGTGCGCGCCGTCGTGCTCGCCTGCGACGGCAGCACTTTCTTCTCGGGCGCCGACATCGGCGAGTTCTCCGGACCGCCGAAGGAAGCCGAATATCGCGCGCTGTTCAACGCGATCGAGAACCTGCCGTATCCGGTGGTCGCCGCGATGCACGGAACCGTGATGGGCGGGGGCCTGGAGATCGCGCTCGCCTGCCACTATCGCGTGGCGTCGCCGGGAACCCGATTCGCCTTGCCCGAGGTCACGCTCGGCATCATCCCCGGCGCCGGCGGCACGCAGCGGCTGCCGCGGCTGATCGGCGTGGAGCGCACGCTCGAGATGGTGCTCTCGGCCAGGCCGGTCGATACCGATACGGCGCAGCGTTACGGCTTCCTCGACCGGGTGATCGAATCCGACCTGCTCGCCGGCGCGATCG
>QEVN01000050.1 GCA_003576795.1 Burkholderiales bacterium
AACACGGGCCGCCGGATGCAGACATCGGATATGCGCATGCGATCAGCGCCCGTTCACGGGCCCCGGCGCGGGGACGATCGTAGCGTCGACACGCCCTAGCCGCCCGCGCGCGGAGGCTCGACGATGCGCACCTCGCTGCCCTCCGGTGCCAGCTTCATTTGTCCGGCGGTGACGACCTGCTCGCCGCCGCGGATGCCTTCGACGATCTCGACGCGTCCGTCGCGGCGCAGGCCGGTGGTCACCCGCACGCGCTCGGCGCGCCCCTGGTCGATGCGGAACACGTACTGCTCCTGCCCGACCGCGAACACCGCCTCCTCGGGGATCATCACCGCCTGTTCGCGCTGGCCGAGCGTGAGCGCGATCTTCGCGAACATGCCGGTGCGCAGCAGCCCGTCGGGATTGGGCATCTGCCCGCGCGCGACGACCGAGCGCCCGTTCGCGTCGACCTGCACGTCGACCGCCTCGAGCGTGGCCGGAAAGCGCCGGCCGGGATAGGCGTCGAACTCGACGTCGAGCCGCTGGCCGCGCCGCAGCTGTCCGAGATAGCGTTCGGGCAGGCGAAGGTCTACCTGCATCCGGGAGACGTCCTCGAGCGTGACCAGGACGTCGCCCTCGCGGACATAATCGCCGGGGCTGACGTTGCGCAGCCCGAGCACGCCGGCGAAGGGAGCGCGGATCGACATCTTGGCCAGGCGCGCTTGCGCCAGCTCGAGCTTGGCCTGCAGCACGTGCAGGGCGGATTCCGCCTCGTCGCGCGCGCGCTCGCTGAGGAACTTCTGTTTCGCCAGGTCGGCCGAGCGCTGGTAGTTCGCGCGCGCCAGCTCCAGTTCGGCGCGCGTCTGCTGCACCTCGGCGGCGGGGATCGACGCGTCGAGCGCCACCAGCAGATCGCCCTTGCGCACCCGGGCGCCGCCGTCGAAATGGATCGACAGGATGCGTCCGGCGACCTCGGGCTTGACGACGACCGACTCGGCCGCGCGCAGCGTGCCGACCGCGGCGACCGTCTCGGCGAGCGATACCGGCTCGGCGCGCGCCGCCTCCACGCCGATCGCGCCGCGCGCCACGCCGGCATCGGGCGCGCGCGTTGCGGGGGTGTCGGGAACGGTTCGGGCAGCCGGATCGTCGGCCGGCGCGCGGGTGGCTGCGCGCGAAGCGGTGCCCGGGCCGGCGATCTCGAGCGCCGGTACCGAATGGCGGTGCAGCCCCGAAGCCCACCACCCCAGGCCGAGCGCCCCGACCAGAGCGATCAGGTAGAAAAGGGTTCGCTTCATCGATGCAAAACGCGCGGAACTCCAGGGACCGTTCCCGCCGTTTCCCCGCGTCGGGAACCAAGCAATCTAGCACGCTTCACCGCGAGGGAACCCCGCGGTTGGCGAGCGCGTCGGCGCGTTCGTTCTCCGGGTGCCCGGCGTGACCGCGCACCCAGTGCCAGCGCACGCGATGGCGCGCGACGAGAGCGTCCAGCTCGCGCCACAGGTCCTCGTTCTTCACTGGCTTGCGATCGGCGGTCTTCCAGCCCCGGCGCTTCCAGCCGGGCATCCATTCGGTGATGCCCTTCTGCACGTACTGGGAGTCGGTGTGCACTTCGACCGGCACCTGCCGATCGAGCGCGGCGAGCGCGCGGATCACGGCGGTGAGCTCCATCCGGTTGTTGGTCGTGCACGGCTCGCCGCCGAACAGTTCCTTCTCGTGCGGCCCCCAGCGCAGCAGCGCCCCCCAGCCGCCGGGGCCCGGGTTGCCCTTGCACGCTCCATCGGTGTAGATCTCGACCGCTTCGGTCATCGCTTTCCCGGGGTTTGCCGCACGGATAGTCCCATCGGTTGCAGGTGAATCGCGGACGGATTGTAATGGCCGCTTCGGGAGGAAGACGCATGCTCGAAAAACAAGTCACGAAGTACCTCGAAACGCTTCGCGATCGGCATCCGATTCCGCTTCGGGTGCGGCTGTGGAACGGCTCGAGCGTCGAGCTCGACGACGCGCCGCAGGTGGAGCTGCGCGTCAAGGACATCGGGGCGGCCCGGGTCCTGCTCAAGCCGTCGCTGTCGGCGCTGGGCGAAGCCTTCGTCGAGGGCCACGTCGACGTCGACGGCAACATCGCCGAAATCATCTCGATCGCCGAGCGCCTTTCGCTGGCCGGCGACGAGGAGAAGGCGGCCGGTCGCCTGCCGTCGTGGATCGCGCGGCACACGCGCAAGACCGACCGCAAGGCGATCGAATACCACTACGACGTCTCGAACGAGTTCTACGCGAGCTGGCTCGATTCGCGAATGGTCTATTCCTGCGCCTATTTCCCCGAGGGCAACGAAGACCTCGAAACGGCGCAGCGCCTGAAGCTCGACCACATCTGCCGCAAGCTGATGCTCGCGCCCGGGCAGAAGCTGCTCGACCTCGGCTGCGGCTGGGGCGCGATGGTGATCCACGCCGCCCGCGAGTACGGCGTGCGCGCGGTGGGCATCACGCTGTCGACGAACCAGTACGAGCTGGCCCGCGAACGGGTGCGCGAGGCGGGGCTCGAAGACCGGGTCGAGATCCGGCTGCAGGACTACCGCGACGTGCCCGACGGCGAGCGCTTCGACCGCATCTCGTCGATCGGAATGTTCGAGCACGTGGGACTGAAGAACCTGCGCGTGTATTTCGATCGCATCCACGCGCTGCTCGAACCGGGCGGCATCGTGATGAATCACGGCATCACCTCGGCCGACATCGACAACCGGTCGGTCGGCCTGGGCGGAGGCGAGTTCATCGACCGCTACGTCTTCCCGGACGGCGAGCTGCCGCACGTCTCGGTGGCGATCCGCGAACTGTCGGCTGCCGGGCTCGAGCTGACCGATGCCGAATCGCTGCGCCGACACTACGCGCGAACGCTGTCGTTCTGGTCGTCGGCCTTCGAGCGCGACCTCGACCGGCTGACCGCGCTGGCCGGCGAGAAACGCGCGCGCATCTGGCGCGTGTACCTCGCCGGCTGCGCGCACGCTTTCGCGCACGGCTGGATCAACCTCTATCAGCTGCTCGCGATCAAGCCGAAGCGCACGGCCGAAGGGGCGGAGAGCCCGCTGCCGATGTCGCGCGCCTACATGTACCGCTGATCGATCGTTTCGCGTCGCGCCGGTAGGCGGGCCACGCCGCGCGACGCGGCGATCGCCACCGGTGCGGCGCGCTTGGCCAGCGGCGTACGGCGCACCGGGCCCACCAGCCGCATCGCCCGCACGCGCTTGATCGCCGACACGCAATAGAGCGCGCCGCAGATCGGCCACCAGCGATCGCCCGCGTCTTCCATGAAGCGCGTGCGGTCGAGCCACTTCTGCGTCCGGCACGGCGGCCGGTAGCAGCCGTAGCGGCCGCGATCGAACTCGAAGCTGAGCAGCTTGAACCAGTCGCGCAGGCGCGGCAGCGCGATGAACTGCCCGTCGCGCGGCACGAAGGCGTCGGCGGCGATCGCGCGCGTCCACCACTGGCGCATTCCCCACAGGCTCACCGGATTGAAGCCGGAGACGATGACGCGCCCTTCGGGCCGCAGCACGCGGTCGACCTCGCGCAGCACCTGGTGCGGGTCGGCGGCGAACTCTAGGACGTGCGGCAGGACGACGAGATCGAGCGACTCGGTGGCGATCGGCAACTCCTCGAAGTGCTCGATCAGCAGGTCGGGCGTCACGCCCTCGGCCAGATCGGCCGGACGGCAGGCGCGCACGCGATGCGGCATCCGGTTGTCGCGCAGCGCGTCGACGCCGGCCTCGCCGAGTTGCAGCGCGTGAAAACCGAACAGGTCGGAAACGGCGGCGTCGAAATGCGCCTGCTGCCAGGCGAGCACGTAGCGTCCCGGCGGCGACGCGAGCCAGTTGCGCCATGCGCTGACCCCGGCGCTCGTCGCGACGGGACCGGAATGCACTTCCTCGTCGTTCATGCGTGCCTGCTCCTCTGGCGCCTGGCCCATTGTACCGGCCGAACAGCGACTCCGACTTGACCGGCACATCGGGGATCCCGTACGATCGCCCGCGGTCCGGCCGAGACAAATCAGAGAGTTAGGGGGCATCGTTGTTGTCGATTCTTCGAACGCTGCCCCTGCTGCTGCTTGCCGCCGGCTGCTCCACGGTTCGCCTGGCGCCCGAGCCGGCGTCGATCGACCAGGCGCCGGTCACCGTCGCCGCTCCCGTCACCCCCGCGCCCACGGGCAGCGCGCCGCTGGGCGAGTTGCCGCTGAAACCGCTGCTGGTCGACGAGACCGCGAAGGACGAGGCGCCGGCCGCGCCGAAGGCTCGCGTGTACGCCGACCTGTGGGACCGGATCCGCGCCGGCTTCCGGATGCCGGAGCTGCCGACGCCGCTGGTCGAGGAGAAGGAGCGCTTCTACCTGCAGCGGCCCGAGTACCTGCAGCGCATGTTCGCGCGCGGCAACCGCTACCTCTTCCACATCGTCGAGGAGATCGAGCGTCGCGGCATGCCGACCGAGCTGGCGCTGCTGCCCTTCGTCGAGAGCGCGATGAACCCGACCGCGCTCTCCAGCGCGCAGGCCGCGGGCCTGTGGCAGTTCATCCCGTCCACCGGCCGCGCCTACAACCTGCAGCAGGACTGGTGGGTCGACAACCGGCGCGACGTCGTGAAGTCCACCGAGGCCGCGCTCGACTACCTGCAGAAGATCTACGCGCTCGCCGGCAACGACTGGTTCCTCGCGCTCGCTTCGTACAACTGGGGCGAGAACGCGGTGGCGCGCGCGATGCGGCGCAACGAGTCGCGCGGGCTACCCACCGACTATCTGTCGCTGGCGATGCCGGCCGAGACCCGCCAGTACGTGCCCAAGCTCATCGCGCTGAAGAACATCGTGCTGCATGCCGCCGAACTGGGCGTGCAGCTGCCGCCGCTGCGCAATCAGCCGTACTTCGTCACGATCGAGAAGACGCGCCCGATCGATCTCGCGCTCGCCGCGAAGTTCGCCGGCATGAGCGTCGACGAGTTCGTCGCCCTGAATCCGGCGCACAACCGGCCGGTGATCGCCGCGAGCCGCAACAACCAGATCAAGCTGCCGGCCGACCGCCTGGACGCCTTCCTCGCCGCGGTCGAGCGGCACGGCAGGGAGAGCCGGGCCTTCGCCACCTGGCAGCCGCACACGCTGCAGCCCGGCGAGACGATCGAATCGGTCGCCCGGCACGCCGGCATCACCACGGCCGAACTGCTCGATGCGAACGACCTGCGCCGCGGGCAGCGCATTCTCGCCGGCACGCGCATCCTCGCGCCGCAGCGCAGCGTCGAGGACGAAACCCGGCTGGAAGGCTTCCAGGGTCCGCGCGTCTACGAGCTGGTCGAGCAACCCGCCGCCTGGCACCGGCTGGCGCGCGGCGAAACGTTGAGTTCGGTGGCGCACAACTTCGGCACGACGGTCGCGCAGTTGCGCGCGTGGAACCGGGTCGGCGCGAAGCCGCGCGTGGGCACCCTGCTGAAGGTGCGGCCGGCGTCGACGCAGACCGTGCTCACCACCGAGAACGGCGACCGGCGCGTCGTGCGTCGCAACGACGACGAGCCGAAGATCGTGCACGCGGTGCTGCGACGGCAGGAGCCGCAGGACGCCGAATCCGGCGAAGTCGACGCGAAGCGCTCGGCAGGCGGGCGCACGCCGAAATCAACGGCGGCGAAATCAGGTGCCGCGAAAGCGGGCGCGTCGAAGACCAGCGTATCGAAAGCCGACACGCCGAAGGCGGACGCTTCCCGGCGCGTCGCGTCGGCGAAGCCGACCGCAAGGAAGGCGAGCGGCGCGAGCGCCGTTTCCGCCAGGGCGTCGAAATCTCCGGCGAAGGCCGCCGTCACGCCGCCGGCGCGCGACAGCGCGAAGACCGCTCCGGCGACGCGCAAGCGCGTCAACAAGAGAACCTGAGGCAGAGGGGTCGACGGGCCGCGGCCTGCGCGGCGCCCGGCCCGCGACTTACGACCCGCTTTCCGCGGCCCCGAGCAGCTCGGCCGTGTAGGCCTCCCGCGGCGCGGCGAACAGCCGCTCCGTTTCGCCCGCTTCGACGACGCGGCCGTCCTTCATCACGATCACGTGGTGCGCCATCGCGCGGATCACCGCGAGGTCATGGGTGATGAAGACGTAGGCGATGCGGTAGCGCCGCTGCAGCGAGGACAGCAGCTCGAGCACCTGCTGCTGCACCGACACGTCGAGCGCCGATGTCGGTTCGTCGAGCACGAGCAGCTCGGGGCGCAGGATCGCCGCGCGGGCGATCGAGATGCGCTGGCGCTGGCCGCCGGAGAACTCGTGCGGATAGCGCTCGAGCGCTCCCGCGTCGAGCCCCACCTCGTCGAGCATCTTCGCGACCGCGTCGCGACGCTCGGCGGCGCCCAGGCCCGGCTCGTGCAGCGCGAGCCCCTCCTCGACGATCTGCAGCACCGTACGGCGCGGCGACAGCGAATGGAAGGGATCCTGGAAGACGATCTGCAGGTTGCGCCGAAGCGCGCGCAGCGAGCGCGCGTTCGCCTCGTCCAGACGCGTGTCGTCGAAGCGGATCTCCCCGCGCGTCTCGCCCTGCGTCAGGCGCAGCAGCGTCAGGCCCAGCGTGCTCTTGCCCGAGCCCGATTCGCCGACGATGCCCAGCGTCTGGCCGCGCGCGACGCGCAGGTCGACGTCGCGCACCGCCTCGAAGCGGCGCTTGCGGAACCAGGCGTCGCCGATCGGGAAGCGGCAACCGACCCCCTTCGCCTCGAGCAGCGTCGGCGCCGACGGATCGGCCGCTGCGATCGAGCGCTTCGGGCGGCTCTCGATCAGCATCCGCGTATAGGGCTGGCGCGGCGCGTCGAACAGCGCCGCCGTCCTGCCTTCCTCGACGAGGCAGCCGTCCTTCATCACCGCCACGCGATCGGCGAAGGAGCGCACCAGCGGCAGGTCGTGCGTGATCAGCAGCAACGACATGCCGAAGTCGCGCTGCAGCTCGTCGAGCAGCTCGACGATGCGTCTTTGCACGGTGACGTCGAGCGCGGTCGTCGGCTCGTCGGCCACCAGCAGCTTCGGCGAGCAGGCGAGCGCCATCGCGATCATCGCGCGCTGGCGCTGCCCGCCGGAAAGCTGGTGCGGAAAATCGGAGAACCGGCGCTGCGGTTCCGGAACGCGCGTGCGTTCGAGCAGCTCGATCGCGCGGCGCGTCGCCTGCGCGCGCGAGACGCCTTCGTGGCGCTCGATCGCCTCGCAGATCTGGTCGCCGATCGGATAGAGCGGATTCAGCGCGCTCATCGGCTCCTGGAAGATCATCGCGATCTCGCGGCCGCGCACGCCGCGCAGCTCGCGCTCGCTGGCGGCGAGCAGCTCGCGCCCTTCGAAGCGCACCGAGCCCGCATATCGCGCGTCGGCGTTCAGCCGCAGCACCGACAGCGCGGTGACCGTCTTGCCCGAACCCGATTCGCCGACCAGCGCGAATTTCTCGCCGGCGCGCACGTCGAACGAAACGCGATCGACGACGCGCGTCGAGCCGCTCGCCGCGACGAAGTCGACCGAGAGGTCGCGCACCGACAGCAGCGCTTCGCCGGCGTGGTCGATTGCGTCGCGGCCGCGATCGGCCGCGCCGCTGCGATGAACAGCGCCGCGCTCAGCCCTTGCGCGTGTCGAGCGCATCGCGCAGCGCCTCTCCGATGAAGATCAGCAGCATCAGCGTGCCGACGAGCACGACGAAGGTGCCGAGCGAGATCCACCACGCATCGAGATTCGCCTTGCCCTGCGCGAGCAGCTCGCCCAGGCTCGGCGTGGACGGCGGCACGCCCAGGCCGAGGAAGTCGAGGCTGGTGAGCGCGACGATCGCCGCGCTCATCCGGAACGGCAGGAACGCGATGACGGGCGTCAGCGAGTTCGGCAGCACGTGGCGCCAGATGATCTGCCCGCTCGACAGGCCGAGCGCGCGCGCGGCCGTGACGTACTCGAGCTGACGGTTGCGCAGGAACTCGGCGCGCACGTAGTCGGACAGCCCGATCCAGCTGAACAGCGACAGGATCGCGAGCAGGATCCAGACGCTCGGCTCGAACATCGACGCGAGGATCAGCAGCAGGTACAGCTCGGGGATCGATCCCCAGATCTCGACCAGCCGCTGCATCGCCAGGTCGAGGCGGCCGCCGAAGAAGCCCTGCACGGCGCCGGCGACGATGCCCAGCGCCACGCCGATCGCGGTGAGCGCCAGCCCGAACAGCACCGACAGGCGAAAGCCGTAGAGCAGCCGCGCCAGCACGTCGCGGCCCCGGTCGTCGGTGCCGAGCCGGTTCTCCTTCGACGGCGGCGCGGGGTTCGGGCTCGCGGCGAAATAGTTGATCGTGTCGAAGCGGTAGCGATTCGGCGGGAACAGCGCCCAGTTGCCGTCGCTGGAGAGCCGCTCGCGGATGAACGGATCGAGATAGTCGGTCGCGGTGCGGAAGTCGCCGCCGAAGGTCGTCTCGGGATAGCTGCGCAACAGCGGGTAGTACGTCCGCCCCTCGTAGCGCACGAGGATCGGTCGGTCGTTCGACAGCACCTCGGCCATCAGGCTCAGGCCGAAGAGGGCGAGGAAGATCCACAGGCTCCAGTAGCCGCGGCGGTTCGCGCGAAAGCGCAGCCACGCGCGCCGGCGCGGCGACAGCGACGCGCGCGGTGCACGCGGGGCGACCGGCGCCTCGCCGGCGAGCGCGGCGTCGGCGCTCATCGCGCGCCCGCCGTGAACTTCACGCGGGGATCGACCCACGTGTAGGCGAGATCGGTCAGCAGCTTCGCCACCAGGCCGAGCAGCGAGAACACGTACAGCGTGCCGAGCACGACCGGGTAGTCGCGCCGGATCACCGCCTCGTAGGACAGCAGCCCGAGCCCGTCGAGCGAGAACAGCGTCTCGATCAGCAGCGAGCCGGTGAAGAAGGCGCCGATGAACGCCGCGGGGAAGGCGGTGACCAGCGGAATCAGCGCGTTGCGGAACACGTGCTTGTAGAAGACGCGCCGCTCGGACAGGCCCTTGGCACGCGCGGTCAGCACGTACTGCTTGCGGATCTCCTCGAGGAAGGTGTTCTTGGTGAGCATCGTCGTCACGGCGAAGCTGCCGACGACCAGGCAGGCGAGCGGCATCGCCAGGTGCCAGAAATAATCGAGCACCTTGCCGGCGAGGCTCAACTGGTCGAAGTCGTCCGAGGTGAGGCCGCGCAGCGGGAAGATCTGCCAGAAGCTGCCGCCGCCGAACAGCACGAGCAGCAGCACGCCGAGCACGAAGCCGGGAATCGCATAGCCGACGAGGATCGCCACCGACGTCCACAGGTCGAAGCGCGAGCCGTGTCGCACCGCCTTCGCGATGCCCAGCGGTATCGACACCGCGTAGACCAGCAGGAAGCTCCACAGCCCGAGGCTGATCGACACCGGCATCTTCTCGACGATCAGCGCCCAGACGCTCTTGTGATGCAGGTAGCTCGTGCCGAGGTCGAACACCGCGTAGTTGCGCAGCATCGCCAGGAAGCGCTCGTGCGCCGGCCGGTCGAAACCGTACATGCGGCGGATTTCCTCGATCTGCTTCGGGTCGACGCCCTGCGCGCCGCGGTATCCGCCGGTGGCGGCGACCTCGCCGCCTCCCACGCCGCCGCGCAGTTCGCGCACCAGCTGCTCGACCGGCCCGCCCGGCACGAACTGGATGATCACGAACGAGACGAGCAGGATTCCGACCAGCGTCGGAATCATCAGCAGCAGGCGCTTGGCAACGTAGACGAGCATCGACTATCGGCGCTCCCACCAGGTCTGCAGCGCCCACGACTCCGCCCCGTAGTACAGCGGGAGCGTCTGCGGATGCGCGAGTCTGCTCCGATACGCGACGCGGTGCGCCGGCGCGTAGAAGTGCGGAACGAGATACCAGCCGGCGCGCAGCACGCGGTCGAGCGCGCGCGCGGCCACGACCAGCTCGTCGCGCGTCTCGCTGCGCAGCAGCCGCTGCACGATCGCGTCGACGACCGGATCGCGGATGCCGGCGAGATTGTCCGCGCCCGGCTCGTTCGCCGACGCCGAGGTGAAGCGCTCGATCAGCTCGTTGCCCGGCGTCTGGCTCGCCGAATACAGCGCCACCGTCACGTCGAAATCGAAGTCGTCGAGCCGCTTCTGGAACAACGCCGGATCGGTGACGCGCAGGCTGGCGGCGATGCCGAGCTTGCCGAGATTGCGCGCCCAGGTGACGGCGATGCGCTCGAGCGCCTTCGAATAGCTGAGGATCTCGAACTCGAAGGCTTGCCCGGCGGCGTTGCGCAGCACGCCGTCGTCGTCGACCTTCCAGCCCGCTTCCGCCAGCAGTGCGAGCGCTTCGCGCAGGTTCCCGCGCAGGCTGTGCGGCGGGTTCGTCTCGGGCGGCAATACCGCCTCGCCGAACACGGCCGGGTCGAGCCGATCGCGAAAGGGTGCGAGCAGCGCAAGTTCGGCAGGCGACGGCTCGCCCTTCGCCTCCATGTCGCTGTTCGTGAAGTAGCTGCGGCTGCGCACGTACTGCCCGTAGAAGACCTGCCGGTTCATCCATTCGAAATCGAAGGCGAGCGCCAGCGCATGCCGCACGCGCACGTCGGCGAACTCGGCGCGGCGCGTGTTCATCACGAAGCCCTGCATGCCCGCCGAATTCGAATGAGCGAATTCCCGCTTGACGATCTCGCCCGACTCGTACTGGCGCCCGGTGTGCCCGCGCGCCCAGTTGCGCGCCGAGTTCTCGGCGATCCAGTCGAACTCGCCGGCCTTGAAGGCCTCCATGCGCGCCGTCTCGTCCTTGTAGTACTTGTAGACGACCCGGTCGAAATTGAACATGCCGCGACGCACGTTCAGGTCGCGCGCCCAGTGGTTCGGATCGCGACGGTAGGAGATCGAGCGTCCCCAGTCGGTGCGCTCGATGCGGTACGGACCGCTGGCGATCGGCTCGTCGCGGGCGATCTCGTCGAAGGGCTTCCCCGCGCCCCATTTGCGCGAGAACACCGGCAGCTGCATGCCGATGATCATGTGCAACTCGTGGTTGCGCCGCTTGAACTCGAAGCGGATCGTCCGCTCGTCGACCTCGACGGCGCGCGCGACGTCGCCGAAATACTGGCGAAAGCGCGGATGCGCCTTCGGCCCGACCAGCGTGTCGAACGAATGCTTGACGTCGGCCGCCGTCACCGGATCTCCGTTGGAGAAGCGCGCCTTCGGGTTCAGCCGGAACGTGATCGACAGCCCGTCGTCGGCGAACCGCATGTCGTCGGCCAGCAGCCCGTACATCGTGAAGGGCTCGTCCTGGCTTCCCTCGGCGAGCGTCTCGAACATCAGCACCGGCAGCCCGTCGGCCGCCATGCCGCGCAGCGTGAAGGGATTGAGCTTGTCGAAGGAGCCGAATCCGGCCAGGTTCAGCGTGCCGCCCCTGGGCGCCTGCGGATTCACGTAATCGAAGTGCGCGAAGCCCGGCGGGTATTTCGGCTTGTCGCCCCAGGCGATCGCGTATTCGGCCCGCGCCGCGTTCATCGAAAGCATGAGCAGAACGACCGCGGCGGCCAGCGCGAGCGGCGCGCGAAAGCGGCACAACGCGCGTGCGACAATGAGCATCGGCGAGAATTCTAGCGGAGGCCTCACGAATGGGATTCCTCAGCGGCAAGCGGATCCTGATCACCGGCTTGCTGTCGAACCGGTCGATCGCCTATGGGATCGCACGCAAGTGCCACGAACAGGGCGCCGAACTGGCGTTCACCTACCAGAACGAACGCTTTCGCGATCGCGTCGGCGACATGGCGGCTTCCTTCGGTTCGTCGCTCACCTTCGCCTGCGACGTCGCCGAAGACGCGCAGATCGACGCGCTGTTCGCCTCGCTGGCCGAACGCTGGGACGGCCTGGACGGCCTGGTGCACGCGATCGCCTTCGCGCCGCGCGAGGCCATCGCCGGACGCTTCCTCGAGGGCGCGAGCCGCGAGGCTTTTCGCGTCGCGCAGGACATCTCCGCCTGGAGCTTCGTCGCGCTCGCCAAGGGCGCGCAGCCGCTGATGCAGGGCCGCAACGGCGCGCTGCTCACGCTGAGCTACCTCGGCGCGGTGCGCGTCGTTCCGCACTACAACACGATGGGGCTGGCCAAGGCGAGCCTCGAGGCCGCGGTCCGCTACCTCGCCGCAGACCTCGGGCCGCAGGGCACCCGGGTGAACGCGATCTCGGCCGGGCCCATCCGCACGCTCGCCGCCAGCGGCATCCAGGACTTCTCGAAGATCCTCGATCACGTCAGCGCGAACGCGCCGCTTCGGCGCAACGTCACGATCGACGACGTCGGCAACGCGGCGGCGTTCCTGCTGTCCGATCTCGCGGCCGGAATCACCGCGCAGGTCACCTACGTGGATGCCGGTTTCAGCGAGGTCGCCGGCGGCATCCCCGGGGTCGAGACCTGAAGATGTCCGCCCGCGAGGCTGATCCGGCAATGCCGGGCGCCGATCCGCTGCGACTCACCTCCTTCTCGCACGGCGGCGGCTGCGGCTGCAAGATCTCGCCGGGAGTGCTGTCGCAGCTGCTGCAGGGCGCGGCGCGCCTGCCGGTGCCGCCGCAACTGCTGGTGGGCCTGGACACCGCCGACGACGCGGCCGTGTACCGCATCGACGACGAGCACGCGCTGGTCGCCACCACCGACTTCTTCATGCCGATCGTCGACGATCCGCACGACTTCGGCCGCATCGCGGCGGCGAATGCGCTGTCCGACGTCTACGCGATGGGGGCGTCGCCGATCCTCGCGCTGGCCATCGTCGCCATGCCGGTCGACCGTCTTCCGCTCGACGTCATCCGCCGCATCCTGCAAGGCGGCGAGTCGATCTGCGCGAGCGCCGGCATTCCGCTCGCCGGAGGGCACACGATCGATTCGGTCGAGCCGATCTACGGGCTGGTGGCGATCGGGCTGGCGAATCCGTCGCACATCCGCCGCAACGACGAGGCGCGCCCGGGCGACCGCCTGGTCCTCGGCAAGCCGCTCGGCGTGGGCATCGCTTCGGCCGCGCTGCGCAAGGAGCGGCTTTCGCCCGAAGGCTACGCGACGATGATCGCCTCGACGACGCAGCTGAACGCCTCCGGACCGGCGCTCGCCCGCGTGCCCGGCGTGCACGCGATGACCGACGTCACCGGCTTCGGCCTGCTCGGCCACGCGCTCGAGATGTGCCGCGGCGCGCGCGTGCGCATGCGGCTCTCGTCGGCATCGATGCCGCTGCTCCCCGGCACCGGGCAGCGGCTGGCCGAGGGCTTCGTCACCGGCGCCTCGGCACGCAACTGGGCGGCCTACGGCCACGAAGTGCAGTTCTCCGCCGGCGCGCCCGAATCGCTGCGCGCGCTGCTCACCGATCCGCAGACTTCCGGCGGACTGCTCGTGGCCTGCGATCCGTCCGCGCTCGACGAGGTGCTGGGCATCCTGCACCGCGACGGCTTCGCGTCGGCCTGCGAGATCGGCGAGGTGCTCTCGGGCGAGCCGGGAGTCGAAGTGCGCTGAGATGACGCCCGCCGTGCAGCTCGCCGGCGTGCGCAAGGCGTTCGGCGCGCATCCCGTGCTGCACGACGTCTCGCTGCGCGTCGAGCGCGGAGAACGGGTGGCGCTGCTGGGCGAATCCGGCAGCGGGAAGTCCACGCTGCTGAACCTCGTCGCGGGTCTCGAATCGCCCGATGCCGGCATCGTGCGCGTGCTCGGCCACGAGATGTCGGCTCTCGACGCCGACGGCCGCGCCCGCGTGCGACGCGAGCACATCGGCTTCGTGTTCCAGGCCTTCCATCTCCTCGCGCACCTGAGCGCCGTGCAGAACGTCGCCGTGCCGCTGCTGCTCGCCGGCGAGCGCGCCGATGTCGCGCAGCAGCGAGCGGCGCACTGGCTCGACGACCTGGGCCTGGGCGAGCGCCTGCACGCGCTGCCGCGCGAGCTTTCGGGCGGCGAACAGCAGCGGGTCGCGCTGGCCCGCGCGCTGGTGCACGAGCCGCAGCTCGTCCTCGCCGACGAGCCCACCGGCAATCTCGACCCGGCGAACGCCCAGCGCGCGCTCGAGGGAATCGCATCGACGATCGAGCGCTGCGGCGCCGCGCTCGTGCTCGTCACGCACTCCGAGCAGGCGGCGCGCATCGCGCAGCGGCGCGTGCGGCTGCTGCGGCACACGCTCGAGGAGGAACCGGCCGCGGCGCCCGCGGCGACGCCGGGGTCGACGCCGCCGTGACTGCGCGCAATGAGCGGCGCAATGAGCGGCGCACCGAGCGCACTGCACGCGCGCCGGTCGCGCTGCTGCGCTGGCTGCTGCTCGCGCAATGGCGTGCGCAGCCTGGACGCGCGGCGATCGCCGTGCTGGCCATCGCGATCGGCGTCGCGCTCGCGCTCGCGATCACGCTGGTGAACCGCTCGGCGCTCGCCGAGTTCGCCTCGGCGACCGCGCACGCCGAAGGACACGCGCAGGCGCAGCTCCGCGCGAGCGGCGACAGCTTCGACGAGACGCT
>QEVN01000051.1 GCA_003576795.1 Burkholderiales bacterium
GACCCGGGCGCCGACGAACGCATCCGCCAGCCCTTCTCCGGTGACCGCATTGACGCCGGTGTTCGGTGCGGCGGCAACCACCTCGTGCCCTTTCTGCTTCAGCTTCTGAACCACCCTGGACCCGATCAGGCCGGTTCCTCCGATGACGACGATCTTCATGATTTCGGCTCTCGTTGGTGATGGGAGTGTCACTGCTGCTCCGCGATGAAGGCGAGCAGGTCGCGGTTCACCGTATCGGCGTGCGTGGTGCACATGCCGTGCGGGAACTTCTCGTAGACCTTGAGCGTCGCGTCCTTCAGCAGCTTCGCGGAAAGCCGTGCCGAGTCGTCGATCGGCACGATCTGGTCGTCGTCGCCGTGCATGACGAGCGTCGGCACGTCGATGACCTTCAGATCCTCGGTGAAGTCGGTCTCCGAGAAGGCCTTGACGCCCTCGTAGTGCGCCTTGGCGCTGCCCGTCATGGCCTGCCGCCACCAGTTCTGGATCACCCCCGGGACGGGTTTGGCGCCCGGCCGGTTGAAGCCGTAGAAAGGACCGGAGGGGAAATCGAGATAGAACTGTGCCCGGTTGCCGGCGAGTGTCTTGCGCAACCCGTCGAACACCTCGATCGGCAGGCCCCCGGGATTGCCCGGCGTCTTCACCATGACCGGGGGCACGGCGCCGATCAGCACGAGCTTCGCGACACGGTCCTGCGGCTGGCCATACCGTGCGACGTAGCGCGTCGCTTCGCCGCCGCCGGTGGAGTGGCCGACGTGAACCGCATTCCGAAGGTCGAGGTGCCGGGCCACCGCGGCCGCGTCGGCGGCGTAGTGATCCATGTCATGGCCGTCGCTCACCTGCGCGGAGCGGCCGTGGCCGCGCCGGTCATGGGCGACGACGCGATAGCCCTTGTCGAGGAAATGGAGCAGTTGCGCATCCCAATCGTCGCCGCTCAGCGGCCATCCATGATGGAAGACGATCGGCTGGGCGTTCCGTGGACCCCAGTCGCGATAGAAGATTTCGGTGCCGTCGCTGGTGGTGATCGTGCTCATCGTTTCGTTCCTTTGCTGCAGGGTGGATGAAGAGAGGCCGCCGCATCGCAGCGGTTGCGGCAGTACCGGTCCGACGACCGACTCGGTCGGGCAGGTACACAGTGCGTCGATGCGCTTCGCGCGTCGATTGGACGCAGGCATCGGTCATGCGATGCCGAAGGCGGAAAAGACCTCGCTCCCGGTATAGGCGCACCTGTCGAAACAAGGTCGACCGCGCGCGCCCGAGGGGCATGCACGGATTTCCATAGGATGCGCGACGATCGAGGGCGCGCTACCGTGGCGGAATGAACTGGAGAATCCGGAGTTCGGGAGACAACGCCGCGACGGCCGCCTGGGCCGCATCGCCGCGTGCGCCCCGGCAGGAGTGGCCGATCATGGCAACGACGTTCTCGCAACGGCATGTCGCGCTCGTTGCAGGCGCCGCGTCCGTCGTCGGAATCGGTGCGTCCTGGCTTGCGATGACACCGCTCGGCCTGCTGGCGCCCGTGGCCGCATTCTTCCTGTTCGCTCGCGGCCGCGCGGCCACCGTGCTCCACGCAACGCTGGCGATCGGGCTGGTCGGCTCGCTGCTCGTTGCGCAGTCGTATGCCGGGGCCGCGCACGGCATCGCGGTCTCGTGGGCGACGTTCTTCGTCGCGGCGCTTTGCATGGGCGCCGTCGTTGCCGCGTGGTGCGGAACGTCGATCGGCATCGACGTCTACAGGAAGACCGAAACCGCGCTACGCGAAAGGGAGCGGCAGCTTCAGCAGTTGATCGATACCGTGCCCGCGCTGATCTGGAGCACGACGGACGACGGAGCGCCGACCTACGTCAACAAGCGGTTCACCGAGGTGATCGGCGCCACTCTCCAGGACATCACTGCGCCGAACGGGAAGCTGGCCCTGAGCGTCATTCATCCGGACGACCGTGCGGCGGCGGCGCAGGCGGTGGCCCGTTCTTTCCGGACCGGCGTCTCCTACGTCGCGCGATATCGCCAGCTTCGCCGCGACGGCTCCTGGCGCTGGACCGAGACCCGCGCGGAGCCGTTGCGCGACGACTCCGGCGCAATCCTTCGGTGGTACGGCGTGAGCGTCGACATCGAGGACATGGTGGTCGCACAGCAGGCGCTGCGCGAGCGGGAGCGGGAGCTATCGCAACTCGTGGACATGGTGCCGAGCCACCTCTGGCGGCTGACTCCGGAAGGCGAGCCGATCTTCTTCAACAAGCGCATGGTGGATTTCCTCGGCCTGGATGTGGCGGATACCGACAGGCCCGGCTCGAGCCGGCTGGAGGCGGTCATCGAAAAGGTCCACCCGGACGACGCAGCGCGATTCCGCGAGGTGCTGCACGGCTGCCTCGCCACCGGCGAACGCTTTTCCATGAGGTATCGCCTGCGCCGTTCGGACGGCACGTATCGCTGGATGTCGAGTCGTGCGGACCCGATGCGGGATCAGAGCGGACGCATCGTCCAGTGGTACGGCCTGTGCCACGACATCGACGATCAGCTGCGCGCCGAGGAGGCCCTGCGGCGCGCCTCGGAGAAGCTCGCGCAGGCGACCCAGGCCGCGAGCCTGGCCGAGCTTTCCGCCGCGATCGCACACGAGGTGAACCAGCCGCTGGGTGCGATCGCCGCCAATGCGCATGCGTGCCGTCGCTGGCTGTCGGCGGAACCGCCGAATGTCGAACGCGCGAAGATCACGGCCGACCGCATCGTCCGGGATGCCAATTCGGCGGCGGACGTCGTCGGCCGCATCCGCGCGCTGTTCCGGCAGTCCGTGGAGACCCGGAGTCGAACGGCGCTCGACGGCATCTTCGAAGAGGTGCGCAGGCTCATGGCCGAGGAGGCCGCGCGGTGCCGCGTGCGCATGAACGTCGACGTGGAGAGCGGCCTGCCGCTCGTCGCGCTCGATCGAGTCCAGGTCCAGCAGGTCCTGATCAATCTCGTACGCAACGGAATCGAGGCGATGGACTGCATCGCGGGAGAAAAAGTCCTCGAGATGCGCGCAAGGCGAATGGGCGACTTCGTCCAGGCGCGGATCAGCGACTGCGGGCGAGGCATCGAGCTTGCGGACCGGATATTCGAGCCCTTCTTCACGACCAAGCAGAACGGTATGGGGATGGGGTTGGCGATCTGCCGATCGATCATCGAGTCGCACGGCGGGCGGCTGTGGGCGGAGAGGAACGAGCCGCGCGGAGCGGCATTCGTTTTCACATTGCCGCTCGAAGCGAAAACGGCGCCATGACGACCGATGCCCACATCGTGTTCATCGTCGACGACGACGCACGCGTCCGGGAGGCGCTGACCGAGCTGCTCGAATCGCACGGCATGAGCGCCGTTGCCTACGGCTCGGCCGGCGAGTACGTGCGCGCCGAAAAGCGCGACCTGCCCGCGACCCTGATTCTCGACGTGGAGCTGCCCGACATCAACGGGCTCGAACTGCAGCGGCAGATTTCCGAGGCGGAACATCCGCCGATCGTCTTCATCACGGGACACGGCGACATCCCGTCGTCCGTGCGCGCGATCCGGCATGGCGCGGTGGACTTCCTCACCAAGCCGTTCAGCGACGACGATCTCATGAGAGCCGTCCGGACCGGATTGGCGCAGGACCGGGAAGCGCGTCTCGAGCGCGCCGGGATGACCGCGCTTCGCGCGCATTACGCGACGCTGACGGCGCGGGAGCGGGAAGTGCTGCCGCTGGTCGTCAGCGGGCTTCTCAACAAGCAGGCTGCGGCGCAGCTGGGAATCAGCGAGGTGACACTCCAGCTGCATCGAAGGAACGTGATGCAGAAGATGGCGGCCGCTTCGCTCGCCGACCTCGTCCGGATGGCGGAGAAGTTGCGGATTCCGGTCGTTCATTCGCGCCGGGCAAGGGAAGGACGGCCGTGAGCGAAGGAAGGCGAACGATCGCGGTCGTCGACGACGATCCGAGGCTGCTGGAGTCTCTGGAGGATCTGTTCGAATCGGCCGGCTACGTGGCTCGCACCTTCTCGTCGGCCGGGGCGCTGATCGATGCCGGGTTCTCCGACATCGACTGCCTCGTCACGGACATCGGCATGCCGGCGATGGACGGCTTCGAGCTTCACGGTGTCGCGAAGAAGGCCCGGCCCGATCTGCCGGTGTTCCTCATCACCGGCCGTCATGAGATCGACCATCGTCAACGGACGGACGCAAAGGACATCAGCGGATTCTTTCGCAAGCCTTTCGACGGGCCGGCCTTGCTGGCAGCCGTCGGCAACAGCCTTGCGGCTGAGGAGGGAAGATGGACATGACGCAGCCAGCGCAGATCGGGAGAACGTCGTCGTCCTCGTCGAAGAAAGAGCAGGCCCTGGTCGCGATCGTCGACGACGACGACGCCATCCGCGAAGCGCTTCACGAGCTGATGACCTCGGCGGGAATGCAGCCGGCGTGCTTCGCTTCGACCCAGGAGCTGCTCGACGCGGGTGTGCTGGATCAGCCCGGTTGCCTCATCCTCGACGTGCGCATGCCCGGCGCAAGCGGACTGGACCTGCAGCATCAACTGGCAGAGCGCGGCAATCCCAAGCCGATCATTTTCCTGACCGGCTACGGCGACATCCCGATGACCGTGCAAGCCATGAAATCGGGCGCCGTGGACTTTCTCACCAAGCCCGTTCGGGATCAGACCTTGCTGGATGCCGTCCTCGCGGCGATCGGGCGGGATGCCGCGCAAAGAGCCCGGGCGAGCGTCGTCGATCGCGCCGTCGAGCGTTACGAAACACTGACACCGCGCGAGCGCGAGGTCTTCGCGGAGGTGGCGCGAGGGCGCCTGAACAAGCAGATCGCCTACGACTTCGGGATCAGCGAGCCGACGGTCAAGCTGCATCGCGGCAACGTGATGCGCAAGATGCAGGTCGCCACGATCGGCGAGCTCATCCGCGCCTGGGAAGCGCTGCCTGCGGACGTGCGCGAGGCGCAGGCGCCCCGAGCCGGCCGCCCCGCTGCCGGCCAAGGATGAAAGCCGAGCCCCACGCTCGGGCATCGGAGCGTCGGTAGGCACGATTGGCATCGAATTGATGCGTTCTCGCTCGTGGAATGGGTTCCACGAGTCGAGAGGCTACATCCTGAAGCGCGACGCTTGCATGCGCGGGCTGCTCGTCCGGAACTCACCGTCTGCCTGCTCCGCGACCCGCTGCGCGAGGCGTCCGCGCCGTAGCGTTCGGCTGAGCGCCGCCTGTTCGACCACGTCGGGCTCGGCCCAGATCGCCAGCCGGCTGCGCGCGCGCGTGATGCCGGTGTAGACGAGTTCACGCGTATTCAGCGGGTGCCCGGGCGGCGCGAGCACGAGCGCCACCGAATCGAACTCCGAGCCCTGCGCCTTGTGGACGGTCATCGCCCAGGCATCCTCGCAGGCCGGCATCTGCGCGACTGGAAAGAGCCGCGCCTCGCTCTCCCCGGCGAAGGCGACGACGAGGTCGTCACCCGCCTCCGCACCGACGTCCGGTCGCGACAGGCAGACGCCGACGTCGCCGTTGAACAGACCGAGGGCCGGACGATTGACGGTGACCAGCACGAGGCGCCCCGGGTACCACTGTGCGAAGGGCGACCCGATCGTGCTCGTGCTCGTGCTCGTGCTCGTGCTCGTGCTCACGCTCGCGTTCGCGCGCACGCCTGCGCCTACGCCCGCCCCCGTGCCCACCACCGCGCCCGTACCCGCTCCGCGCCGAACGGCAACGGCGATGCGCCGATTCAGCGCGACGCTGCCCAGCGGGCCTTCGCGCATCGCGGTCAGCACCCGATGCCGTTCGCAGGCGGCCAGCACTCTCGCGGGAGCCGCGCGCGCTTCGATCGCCTCGCGTACCTCGGCCCACGCAGCGAGCGCATCGTCGACGATCGCTGCGGGATCGGCCCGGAAATGGCCGATCGGCTCGGGCCAGCGCAGCGGAACCGTCCCGCTCCCGCCGTCGCGCACCTGCGCGGCAAGCTCGACGATGTGCGCCGCGTCCTTCTGGCGATGATTGCGCAGCAGCTGCACGGTCGCGTCGCTCGCGCTGGCGCACAGATCGGCGAACACCGCTCCCGCCTCGACCGAGGCGAGCTGGTCGCGGTCGCCGGCGAGAACGAGCCGCCCGTTCGCGCCGATCGCCGCGACCAGTGCGGCGGCGATCTCGACGTCGAGCATCGACGCCTCGTCGACGATCACCAGGTCGTAGTCGAGCGGCATTGCGGCGCTCGCCGCGGCCGCAGCGTTCGCGCGAAGGCCGAGCAGGCGGTGCAGCGTCGCGCCTGCACGGGGAAGGCGCGCGCGCAGCTCGCCGGTCGGATCGAAGCGCGCGAGCTGATCCGACAGCGACTGCCCGAGACGCGCCGCCGCCTTGCCGGTGGGCGCAGCGAAGGCGACGCGCGCATCGGGCGCGAGCCGCGCGAAAGCCACCAGCAGTCGTGCGAGCGTGGTCGTCTTGCCGGTGCCGGGTCCTCCCGACAGCAGCGTGAGACGATGGCCCAGCGCGCGCAGCAGCGCGCGACGCTGCGCGTCATCGGCTTCGGCCGGCTCGAACAGCGAATCGACCGCATCTGCGACTGCGTCGGTCTCGCCGAGTGGTGCCGGCACGTCGAGCGCGACGACGCGCTCGGCAAGGAGCGCCTCCGCGCGCCACAGGCGCTGCAGGTAGAGCGCGTCGCCGTCGAGCACGAGCGGGGCTTCGTGCACTCCGGGCGCGACGTCGACGACCGGGCTGGCGGCAAGCTGCCGTCGGTCTTCGTCGTCGACCACTTCGACGCAGACGTGACCGGCGTCGGCATCGCTCCACAGCTGCTGCGCCCATCGCTCGACGACGCGGCTCGCCGCCGGATCCCCGCCGATGCGCGCGTGCAGTCGCGCGACCGTGTCGCCGAAAGCGCGCGCGACGCGCCCCGCGGACGTGGCTTCGGCAGCCTTCATCGCATCCGCTCGCCCGCGTCGCCGTCGAACAGGCGATCGAGTCGCTCGATCGCGCGCGCGCTCGGCCGGCTCGCGTGCACGCCGCAGGTTTCGGCGGCGCGGTCCTTCAGCGACGCGAGCCCGGCGCCGCGCAGGAACACGTAGAAGACGCCGCCGAACGATCGCTCGTAGTCGTATCCGCGCAGCGTGCGGCGCAACCAGCGATGCACGGCCAGCGTGTACAGGCTCGCCTGCAGCGGATAGGCGTGCGCGCGCATCGCGTCGGCGAGCGCGGCAGGGCCGTAGCATTGCGCGCCGTCGCCGAGGTGGTTGCTCTTCCAGTCGACGATGTACCAGCGGCCGCCGTGCTCGAAGACGAGGTCGATGAAACCGCGCAGGAAGCCGCTCCATCGAGACAGCGCCGCGGGCGCGTCGATCGCGAGCGCATCGTCCAGCCCGTCGACGAGCGCGCGCTCGGAGACATTGCGCCCGGAAAGCTGGAACTCCAGTTCGCGCAGCTGCCGCGTGCGCGGCACGGTCGGCAGCGCGAGCCGCGTGCCGTCGGGCGCAGGCAGCGCAACGCCGAGCGCCTCGCCGAGCCACGCAGCGACCTGCTCTGCGTCGGAGCGCCGATATCCGCAGCGCGCCAGCCAGTGCGCGGCCAGCGGCGCGTCGATCGGCGCGTCGAACGGGGCCTGCTCGAGGATCCCGTGCAGGCACACGCCCGCCTGCGCGCCCGCCGGGAAGCGGAAGCGGATCGAATCGCGCTCGACCGCCTGCATGTCGGCCGGCGCCTCGGTTGCCGGCTCGTCGCGTCCGGGGTCGACGACGTCGACGTTGTGCCACGACGGCGACGGCGTTTCGTGGCCGCCGGTCAATGCAGATGCGATCGCGGTGAAGCTGGTGGTGATGGCGGCCGGCGGAATCACCTGGTTCCAGGAGCGCGCGCGCAACGGCGATGCTGCATCGATCGCGGGCCCGGCGCCTGACGCGAGCCCGGCGCCCGACGAGGGCGCGCCGGCCGGCGCGGACGCGCCCTCGCCTTCCGGCCGCTGCGCCTTCGACTCCGTCACCTCGGCGGACCGCGATTCGAACGGTGGCAGCCCGCGGGCCCCGGCGAGCACCGTCGGCGTGTCGACGATCGCCGGCGCCCCCGGACGGTGAAGCCCCGCCCGCATCCGCCAGTGCGCGAGCGCGGCGCGCACGCCGTCGGCGTCGAGCGCGAATGCGGCGCCGCCCTGTGCGGCGCCCGCCTCGTGCAGCAGCCACGCCAGCGGCGCGTGCACGTTGTTGTTCACCGCTCCCCAGAAGACGTAGCAGCGCTGCTCCGCGCGCGTGAGCGCCACGTACAGCGTGCGCAGGCTCTCGGCCTGCAGCTCGCCTGCCGCCGCATCGCGAGCCGCTTCGTCGGGCGCGAAATCGAGCACCGTGCGCCACGCGCCGTCGGCATCGCGCTCGTGGTGCACGCAGGGGTCGGGTGCCTGCGCCTTGCGCGCCGACCACGCGAACGGAACGAAGACGACCGGAAACTCGAGTCCCTTGCTCTTGTGCACGGTGAGGATGCGCACGAGGTTCTCGTCGCTCTCCAGCCGCAACTCGCGGACGTCGTCGTCGCCGGCCTCGCGTCCGCGCAGCCGCGCCCACGCGCGCGCCGCTTCGCGCGGGCTGTCGCGCACCGCGTCGTCCTCGGCGAGCAATGCCACGAGGTGGCCGAGGTTGGTGAGACGGCGTTCTCCGTCGACGAGGCCGGCCAGCCGTGCGCCGGCGCCGAAGGCGTGCAGCAGCGGACGCAGCGAGGCGATCGGGCCGTGCCGCTGCCAGCGCAGGCGCGCCTGCGCGAAGCGGGCGACGACGGCGAGCAACTGCGCGGAATCGGCCTCGAGCGCGGCGATGGCCGCCGCATCGAAGCCGAGCAGCGTGGTGGCGAGTGCCGAGCGCAGGCGCGCGGAATCGGCGCAATCGTCCACCGCCGCGACGACGCGCATCAGCTCGGCGGCTTCGAGCGTATCGAGGACGCTGTCGCGCGAGATCTCGGCGGCGCCGATGCCGGCGCGCGCGAGCGCGCGCTTGACGAGCGCACCCTGCGCGCGCGCCTGCACCAGCACCGCGATGTCCCTCGGCTGCAGCGGGCGATCGTCGTAGCGCACGTCGGCGGCGAGCAGGCGCGCGATCTCGGCGACGGTGGCGTCGATCGCCTGCCGCCGCGCCTGCGGCGCGGACAGCGGCTTGCCGGCGGCGTCGGGCTCGAGCATCACGACCGTCATCGGCGCGCGAGGACCGACACCCGGCGGATCGACGGCGTCGAAGGCGCGCCGCGCTCGTGCACCGACCGCGGCCGGCTCGAAGACGATGTCGGCGACGCGGAACGGATCGGCGACATGGAACAGCGCGTTGACCGCCTCGATCAGCGCGGGATGCGAGCGCTGGTTCTCGCCCAGCCGGTGCGTGCGCGCGGCGCCGGCGCGCGCCGAAAGATACGAGTGCACGTCGGCGCCGCGAAAGGAATAGATCGCCTGCTTCGGATCGCCGACCAGCACGAGCGCGAAGCGCCCCGCGCCGTCGTCGTCGCTCGCATAGATGCGGCGCACGATGTCCCACTGCAGCGGATCGGTGTCCTGGCATTCGTCGACCAGCGCGATCGGATGCCTTTCGCGCAGCGCGCGCGCGAGCGACGGACCGCTCGTCGGATCGGCGAGCGCCTCGTGCACCAGCCGCAGCAGGTCGTCGAAGGCGAGCGAGCTGGCCTGGCAGAGGTCGGCCTCGCGCGTGGCGCGCAACGACGCGACGATCTCGTGTGCGACCGATGCGCGCAGCCCCGCGACCTGGTCATCGATCGCGAGCAGCGCGTCGCAGCAGCCGGGAACGGCCGAATCGGGCATCGCTTTCCGGAAGCGGTGCGAGCCGAAACGCTCGATCGTCTCGCGCGACATCGGCGCCAGCGGCGCGTCGCAGAATGCCTGCAATTTCGCGAGCCAGTTCGCGCCGTGCTGCTTCATCGCTCCGGAGGCCTGGCCGGACGAGCCGATCCACGCGTGCAGGTCGGCGGCGTCGGTGCGCAGGGCGTCGACCAGCGCGGCGCGCGCAGCGAAGGCGCGCGCCGCGAGCGTGCGCCAGTCGCAATCGTGCGAGGCGACCCGCGCCAGCGGCAGCGAGACCAGCGCCTGCACGCTCTTCCCGATCGCCTCCGGGTCGATGCCGGCGAGCGCGAAGAGCGCAAGCCTCTCCGACGGCCCCTCGAGCACCTCGCTGCGCCACCAGTCGTGCACCCGGCGAAGGATCCGCTCGCCGTCGCCGGCGCCGATCGGAAGCCCGCGGGCCACGCCGATCGACAACGCGTGCTCGTCGATCACGCGCTGGCACCAGGCATGAATGGTGTGCACCGACATCTCGTCGATGCGGGCGAGCGCCACGCGCAGCAGGTCGCGCGCGCGTCGCGCAGCCGGCTCGTCGAGCGTGGCCGCATAGGCGAGGCAGAACGGCTCGTCCACGCCGCCCGGTCGGCCTTCGAGCCGATCGTCGAGCAGTCGTTCGAGCTGCGCGACGCGAAGCCGGATCCGTTCGGCGAGTTCGGCAGCGGCGGCATTGGTGAAGGTGACGACGAGCACGCGGTCGAGGTCCAGTCCGCGCTCGACGATCGCGCGCACGACCAGGCCGGCGATCGTCCAGGTCTTCCCGGTGCCGGCGTCGGCCTCGAGCAGCTGCACGCCGTCGAGGATGTCGGCGTCGAAGACGGGATGGCCGATCATGACGCCGCCCCTTCGGCTTCCGCGCTGCCCGCGAGCGAGGTGTCGTCGAAGATCGGGCGATAGACGCGATCGCACAGCGGCAGCACGCCCTCGAAGTCGATCTCGACGTCCCGGTACAGCGCGCGCATCGCAGGCTGCGCCAGCTCGGGCGTGCGGAACCCGCTGTCGTCGCCGGCGAGCGTCGCCTGCGCGCGCTCGAGCGCGACGCGCTCGCGGCCCCTGCCTCGCATCAGCTCGCGGGCGTGGCACAACCAGCTGCGCGGAAAGAGCGGCAGCGGCTGCGTCGAGATCCGTCGCGACCATTCGATCGCATGTTCGAGTGCGCGCAGCGCATCGGCGCAGTTCACCTCGACCGCCTGGTCCGGCGTGATCAGCCGCCCGGTTGCCGTCGAATCGACCGCGAAGCGCCACAACGCGGTGCGCAACCATGCGTCGATCAGCGCATGCGGACCGAGCGGGTACGCCGAGACGAAGAGCAGCCGCCCGTGCGAATCGAGCGCCGGCGGCGACATGCGCAGCCGCAGATCGCCGACGCGCGCGACGACCGGCTCGCTTCGACGCGGCGCGAGCTGCGCGGCCCCCGCGCCGGGTTCCGCGGCTGCGGCGGGGGCGCCGGTGCTCGGGGAGCTCGCCAGCGCACGCTCGATCAGCGATCGTGCGCGCGCGACGGCCGCCTCGGCGTCGATCGCACCGGCCGCTCCGGCGGGCGTGGTCGGCGAGCATTGCAGCTCGCGAACGAGGCGCGCGCGATCGTCGCCGGCGAGCAGGCGCTCGACGCAGCGCTGGACCTGCTGCGCGTCGCGCGCCGATTCCGGCCACAGCGGCTCGTGCTCGGGCGGCTCGTCGCCGTCCGACGGCAGTGCCACGCCGAGCGACTCACGCAGCCACGTGCGCGCCGGATCGGAGAGCGCGCGGCGCAGACGCTCGATCGGCACGACGGCATCGACCTCGTCGACGGCCGCGGGGTCGGCGGCGGCCGCGGGATCGACGTCGGCAGCCGCCTCGGCGTCGAAGAGCGCCCCGATCGCGGCAGCGCGGCTCGCGAGCGGCGCGCTCGCGGCCCGCGCGGTTGCCAGCCACTCGCTCGCCCGATCGGCCTGACCGCCCTCGAAATTGCGTCGCGAGAACGGATGCAGCGGATATTCCACGAGCGCCGGCCCGCCGCCCGCCTCGCCGCGCCGCACGCGAGGAATCGACGCCGGCGCGGCGCGCTCGTCGCCGCCCAGGCGCGCCGCCAGCCAGGCGAGCAGTTCCACGACGAGCGGCGACGGATTCAGCGGACTGTCGTCACGCGCATCGCGACTGCGGCACGAAACGACCAGGCGCTCGCGCGCCGCGAGCACCGCATCGAGAAAGGCGCCGCGGTCGTCGTTGCGCACGAGCCGGTCGCCGAAACGCGGCGCGTGACGCATCAGGTCGATCTCGTCGCGCGCACCGCGGCGGGGGAACGAGCGCTCGTCGAAACCGAAGAGGCAGACCACGCGATACGGCACGCCGCGCAGGCTTCCGATCGGCACGACCGTGACGGCGCCCCCCGGTACGGCGGCCGGGGCGCCTTGTGCGATCGCCTCGCCGAAAGCGCTGGCGAAGGCCGCGGCGTCGAGCACGACGCCCGCAGCCTCGTCGCTCGACGCGGCAAGGCGATCGATCGCTTCGCGCACGCGCTGCACCGCGGCCTGCGCGCGCGAGCGCACGAAGATCGTCTCGACCACGCCGCCCAGCGCCTCGCACCACTCGCGCGGCGGGCGCGGGCGCGAGGCGAGCGCGCGCAATCGGCCGAGCGCTTCGGAAAGCGCGAGCCAGCCGTCGAGCGCGCGGGCGCGCGTGCCCTGCGCCCCGGGCACGGCGAACAGGTCTCCGCAGACCTGCTCGAGGCCGACCGCCGCTCCCAGCAGCAGGCGGTCGGTTGCCGCCTGCAGGTTGTGTTTCGAGGCGCCGTCGTGCGCGTCGACCCCGCGCCGCGCACCGGCGCGCGCCAGGCCGTCGAGCAGCGCGTCGACCTCGGATTCGTCCAGCGACAGGGCTTCGGCCAGCGCCGGGTTGCGCAGCAGCGCATCGAGCCGCGCAGCATCGATGCCGTGCACGGCGGCCCCGAGGATCGCCTCGACCGCGTCGATCGCGGGATCGATGCCGCGCAGCCGGCCGCTGATCGCCAGCGGGATCCGGCGCTCGACGGGTACGCTCTCGAACACGCCTTCGATCGCCGGCGCCGCCGTCTCGATGTCGGCGCAATGCACGACGACATCGGCCGGCGCAAGGCCGGGCATCGTCGCGAAGCATTCGAGCAGGATCTCGTGCAGGATCTCGGCCTCGCGCACCGGGCCGTGCGTGCCGATGATGCGAATCGAATCGTCGAGCCCGCGCAATGCGCGCCAGGGCGCGTCGCTGCGCAGGAACACCGAGGCGTGCAACGCCTGCAGCGCGGTCGGCGCCTCGTCGCGCGCATCGCCCGGGTCGAAGGGGAGCGGCTCCTCGCGCCCGGGCGCCTCGGCCTGCACCCCGAAGCGCTCCTCGAGCTCGAGCAGTTGCGCGACGAAATCGCGATGCGCGCGGCCCCAGCTGCCGAGAATCGAGGGCTCGCCGTCGTACAGCCAGGCCTCGTCGGGCCGCTGCGCGCGCACGCGAGCGAGCGAGGCCGGATCGAGCAGGTCGCTCCACAACTCGCGGCAGGGGTCCGGAGCGAAGATCGACACGTCGATGCTGGCCGCGAGACGGCCGAAGAGCGCGAACTGCTCGGGCGAGAGATCGACGCGTCCGAAGATCGCCACCCGGCGTCCGCCGAGCGCGCGTTCGAGTTGCGCTGCATCGCTCTCGGCGAGAACGCGCGCGAAGGCATCGTAGGGATGCTCGTCGCGCACGCCGGGCAGCCGCCCGAGCAGGCGGGTCCACAGCCAGCGCTGCCAGATTTCGTGCACGTCGAGCGCGGCTTGCCCCTCGGCCCACTGCCCCCGCTGCCAGCGCGCGAGCCAGTCGCGCCGATAGGCGAGGTAGCGCTCGAAGGCGCGCGCGACGGCATCGGCCGCGCTCAGCCGCGCGATCGATCCGCGCTCGCCGAGCCGCTTTCGAAGCAAAGCGAAATCCTCGCCGTCGGGCAGCTCGTCGAGCAGCGCCAGCAGATGCCAGCGAACGCGCTCGGGGTCGAACGGAGATTGCGCCGGCAGCCGATCGAGCACCGCGCGCATCGTGTTCCACAGCCAGCGACCGGCGAACTCGGGGCGCAGACGCGCGCTCACGCCGTGGCGCTGCGCGTCGCGCTGCTGCAGCCAGCGCCCTACTCCGGTGCTGGGAACGACGACGACGCGCTCGTCGAAAGGACCCGCATCATCGAAAGAATCGAGCAGCGCGTCGGCAAGACGTTCGAGGCGGTGGTCGAAGCGGAGGCGTAACAACAGTGAAGGGTGAAGGGTGAAGGGTGAAGGGGGTCAGAAGGACGAGCCGGGCTGCTCCAGGAATTCGAGCTCTTCGGGAGTCGACTCTCGCCCAAGAATCGCGTTGCGGTGGGGGAAGCGGCCGAAGCGCTCGATGATCTCGTGATGGCGCACGGCCCAGCGCCAGGCGCCGCCCGCCAGCGGGTCGTCGCGCAAGGCGGCGAACAGGCGCAGCGACTCGTCCTGGTCGTCGAGCGATTCCGAGTGCTCGAAAGGCATGTAGCAGAACCAGCGCAGCAGCGGATCGTAGTCGTCGTCCC